>DATMSG010000318.1:0-17219 GCA_035565515.1 Devosia sp.
GCATGCGGCACGAGCTTGTCGCTATCGCCTTCATTGGCGAGCCAGAAACCGCCTTCGCCATCGAGGGTGATGCCTTCGAGATCGAGTTTCTGCGCCGTCTGGCCCTTGCGGGTGATGACGGTTTTCTTGACGATGCGGGCCGGCTGGGCGGTGGCGTCGATTTCATAGATGGCCGGGGCGCCATAGAGCACGCTGTCGCTGACGGTATAGAGAATGCCGGGCTTTTCGGCATCGGCGACGGCACCGGAAATGGCGGCCCAGCCGATCGGGTGGCCGTCTGCATCGAGATCGGAAACGAGTTGCGGATAGGACGGCTCGCCCTCGCCGAGTTCGTAGACCATCACATGCGAACCGCCGAGGCCGTCTTCGCGCAGGTCAACTTCGTTGGCCGTGGCGAGGAGATTGCGCGCGGGAATGGCGACAAGACCTTCCGGCGAAATGCCCGAGGGGAGCGACTGCACGAATTCGGGCTCGGCCCCGGTATCCTTGTAGACCGCGATGAGCGAGGAACGTTCTTCGGCGATGAAGATATATTGGGTGTCGCCGAAAGTTGCGACTTCGAGGCCTTCCGGCTCGACGCCCTTTTTGTTGCGGAAGTCGGGATAGTGGCCCATCTGGGCGGCGTTCACGTCGAGCGCATTGCCCGAGTCGAACAGCACCGAACCATCGCGATTGAAGATGGTGAAACCGCGCGAACCGCCATTCCAGTCGCCTTCATTGGCGGTGATTAGGCGATCGTTATCGAGCCATTTTACGGCATCCGGCTCACGCGGGACGACCTTGTTCTCGCCCGAGAAATCAATCTTGCCGTCGTTCTTGGTGTCGACACCGGCAATGCCGGTTTCCCCGGCATCGAAGCCGCCGACAACGGTCGCGGTCCGGGCATCGATGATGGCGAGGTAGTTGTTTTCCTGGAAGGTGACGGCAACTTCGTCATTGTCGTTGAACGAGACGAATTCGGCTTCGGCATCATCCGGAGCAATGGCGGAAAGGCCGGTCAGATCGACCTTTTTCACGTTTTCCTGCGTCACCGCGCCGTCAACCAGCGTTACCAGAACCAGAAAACCCGTGGGGGCCTGCGGAATGGCACCGTCGTTAACGTCTTCATCCCTCTCGTTCTCGATGGCGATGGCAAGGATGGTGTTGTCCTTGTTGTGGGCGATCGAATCCGGCTGGCCGCCGAGATCGAATTCACCGTCGATGGACTTGCCGGCGATGTCGACGACGACCAGCTTGCCCGAGGGATTGGTGAAGGATTCAGAGGTGTTTACGGCGACGTAGGCCTTGCCGCCGATAACGGTCACGGATGTCGGCTCGCCGCCCATATCCATGTAGCCGGCCGGCTTGGGAGCCTTGGCGTCGGAAATATCGACAAAGCCGATGCCGCCATTGGGGCTATCGGAGTAAATCAGGGTCATTCCGTCGTCGGTGGCGGTGATGATTTCCGACGAGGTCGCTTCGGCCTCGGGCGCATTGAGCGCAACAGGAAAGCTCGAGACGCGATTGAAATATTCAGCGGCATTGGCCGAAACGGTCGAGGCCAGAAGGGCAGCAGTCAGCGCGCCCAGCAAACGTGGCATATTCATGTGAGGTCCCCCTATGAACGGACCTCGCATAGAGGCGTGCCAAGACTCCTCGGTGACAGTTGCATGACGGATCGGTGACGCCCGCACATCCTATACAGATGAGCGCGGGAACCCTATATTGCGGATGAGAACAAAATAAGATTCGTCAATCCCGCGCAGAGCGTGCTGCCCCCGGCCCGGCGCGAAGGAAAGGCCCTTTATGTCCGGTGAAGTCCACCCCCTGCCCCGCCCTCAAGGCGGGCCGATCACGAGCCAGCTCAACCGGCAGGTGCCGGATTATCTGCACGGCCTTAATCCGGAACAGCGCGATGCCGTCGTGACCACCGAGGGCCCGCTATTGGTGCTCGCCGGGGCCGGCACCGGCAAGACACGGGTGCTGACGACCCGCATCGCCCATATTCTCAACCAGCGGATGGCCTGGGGTAGCCAGATCCTGGCGGTGACCTTTACCAACAAGGCCGCCAACGAGATGAAGAAGCGCGTCCATGAATTTGTGCCGAACTTCGAGGGCCTGCCATGGATGGGGACGTTTCACTCGGTTTCCGCGCGCATTCTGCGCACGCATGCGGAATTGGTGGATCTCAAGCCCCAGTTCACCATTCTCGATACCGACGACCAGATCAGGCTGATCAAGCAGCTGCTCGAAGTCGAGAACATTGACGAAAAACGCTGGCCCGCACGGCAGTTCGCCAACCTGCTCGACGCCTGGAAAAACCGTGGCTGGCTGCCCAAGGACGTTCCGCCTGCCGAGAAGGGGTACTTTGCCAATGGCAAGGCTCCAAATCTCTATGCCGATTACCAGGCACGCCTGAAAACGCTGAATGCCGTCGATTTTGGCGATCTCCTGCTCGAATGCATTCGGCTGTTCCGGGAGAACCCGGAGGTCCTTGCCGAATATCACCGCAAATTCAAATATATGCTGGTCGATGAATATCAGGACAGCAACACGGCGCAGTATCTGTGGCTGCGCCTGCTCGCGCAGGGGAAACCAGCGTCGGAAGCCAATATCTGCGTGGTCGGCGACGACGACCAGTCGATCTATGGCTGGCGCGGCGCCGAGGTGGACAATATCCTGCGTTTCGAGAAGGATTTTCCCGGCGCCAAGGTCATAAAACTCGAACGCAATTACCGCTCGACGGCCAATATCCTCAAGGCCGCCTCGACCCTGATTGCCCACAATGAAAGCCGGCTCGGCAAGACGCTGCACACGGACGTCGCGGAAGCCGGCGAGTTGATTTCCTTCACGCAGGTCTATGACTCCGAGGAAGAGGCGCGCACCGTCGGAGAGGAAATCGAACAGTTTCAACGCCTTGGCGAGCCATTGAACTCCATGGCCATTCTGGTGCGGGCCTCCTATCAGATGCGCGAACTGGAAGAGCGCTTCATTACGCTTGGGCTGAATTATCGCGTCGTCGGCGGCCCGCGCTTTTATGAACGCAAGGAAATCCGCGATGCCCTGGCCTATCTGCGGCTTGTGGCACAGCCGGCAGACGATCTTGCCTTCGAGCGAATCGTCAATGTGCCCAAGCGCGGGCTAGGCGATTCCACGGTGAAGACACTGATGGAAACAGGCCGTCACCAGAGGGTGCCACTGCTGTCTGCCACGCGCATGCTGATTGAAACGGAAGAGCTCAAACCCAAGCAGCGCACGACGCTTCGCGGCCTGGTGGATCAATTCGACAACTGGGCCCGCCGCGCTGACAGCTTGCCGCTCTATCAGCTGGTCGAGCAGATTCTCGAAGAGAGCGGCTACATGGACATGCTGGCGGCCGACAAATCCGCCGAATCCCAGGGGCGCAAGGAAAACCTCAAGGAACTCAGCCGGTCGATGGAAGAGTTCGAGACCCTTGGCGGCTTCCTCGAACACATCTCGCTGGTGATGGACCGGGACAGCGCCGAGGCCAGCGACGCCGTGACTATCATGACGCTCCATTCGGCCAAGGGGTTGGAATTCAACACGGTTTTCCTGACCGGCTGGGAAGAAGGCTCGTTCCCGAGCCAGCGGTCCATGGATGAAAGCGGCCGCGCCGGTCTCGAAGAAGAGCGGCGGCTTGCCTATGTCGGGATCACCAGAGGGCGCAAGCGCGTGCGCATTTCGTCGGCACAAAACCGGCGCATCCACGGCCTCTGGCAGTCGGCCCTGACCTCCCGTTTTGTGGATGAACTTCCGCCCGATGCGGTGGTCGTGACCGATCGGGGCTCCGCCTATGGCGGCTATGGTTATGGCGGCGGAGCCGCCAGCCGTTTCAACAAGGCCGATCCATTTGAAAGCGTTTATGAAACGCCGGGCTGGCAGCGGGCGCGCGCCAATCAGGCCAATCGCAAGGGCGGCGGGCCTTTGACCATCGATGGGGAACTGGTGGCGCGCTCGGTCGATCTGGGCGGCCAATCGAGCGGCTACAAGGCGGGCGAGCGCGTCTTCCACCAGAAGTTCGGCTATGGCGAGGTTACCAGCGTCGAAGGAAACAAGCTGACCATCGATTTCGAAAAGGCCGGGATGAAGAAGGTTCTCGAAAGTTTCGTCGCGAAAGCCTGACGGTACATTTCTCTTTTAAATCAATGCGATACGGCGCGGCATTGACTCAACGCGCCACCTGCCGCAACTAGGGCGGGAAATAACCGGGATTACCTGCCATGGCCGTCGACCAGCTTTCCGCAACCCTCACCAAGGAACAGGCCTATGCCCTGGTCGACGCCGTGATGGAGCGCGACGATCTGGCGCTGACCGCTTCGGCGCATGAGATCGAAGAGACCGGCGAATGGGTATTCGAAGCGAGCTGCGACAGCCCGCCCAATATTGACGCCTTCAATGAATTGGCGACCCAAGTTCTTGGCGGCGCTGTGGATTTCTCCGTCGAGGAAATCGACATGGGGATCAACTGGGTCGCCAAATCGCTGGAAGGTCTGGCGCCGGTGATCGCGGGCGGTTTCTATGTCTATGGCAGCCACGAAACCGGGCCCGTTCCCGAGGGCCTGACGCCGATGAAAATCGATGCGGCTCAGGCCTTTGGCACGGGGCATCACGAGACCACGACCGGCTGCCTCGAGGCGATCGAAATGCTGCTGACGCGGACGACGCCAAAGGCGGTCGTCGATATCGGGACTGGAACCGGCGTTCTGGCGATCGCCGTTGCCAAGCGTCTCGGCGGCAAGATTCTCGCGACCGATATCGACCCCATCGCGGTGACGACGACCGTTGAAAACGCTCACGAAAATGGCGTCGGCGAGAATATCGACGCCATCGAGGCGACAGGTTTGGACCATGGCGAAATCGCCGCGCGCGCGCCTTATGACCTGATCGTCGCCAATATTCTGGCCGGCCCGCTGACCGAACTGGCGCCGGGCATGGGCGGGATCGCGCAGACCGGGGGAACGGCGATTCTGTCGGGAATTTTGAATACCCAGGCCGATGGCGTCATCGCCGCCTATGAGCTTGCCGGCTTCACCCTGGTGGACCACCTCAAGCGCAAGGACTGGACTACCCTGGTGCTGGAAAAACGCTGAATGCGATAGCAGACTGTTACCATCGAGGGGCGCCGAGGCGCCCCTTTGGGTAGCAAATGGGTACCTTTTGGGCGCAGCGCCGCGCAAACGGATAGGGCACGCGCCCAGCGGGGACGAGAACGGAGCGGTTTGGGGGTATCGAGCGGCTATGTGCGCCCAAAAAGCAAATCCCCGAAGCAGGCTTCGGGGATCGTAAAATCGTCAACAGGTAACTAGCTGCCGTTTATGGGCGCTTGGTTACAGCGCCGATCAGCTGGTGCTGCATGCGGTAGCTGACCTGGCGAGACGCTTCGCGGCCACGAGCGTCAATCAGACCACCCAGTGCTACGCGGAAACCATTCTTGCTCTCAGTCATCTCTTACTCCATGCGACGCGCGGTCTATTGCCGAGCCTCTGTTTGGCTTTTACCTATTTTATCAGCCCTGCGTTAGAGGGTTGGAAACAGACCAGCCATGCCAATTGCGCAGGGCGCAGTTAACGCTTGTTCACCTTCGCTTCAGAATGCGCGTGATCGCGCTCGAACTGGGCGATGTAGCGCTCGGCCTGGCGGGTGCGGCCCTCGACCAGAGCGTTGAGGGCGCGCTGGAAGAAATTATTCTGCTTGCTCATTTTTCATCTCCTGGTGCTGAACAATAAGATAGGCTCGCCGCGCGCTTTCACCAGCGCAGGAACCACAAGCCAGCCATGACGGCCACGCAGTCCGGCCCCGGGATAATATCGATGACCACTGCCTCCTTCCCTCCCGCGAAATTCCAGAGCTTTGAGGAAAAATCCGACCCCAGCCAGGTCGCTCCGCGGCTCGCGGCATTGCGCAAGGCGATGAAGGCGGCGGGCGTCGACTACTTCCTCGTGCCGCGCGCCGATGCGCATCGCGGCGAATCCGTGCCGGCGAGCGAAGCGCGCCTTGCCTATGTGACGGGCTTTACCGGTTCGGCCGGCCTTGCCCTCATCGGCTTGAAGGACGCGCAGCTTTTCATCGACAGCCGCTATACGCTGCAGGCGCCTGCGCAGACCGACACCACCCTGGTCGCGGTGCACGAAGTGGCAAGCCTTGCCGTGGACGCAAAACCCTATGTGAAAAAGGGCGCCGTCGTCGCCTACGATCCCTGGCTGCATACGCCGGGCGAAGTGCGCGACCTGACCGACAAGCTCAAGGGGCACGCCAAGGTCGTGGCCCATGACAACCTGATCGACGCGGTCTGGAGCGATCGCCCTGCCCCGCCGGCCGGCGCGGTGGAAATTCTCGGCCACAACCGGGCCGGACAGAAGGCGGAAGACAAGATCGCGCAGTTGCAGCGGACGCTGGCCGAGGATGGCGCCGATGCCGTGGTTTTCACCCTGCCCGAATCCATCTGCTGGCTCTTCAACATTCGCGGCCGCGACGTGCCGAACACGCCCTTCGTGCTCGGCTTTGCCGTGGTGCCGCAAAAGGGCGAAGCCAAGCTGTTCCTCGATCCGGCCAAGGTGACCCCGGAACTGGAAACCGCGCTTGAGGGAATCGCCGGGATCGAAGCGGCGAAAAAGCTGACCAAAACACTGGAAAAGCTGGGCAAGAACGGCAAGACCGTGCTGGTCGATCCGGCCAGCGCGCCCATCGCCATTGCCGAAACGCTGACATCGGCGGGCGCAAAACTGATCGAAAAGCGCGATCCTGTGCTGCTGCCGAAATCGCGCAAGAACGAGGCGGAACTTTCCGGCATGCGCGAGGCGCACCGGCTCGATGGCGTGGCGCTGGCAAAATTCCTCAGCTGGTTCGACAGCGAGGCGCCCAAGGGCGAATTGACCGAAATCGGCATTGTCACCGCGCTCGAAGCCTTCCGGCGCGAGGAAGAGAGCTGTGTCGATGCCAGCTTCGACACGATTTCGGGCGCCGGACCCAATGGCGCCATCGTGCACTATCGGGTTTCGACCAAGACGGACCGGCGGCTCAATCCCGGGGAACTGATGCTGGTCGATAGCGGCGCGCAATATCTGTCGGGCACGACAGACATTACCCGCACGCTCGCGACCGGCGAAGCGACGGCGGAGCAAAGGGACCGCTATACGCGCGTACTAAAGGGCATGATCGCCATTTCCATGGCGCGCTTTCCCAAGGGCACCAGCGGCGCACAGATCGACGTGCTGGCGCGGCAATTCCTCTGGGCCGACGGCATTACCTACAACCACGGCACCGGCCATGGCGTTGGTGCCTATCTCGGCGTGCATGAAGGCCCGATCGGCATTGCGCCGCGCTATCCGCTGCCGCTCGAGGTTGGCAACGTGATTTCCAACGAGCCGGGTTATTACAAGGCGGGCGAATATGGCATTCGCATCGAGAACCTGGTGGTGGTCAAGGAAGCCGAGGATTTTCCGGGCTATCTCGAATTCGAAACGCTGACGCTGGCGCCGATCGACGTCCGGCTGATCGACAGGGCCCTGCTGACCGAGGCGGAACGCGGCTGGCTCAATGCATTCCACGCGCGGGTGCTGGCAGAGATCGGGCCGAAGGTTTCGGGTGAGGTGAAAGCCTGGCTGGAGAAGGCGACGGCAGGGATTTAGAGCAATTCCGGTAGCGCTCGTACTGAGGCGCTGCATCATGGCGGCACGCCCTCGTGGTTCGAGGCTGCGCTGACACTGCGCACCTCACCATGAGGGCTATTGCGTGGTTCTGCGCCAGCTTCGCCCCACCCGCCGTGTCACTCCCAGCGTGCGGCGGCTTCGGCGAAGATTTCGCTGAGGCGATAGGTGAAATCGGCGTTGTCGCTCGCCAGGTCGTCGATGCGCCAGCCGCCGTCTTCGAAGACCAGGTCATAGACGATGTGCTTCGGCTCGTCGAAATTGGTGAAGTTGACGTCGACCGTCGCAAAGCCTTCGCTCTCCTGCGGCTCGCCGATGACCAGATCGGCCAGGTCGAAATCCTGGCCATCGATATAGGGATCGAAATCGAGCGCGCCTATTTCGCCTTCGGGCGTATTTTCGGCGTCGGCCTCATAGAGCGCATTCAGCTTGGCCGAGCGGAAATCGGACTCGAATTCGGGGAAATCGCCGGAGAAATAGGGCTCGTAAAAGGCTTCCAGCAGTTCCTGAGGCGTTTCATAGGGCTGGGCGAATGCCGGAGCCGCAAAGGCCAGCAGCAGCGCGGGGATGAGAGCAAGGCGACGCATTTGAAACACTCCTATTGACCCGGCGCGCCGGGCCCATATGACGGGAAGACGAGGCAAACGTGACGCGGCCTCAATTGAACCACAGGGCGAACACGGGCCATTCATCGCCCATGACGCGGTTAAGCTCGGCAAAGGCAGCGGCATTGGCGATGGGACCATCGCTGAGATAGGGCAAGGCGGCCTGGCCGGTGAACAGCATGACCAGATCGGTTTCGGTGGCCGTTTCGAAATAGGTCTTCAAATTGAAGCCTTTGCTGAACCGCCAATGCGGCAGGAGCAGCTCGCCATCGATGATGCGATCCAGCTGATCGAGGGTGGCGGACCAGGCCTTGACCATATCCTCGGTGATCGGCTGACCGGGCACCAGTGAGGTTTGGGTCGGCGATGGCAGCAATTCCCGGTCATCGTCGGTTTCTGCGAGGATCATTTCCCAGTTCCGGCGGCTGAGGGCGGTGATGGCGCTGAGGCGCCCGAGCACCGCGGCCAGCCGAGGCCGATCGACAACGGGGAAATCGGCCGTATGGATGGCTGCGACGATATCGGCGATGAAAGTATCGCTGTCGGCATCCATCATCAACGTGCCCTGGCTGCGCGAAAAATCCTGCATGGGCAGGTCCGCCTTGGGGAAGATGCGGTGAAAATAGGCATTGAAGAAGGCGGAAAAGTCATGCGCCAGCGCGATTTCGATCGGCGTGGCGGTGATATTGGCGTAGCCGGCGAACCAGATGGCGTCGGCATTGTCGAAGCCGATGATGGTATTTTCCGCTGGCTCGGTCCCCTTGGACTTGTTTTTGCCGGCCGGCGGGGCGTCGGGCGCGGGGATGTCGACGAGGCCGCCGAGATCGCCGAGAAGCGCACCGAGCGTTTCGCCGGCGCTCGCCTCGCCATTGCCATCGAGGTCGATGCGGACCTTTAGCGGATCGATATGGATGACGAAGGACGTGCCTTCACCGGCCTGCTGCATGTGGCCGGCGGCGATGTCGAGCGACCTGGAAAAGGCTTCGAGCAAATCGCGGAACTGCTCGTAGGTCAGCGGTTCCGGGTTCGGATTTGCCGGCGCCATGATCGCATCGAGACTGACGCCGAGCACCATGGCAAGGGCGGGCGAATTGGGGGTTACGACGCCGTGGCGATAAAGACCCTCGGCTAAGGTTTCGTAGGCGGAGATGAGGCTATCGAAGCCAAGGGCGAAACAGGCATCGCCCTCGCCCGCCTCGCAGGGGGCGGCCGAGCGGGTTGCGAGATCGCCAATGGTGCCATCATAGAGGCTTTGGGCGAGCTGGTCGCCGGCCTCGCCGGCCTGTGCGGCACCTGCGCTCAGGGCGAGTGCGAAACCGGCTGCGGCCCAGAAAATCCTCATGCGACGCTCTCCCTCAAAACTATCTGCCGACGCGGGCGAACCACTCGTCTTCGGTGATGACCTCGACGCCTAGCTCCTGCGCCGTCTTCAGTTTCGAGCCGGCACCGGGACCGGCGATCAGAATATCGGTCTTGGCCGAAACCGAGCCGGCCACCTTGGCACCGAGCCGTTCCGCCATAGCCTTGGCTTCGGATCGTGACATTTTTTCGAGCGTGCCGGTAAAAACCACCGTCTTGCCAGCAATTTGGCTATCGGCGGAAATGGTCACCACATAGTCCTTCGGGGTCACCTGTTTGAGCAGCGCATCGAGCGCATCGACATTGCGCTGATTGCCGAAGAAGGTCACGAGCGCTTCCACCACCGTGGTGCCGATGCCGTCGGTGGAGGGGAAAACGCTCATGGGGTCTTCGGCGGCGACCATTTCCTTGCCGGCCTCTTCGAGTTTTTGGATCGAGCCGAAGGTGCGGGCGAGGATGGCGCCGGTAGTCTCCCCGATATGGCGAATGCCCAGGGCGAAGATGAAGCGGTCGAGCTCGGGATTGCGGCGCGCGTCGATGGCGGCAAAGAGCTTGTCGAGGCCCTCGTAATTGCGGTCTTCGACGCCGCGGACGTTTTTGCGCGTTTTGCCGGAGGCGGCTTCGCGGGCTTTCGCCTGTTCCTCGCGGCGTTCGGCTAGGGCGCGCTGGACCTCGGGGCGGCGATCTTTGAGGGTGAAAATGTCGGCGGCGGTGCGGATGAGGCCGGCATTGAAGAAAGTATCGATGTTTTCAGCACCAAGGCCTTCGATATCGAGGGCGCCGCGGGAGACGAAATGGCGCAGGCCTTCGACCGCCTGGGCCGGGCAGATCAACTCGCCGGTGCAGCGGCGGCGGGAATCTTCCTTGCCGGTCTTTTCGTTGATTTCGCGCAACGCGGGCGAGCCGCAAACGGGGCAGAATTTGGGGAAATCGTAGGGCGCGGCATCGGCTGGGCGCTTTTCGAGCACGACGCGGACGATTTGGGGGATAACGTCCCCTGCCCGCTGGATGACGACGGTGTCGCCGACGCGGATGTCTATCGGCTCGTCGCCGCGGATGGGGAGGCCGTTGCTGTCGATGCCCTTGATATAGTCTTCATTGTGCAGCGTGACGTTTTCGACGACGACGCCGCCGACGGTGACGGGCTCAAGGCGGGCGACGGGGGCCAGGGTGCCGGTGCGGCCGACCTGGATGTCGATCTTTTTGACGACGGTCATCGCCTGTTCGGCGGGGAATTTATGGGCCACGGCCCAGCGCGGCTCGCCGGTGACGAAACCCCAGCGGCGCTGGAGATCGAGCTGGTCAACCTTGTAAACGACGCCGTCGATGTCATAGCCGAGCGACGAGCGCAGCTCTTCGATCTTGTGGTAATGGGCGATCAGTTCCTCGACCGACCTGGCGCGCGCCATCAGGGGGCTGATGGCAAAGCCCCATTCGGCGAATTTTTGCACGGCTTCATATTGGGTCGGCGCCGGGTCTTCCGTGGTGGCGCCCCAGGCATAGGCGAAGAATTTGAGGTTTCGGCTGGCCGTGACGCTGGGATCCTTCTGGCGCAGCGAGCCGGCGGCCGTGTTGCGCGGATTGACGTAATCCTGCCCGCCCACGGCAGCGGAGCGCTCCTTGAGGGCCTGGAATTCGGCATAGGTCATATAGACCTCGCCGCGGATTTCGATGCTTTTGGGCCAGCCGGAGCCCTTCAGCTTTTCGGGAATATCCTTGATTGTGCGCAGGTTGGCGGTGATGTCCTCGCCCACCGTGCCATCGCCGCGCGTGGCGCCGCGGACGAAAACGCCATCTTCGTAGAGCAGCGAGGCGGACAGGCCGTCGATCTTGGGCTCGGCGGTGAAGGCGATTTCAAGGCCTTCGTCCTGCTTGAAAAAGCGGCGGCCGCGCTCGATGAAATCGACCACGTCTTCATCGGTATAGGCCTTGGCAAGACTGAGCATGGGCACGGCGTGGCGCACCTTGGCAAAGCCCTCGGCCGGCGCCGCGCCGACCCGGCCGGTGGGCGTATCGGGCCGCACCAGCTCGGGAAAGGCTTCCTCCAACTCGGCATTGCGGATGCGCATGGCATCATAGGCCGCGTCGGTGATCTCGGGCGCATCGTTCTGATGATAGGCGATGTCGGCCGCGGCAATGGCGGCGGCGAGCCGTTCGAGCTCAAGCCGGGCTTCGTCTTCGGTCAGATCGGCGACGGGCTTTTGGGACAGATCGGACATCATCAACTCTCGAACGCTTGCCGCTGCACCGCAGACCTCATCCTGAGCTTGTCGAAGGACGAAATCGGGCGCGCTGCGGCCACAGTGACACGACCTCGTGGTTCCATGGGCTCACCATGAGGTCTAGGGAAACAGTCTAGGGGATTCCCGCATTCGCGGGAATGACACCGGCATGCGAACTATTTCACGGCGGCGAGCAGTTTCTTGGCAGCAGCGCGGGCTTCCGAGGTGATCTCGGCGCCGGCGAGCATGCGGGCGACTTCTTCCTGCCGGGAATCGGGCTCGAGCGGGCGGACATGGGTGCGCATGAAGGCCCCCTCCTCAACCATCTGCTTTTCGATCAGCAGATGCCGATTGGCGCGGGCGGCAACCTGCGGCGCGTGGGTGACGGTGAGCACCTGCACGGTTTTGGCAAGACGCGCCAGGCGACGGCCGATGGCGTCGGCCACGGCGCCGCCGACCCCGGTGTCGATTTCGTCGAAAATCAGGACGGGCGCGGAACCGCGATCGGCAAGGACGACCTTGAGGGCCAGAAGGAAGCGGCTCAACTCGCCGCCCGAGGCGACCTTGAGCAGGGGACCGGCAGCGGTGCCCGGATTGGTTTGGACGTGGAAGGCGATCTGGTCGAAACCGGCAGCGGCAACGCGGTCGGTTTCGATCTGATGATCGACGATGAATCGGGCGGCGCCGAGTTTCAGGTCCGGCAATTCCGCTTCGACGGCCTTGCTCAACGCCTTGGCGGCCTTGGCGCGGCCGGCCGAGAGGGTTTCGGCGACTTCGCGATAACGGGCACGGGCGCGGGCTTCATCGGCCTCCAGCGCCTTCAGGCGGGTTTCGCCGCTTTGCAGGGTGTCGAGATCGCCCTGATATTTTTCGAGAATGGCGGGCAGCTCGTCGCAGGTCGTCTGATGCTTGCGGGCGGCGGCGCGGAGGGCGAAGAGACGCTCTTCGACGCCTTCGAACTCGGCCGGGTCATAAGCCATCTGTCGGCGCAGGTCTTCGAGGGCTTCGCCAGCGCGGTCGAGCGTTACGAGGGAAGCATCGAGCGCATCGACGATGGGCTGGAAAAGCTCGGCGCCGCCATCGATCTTGCGGAGGAGGCGCCGCATCAGGCCCGAGAGTGCCGGCGACGGGGCGCTGGGCCCATTGAGGATTTCGTCGATCTCGATGAGGTCCGAGGCGGACTTCTCGGCCTGCTGCAACTGCTGGCGGCGCTCGGCGAGTTCGGCCTCTTCGCCCTCGACGGGCTTGAGCTTTTCGAGCTCTTCGACCGCATGGCGGGCATAATCCTCGGCGGCCAGCGCTTCGACGACGCGGGCCTGTTGCTCCCTTACGGATTGCTGGATTTCGACGAGATCGGCCCAGGCCTCGCGCACGGCGGCGGCCGGAGCGGCGAGTTCGCCGAAGGAATCGAGGGCGGCGCGATGGGTGGCGACATCGACCAGCGCGCGATCATCGTGCTGGCCGTGGATTTCGATGATCTGGCTGCCGATCTTTTGCAGCAGAGCGGCGGACACCGGCTGATCGTTGATGAAGGCACGGGTGCGGCCATCGGCGAATTGCACGCGGCGGAGGATCACCTCCTCGTCGTCGGCAATGGCATTGTCGCGCAGCTGGGCGCGGGCCGGATGATTGGCCGGCAGCTGCACCATGGCGACGACCTGCCCGCTCTCCTGCCCCTGCCGCACGAGCGAGGCATCGCCGCGGCCGCCAAGGGCCAGGGTGAGCGCATCGAGCAGAATGGATTTGCCGGCACCGGTCTCGCCGGTGAGAACGGTCATGCCCGTATCGAGCGCCAGATCGAGCTGGTCGATAAGGACAATGTTGCGAACCGAAAGCGCGTTCAGCATGCGGATCTATCCAAGGCCTGTCGGGCCTTCCTCATAGCATTCGAGGGCCGGCCCGGCGTCAGCGGCGATTAACTTTCGCACAGCAATGCGAATGGGAAGGCATGATAGACAAAAAGAACAAAATGGCAACTATGGTTATTGCTATGCCGGCACTTTGGCGCGGGCCAATGGCCCCTTCCCACCCTCCCCCTTCAGTGGGGGAGGTCCGGCGTAGAAAGTTCCCTTGATGGGGGAGGAACTGACGGGGTGTCTCGGGCCGCGAATGCCCTACTCCGCGTAAGCCAGCCAGCCGCGGAACGTGAAGGCGGCGTAAAAGGGGGTGATGCCGGTAAAACCGGCCTCGGCGAGCATGGCTTCTTCCTCTTCGGGCGAGAGAATCGTCAGGCGGGTGCCGATGGCCTCGCGGGCCTTTGCGGCCACGGCCGGGTCGACGTCGTCGGGCTGGCCATAAGCGACGTGGCGGGCGATCCAGGCGGAGCGCTCGGGTTCGGTCTGCGGAAAGCTGACATGGGCGAGGATGAAGGGCGCGCCCGGTTTGAGGCGGCGGCGGATTTGCCGAAGCGTTTCAAGGCGCTGGTCGCGCGGGATGAAATGGAAGGTGAGAAGGCTCGTGGCGGCATCGAACGGACCTGTCGGCGCGGCCTCGATATAGCCTTCGGTGAGCGCGATGCGCGGGGCGTGGTCGGCGGTGATCTCGCGGGCGAGGTTCAGCATGTCGGCGGAGGGGTCGACGCCGGAAAAGCGCCAGCCGGGGCGAAAATCGGCCATGGCCTTGATTTCGAGGCCGCCACCGGCGCCGAGGACGAGAATGCTGGCGTCGCCGGGGATGGTTTCGGCGAGCAGCAGGTTCATCATGCGATGGAGACCCGCAAAGCCGGGAACCTGCCGCGGCGGGCCTTTGGCGTAGTGGCGGGCGGCTTCGGCGTTGAAGTGGGATGAGGACATGGATCTGGGCGCTCCGTTTCCGCGGAGATGGGGCTTGGCCTCGTGGTTGTCAAACCCTGGTGTATGGACGCTTGCCGCCGATCAGGACGCGATAGTTTTCGTGCCTCGCGAAATCCTCGATGGTCCACTCTTCGGGCAAGCCGATCGTCCGGGAGAGGTGGATCGCCCTGCCCTCGCCCACATAGACAGCCACATGGGCGCCGAAGGCATCGGCGCTCTTGCCGAAAACGAGAAGGTCCAGCGGCTGGAATTCAGTGACTGCGTGCGAGTGTCGGGTGTCGGCCCAGAGTTCGCTTGACCGCAGGGGCGGAAAATCGATGCCGAAATGCGCCAGAAGCGCATAGGCGAAGACCTGGCAATTGGCGCCGGACGACAGGTCGGCGGGAACAGCCGCGCCGGGGTGCATGGCGGCGTTGTAGGGGACGGAGAGGAAGTACGCGGGGATGGCGAGCCTGGGCGTCATGGCCCGAGATTAGCGTTCTGAGGCGGCGGCGGCCACCCCCTCCCGGCCTCCCCCATCAAGGGAGAGGTGAAGGGACCGCGGATTTGGTGAAGAGATTGCGACACGCTCGGCTTGGCATCTCTCTTGATGAGGGCTGCCTAACTTGGGCTGGAAAACAAAAGGGCCCCGAGGGGCCCTTTCAAATTCTGGTGCTGAAAACTCAGCTCTTGTGGGCGGCGAGCCAGCTGCCGGAATTGAGCTGGGGGGCGAGGCCCTGCTTGCCCAGGAGTTCGAAGGCGCGCTTGTACCAGTCGCTCGAGGGGTAGTTGTGACCCAGGACGGCGGCGGCGGACATGGCTTCGTTGGTGAGGCCGAGCAGCAGATAGCCTTCGGTCAGGCGGTAAAGGGCTTCTTCGATATGCGTCGAGGTCTGCCACTTTTCGACCACTTCGCGGAAGCGGTTGATGGCGGCGGTGTATTCGCCATTGCCGAGATAATAGCGGCCGACGGACATTTCCTTGCCGGCGAGCTGGTCATAGGCGACGAGGAGCTTGTCCTTGGCGTCCTTGGCATATTCCGAATTCGGATAGTTCGAAATCAGCAGGTTGTAGGTGTCGATGGCATCGCGCGACAGCTGCTGGTCCCTGGTGATGTCCTTGATCTGGCCGTAATAGGACGTGCCCTTGAGCCAGAGGACATAGGGGACGTCCTTGCCATTGGGATAGAGCGCCATATAGCGGTCGGCGGCCAGAATCGCTTCGTTGAACTTGCCGATGCGATAGTGGGCATAGACCTGCATCAGCTTGCTCTTCTCGGTCAGCGCATCGCGCGGATGCTGGCGATCGAGCTGTTCGAGCTTCTTGATGGCGGTCTGGTAATACTGGCGGTCCATATCGTCCAGCGCGCCCTGATAAAGGGCGGCAGCCGGAACGATCGGTTCTTCCTTAAGCTTGGGAGGCCCAAACAAATTCATGCCGGCGCAAGCGGTGAGAACGGTAGCGAACAGACCCACGGCGGCAAATCGGATTGCCCAATTCGCCATCTGGCTTACAACTTTAACAGTCACGAAGTGCCCCGTTCTCAAACTTCCACAAGCGATTGCGGCGTAATTAGTAAATGGATCAAAACTGTGGCGTGGCGGCCGGCAGGCCGGTCAGCGCACGGACCGGAGATAATGGCGAACGCCCAAACCCTCCGGATGGTCGTCGAAAGCCTCGACTTCCAGCGGCAGATCCTCCGCATTGACTATCTCATAATTGGCTTCGCTCGAAAAGAGACCGGCCAGGACGTGAGCATTGAGCGCATGCCCGCCTTTGTAGGAGCGGAAGCGGCCCCAGATGGGCAGGCCGCCGAGCGACAGGTCGCCAATGGCGTCGAGCAGCTTGTGGCGCACGAATTCGTCTTCGTAGCGCAGGCCATTGGGGTTGAGCACGCGGTCTTCATCGACCGTGATCGAATTGTCGAGGCTCGAACCGAGCGCATAGCCGGCCTGGCGCAGCGCCTTGGCGTCGCGGGCAAAACCGAAGGTGCGGGCGCGGGAAACGTCATCGAGGTAACGGCGCGGCGTCCAGTCAAAGATCATGCGCTGACGGCCGATGACCTTGGAATCGAAATCGATCTCAAGGTCGAGCGCCCGGCCATTATAGGGCTCGAGGGCGGCAAAAGCGTCGTTGTTGCGCACGGTGACGGCGCGGATGATCTTGAGGAATTTTCGCGGGGCCGGCTGCGATTCCAGCCCGATTTCCATGATGGCGGCGGCGAAGGGATGCGCACTGCCATCGAGAATGGGGCATTCCGGGCCATCGACGGTGATGAGCGCATTATCGACGCCCATGCCGGAAAGCGCGGAGGTGACGTGCTCGACAGTCGCGACGCTGACGCTGTCGCCGAGATCGAGCGTGGTGCACAGGGTCGTGCGGCTGACGCGCGAGAAATGCACGGAAACGGGCTGCGTGATGCGGCCCTCGCCCAGATCGCGGCGAATGAGAAAGCCGCTATCGGCCGGAGCCGGGCTGATGGTGAGATTGACAGGCGCAGCAGAGTGCACGCCGTATCCGGAAAAGGTGACTTCACCGGAAAGCGTGCGCTGGCGTGTGGACATTTTTTTCATACTTTACTTACTCCACCCCCAAGGGTCTCACGCTCGCGCCACT
>DATMSG010000319.1:0-7585 GCA_035565515.1 Devosia sp.
GCAATATAAACCTTTTTCATCAGGCGAGCTCACCGGCAGCAATGGCCGCCATGATGCGGTCGCGATAGGAGGTGTCGACGTCGGTGATCTTGTTTTCGACGCGGCTGGCTTCGGTCATGAAGTGCTCGTAGCCCCGGCCCATTTCCCAGCCTCGTTTGGTGTGCATGTCGATGGCGAAGTCCGGCACCTCCGGTCCCTTGCCGCGCACCTGGTTTTCGAGCTTGGCGAAATTGACCATGTCGTCGGTCGTACGATCCTTGGGACTGTCGGCGATCAGACGAATGGCGTGGGCGGCGAAAAGGAAGCGATCGCCGATCGGACGCGGATAGCGCGCGTGGTTGCGATAGAGCGCGTCGATGGTGACGATCAGGTCCTTGTTGCCATAGCCGACGTCTTCGACCGCAATCACGATAAGGCGGGACCAGAGCATTTCCTCCATTTCCGCGCTCGTCATGTACATCTCATAGGCGATGAGCAGGGCGGTTTCGGCGAGGCCACGCCGCAGGCTCTTCTGAAGGCCGGAGATCACCTCGTCGGCGGGCAGGCCATGCAAGGTCTTGACGTTCTGCCAGGGATCGGGCGGGAGAGTTACTTTAGTGCTCATCTGGTCCTACTTGAGTTCGATTTCGACGAATTCGACAGTGTTGTCGGTGAGGTTGGCGACGTCGTGCTCGACGCCGAGGGTGCGAAAATAGGATTCGCTCGGGACATAGTCGACGTCGCGGGTGGAGCCATCCTTGTCGATGATGGTCAGCGTGCCGGCGCGGGTTGGGACAACGACATAGTCATGGCCATGGGTGTGCCAGCCGGTGTCGGTGCCGGGTGGAAAGGTATAGCGGGTCACCCTGACCTGTTCATTGTCCACCTGCACGGTGGCGATACAGGGTTTAAGGTCTTCGATCTTGTGCGGCATCGGTTCATTTCCACTTGTCGTTGACGAATTTCTCGGCGGCCACCGCCGAAGTGAAGCATAGCACCGAGATTATCGTGGCGATGACGCTGGTGCCGAAGGCCCGTTCCGTCGCAAATTCGGTCGCCGATTGGCGGAAAAGAAAGCCGAGGCCGCTCTTGCCCATCAGGAATTCGGCCAGCATCGCTGAAAGCACAGCCGGCGGCGCCGAAAGACGCAGGGCAATCATCCAGTTGGGCACCGCCGAAGGCAGGACCAGATGGACGAACCGACGCCAGCGATTGGCCCCGAGCACCTTGAAGAGATCGCTGCTGCCGGCAGGAAGCGCGTTGAGGCCGGCGGCGGTGAAAACGAAGGCGGGGAAAAAGGAAATGATGATGACGATGCCCAGTACCGTCTTCATGTCATAGCCCAGCAGGCGGGCGAGAACCGGGATCAAGGCGACAACGGGCACGGATGAGAAGATTAGCCCGAGCGGCACCAGAATGCCGCTCAGAATGCGCGACGACCAGGCGATGACCGCCACCATAGTGCCGAGCGCCATACCCAGGATCAGACCGGCTGCAGCCAGAAACAGGGTCTGGCCGGCATTGGCGAGATAAACACCCGGATTGAAGACAATGTCGCCCACAACGCTGATCGGGTGCGGAATGACGATGGAGTTGACGCCCGTGATCGTCACCCATGCCTGCCAGGCGATGAGAACGCCGGCGACGCCCCAATAGCGGGAGACGAGGGTCTTTACCCAGTCGAGCGGGCCCTTGGTTTGCGATAACTGGTTCATTTGTACCGTCCGTAAACGAACTGTTCGAGCAGGCCCATGAGGCCGAAGACGATCAGCGAGGCGGTTGAGGCAATCAATACGGCGCTCCAGAGCAGGGGGATCTGGAAATTCTGCATGGCACTGACCATGAGCAGGCCCAGGCCACGCGAGGAGCCGAACCACTCGCCCAGGATGGCGCCGATGAAAGCCGCCGGCACCGAATATTTCAGGCCGCTGACGATGGCGGGTAGGGCAGCGGGCAGATCGAGGCGGAGTAGACGCGTCATGCGGCTGGAGCCGAGAACCTGGAACAGATCCCGGTGCCCGGTGGTCGAATTATTGAGGCCAGAGGTCGTCGACACATATAGGATGAAGAAGACGTTGAGCGCGGCGATCGCCATGCCGGTGAATTCGCGATTGATCAGCACGATGAAGAGCGGGGCCAGCGCGATAGCCGGGATGGCGTGGATGACGCTGGCCAGCCGATCCAGGCCGGGGCGCATGACGGGCAGCACATGGACGAGACCGGCAAAGCCGATGCCGG
Source organism: Devosia sp. (assembly GCA_035565515.1). GTDB lineage: Bacteria > Pseudomonadota > Alphaproteobacteria > Rhizobiales > Devosiaceae > Devosia. The sequence continues at coordinate 2,218 of DATMSG010000319.1, forward strand.
CAACGCTGCCTGCGGCATAGCCCAGCGCCACCATGGTGAAGCTTGCTGCCATGGCCCGGCCGAAAAGCGGGGCGCGGGAAGGCTCGAACATGAACTGGAACACCGCGCTCAGCGGCGGCCAGGTCAGGCCAGCAAGGCGATTGGCGCCGATGGCCTCCCAGGCGGCGAGGAACAGGGCGATGCCGACAATGCCTAGGGTCAGCGATTGCCAGCGCTCGGCGGTCATCTTCATCAGTGGTGCCCTTCGGGTTCGAGGGCGAGGGTGAGTTCGTCGGCCAGGTGGTGGAACTCCGTGGTGCGCTGCACATCGGGGCTGCGCGGCCGGGCGAAGGGCACCTGAAGCTCCTTGATGATGCGGCCGGGGCGACCGCTCATGACGATCACCCGGTCGGCGAGGAAAAGCGCCTCTTCCACCGAGTGCGTGACGAGGAGCGTGGTGATCCGCTGCTCGCTCCAGATGCGCTGCAGTTCGACATTCATGTGGCGCCGGGTAACGGCATCGAGGGCGCCGAAGGGTTCGTCGAGCAACAGGACATCGGGCTTGAGCGCGAGAGCACGGGCGATGGAAACGCGTTGCCGCATGCCGCCCGAAAGCTGGCGGGGGCGGGCCTTTTCGAAGCCGGACAGCCCGACAAGGGCAAGAAGTTCGGCGATGCGCTTGTCGTCCACCGGACGGCCGGCGACCTTGTAGGGCAGGGCAATATTGTCGCGGATCGTCAGCCAGGGCAGCAGGGCATGATCCTGGAAGGCGACGCCCAGGCGGTGGGCCTTGGACAGGTCGGTGGGATTGCTGCCTTCCACGGTGATGCGACCGGTGCTGGCATCGTCAAGTGCCGCGACGAGGCGCAGGATAGTGCTCTTGCCGCAGCCGGAAGGGCCCAGCAACGCGACGAATTCGCCCTGCTCGATCTTGATGTCGACATCGTCGATGGCCTTGAGTTCCTGGCCGCCATCGAGCGTGAAGGTCTTGCCGACGTGATCGACATTGATGGCCCAAGCTTCGAGGGTAGACGTGGGGGCAGGGGAGATGGGAGCGTTCATCGGCGTCTCGGGTTCAATAAGGGGTGTCGCCGGCATCGGCATTGACCGCCTGGCCACGGATCATCATGGCATCGTCGGTGAGCAGAAATGACACGATGCGTGCCACTTCGCGCGGTTCGGTGTGGCGCCCCAGAGTTGCACTCTGCATCTGGGCAAAGACATCCTCGGCGGGCGTCTGGGTGAGCCCGGAATAGACGGCGGCCACTTCGCGCAACATGGGCGTAGCCATGCCGCCAGGGCAGACGCAATTGACGTTGATGTCATGGGGCGCGAGCGCCTCGGCCAAGGTCCGGGTGAGGTTGATCAAGGCCGCTTTGCTCGCGCTATAGGCCATGGAATCGACATGGCCCTTCTTTCCGGCTTCTGAAGCGATATTGACGAGGGCGCCCCGAACACCGTCGGCGATCATTCGCCGGGCGACGAGGCGAGCCAGGTCATAGGCGCCAAAGAGGTTGACTTCGAACTGACGGGTCCATTCGGCGCGCGGGATGGTGAGCGGATCGGCATGCAGGACAATGCCCGCGCAATTGACGAGCCCGTCCAAACCGCCGAGCCAGGCGATGGATTTGGCGACGCAATCGACGGCGGCGGCTTCGTCGGCCACGTCGAGCGCATAGCCGAAGACACCTTTGGTGCTGCCGCCCAGTTCGGTCGCCGCTGCATCGACCGCGTGCTGGCGGAGGTCGACGACGACGACCTTTGCGCCTTGTCCGACCAACAGGTTCGCAATGGCCTTGCCGAGGCCGCCCGCGGCGCCGGTGACAATGAAGCGCTTGCCGGCATGGACCGGAAAGATCGCCGGCTCCCGGATCGGGAGGGGACCCTTGTTTTGGACAGTCTCGAATTTCGTCATGGTCAGGCCACCAATTTTTCGAAGCGCTCGGTTATTACAGGCAGGCGTTGCTTGAGCTTGGCCTTGATGGCTTCGGCATCGATCCCCTGTAGTTCTCGATCCTTCATCACCACCTTGCCGTCGACAACGACCGTCTCGACGTCCCTGCCGACCAACACGCTCGCGGCTATGAACAGCGGATCGTAGAGGGGAGCCGCATCCATCATGGAGGTGTCGCAGAGGATAAAATCAGCCTTCTTGCCCACTTCCAGACTACCGACCTGATCGAAAATGCCGAGGGCCCGGGCGCCGCCGTGGGTGCCAATCTTGAGCAGTTCTTCGGCCGAGATCGGCTCGCGTTCGTGATAGACGGCGCTATTGACAGCCTGCTGGCCGACGCGGGCCACATGGGCGACCTGAAAGATGTCGAGCGTGCCGCCCGCGCCGGGACCATCCGTGCCGAGGCCGATGTCGATGCCACGGCGCCACATTTCGATGAGGCGGGGCGAGCCGATCGAGTAATTGTTGAAGCCGCAATGGCAGGCTGAAAGCCGGTGCCTTTCGTAGAGGTCCACCTCCCGGGGGGAGAGCAGGACCGAATGGGCACAATGGAGGTGATGGCTGAGGACACCCATCTGGTCGAGCCATTCGGTGGGGCGCTTGCCGAATTTTTCGAGCGTGTAGTCGATCTCGTAGCTGCCCTCGCAGAGATGGGTGTGGATCTTTACGTCGAGTGTGCGCGACGCTTCGGAAATGTCGCGGATGAGGTCAGGCGAGCAGACGATCACCTGGCGGAGCGAGAGCCAGGCCGAGACGCGGTCATTGCTCTTCCAGCGTTCGACCAGCGCCACATTGCGTTCCAGCGCTTCGTCATGGCTCATCAGCATGTTGGCTGGAACTTCGGCGCCGATAGTCTCGCTCTGGTCGATCGTGGACAGCGCGATGAAGCCGCGAATGCCCACGTCCATGGCGGCGCGGCCCATTTCGTCCGGATGCGGCCCGCCGGCTTCGGCAAAGCAGGTGGTGCCCACCTGAAGCATGTTGGAATAGGCGACGAGGCCGGAGAGATAGACGTCTTCGGGGTCGAGGCAGCTTTCCCACGGGATGAGATAGTTCTTCCAGACGGGCAGCTTGAGCGGGCGACCTCGGGCAATGTCCTGCAACTTGCCGCGCAGCAATTGCTGGCCGGTATGAAAATGTGCGTCGATTAGGCCCGGCAGGATGATGCGGCCATTGCCATTGATGACCGTCTTGCCCTTGTAGCGCCCCGCTTCATTGGTTGGGCCCATCCAGACGATCCGGTTGCCGTCCACGGCGATGGCGCCTTCGCGGATGACGCGGTTCGCCTTGTCGAGCGTGACGATTTCGGCGCCGGTGACGAGAAGGTCGACGTCTTGGGGTTCCTGGGTCCGGGTCATCTAAAAATCCTAAAATCAAAGGCAGAGAGACCCGCGCCGTAAATGCCGGCGCGGGCGGCAGGGTCAGGCCAATTTGAGCGCGTCTGCGACGATCGATGTGTCGATAATGTCGCCGATGGGCGGCAGGTCGGTGCGGCCGGTAGCGCGCGCCGCGTCATACATCGGACCCTCCATTTTGGCGGGGTCGAGGGCGTAGAGCGGGAAGTCCGGATCGCCGCCGGGCCGCATGAAGCCGATTTGCAATTCGTTCTGGCGGGTCTGCTGATCGACATCGAGGCCGAAATCGGCGCCATATTTCTCGACCGTGATCTTGGCGCCAAGGGCGGGGTCGGCCTCGTCGACCTTGAAGCCCTTGATGATGGCCGCGGTATATTTGACCAGCGCAGCGCGATTGGCTTCGAGATAGGCCCGGGAGACGAAAGCGATGCCGGCATAGCCGGGAAAGCCCAGTTCGTCGAAGGACCGGAAGAAGAAGTCCTTGTCGCGCACCAAGCCCATCTGTTCGAGCGTGATTGTCTGGTTCGTGGCAAAGGCGGTGTAGCCTTGTCCATCGCCGGCCACCAAGGGCTCGGGTGAGAAGCCGGCGGCGACCATTTCCCAGTCATTGGGCAGGCCATTGAGGCTTAGCGTCGCCTCAATGGAGGTCTGCTCGGCAGGACCCTGGGCCAGGATTTTCTTGCCTACGATGTCCTTGGGTTCGAGGATCGGTGCGGCGGCGAGCGAGATGATACCAAGCGGCGAGGTCTGCATACGTGCGGCAATGATGACGAAGTCATTGCCCTTGCCCACGGCGTCAAGGAAAGGCAGCCAGCTCGTATAGCCGATCTCGGCGCTGCCGGCGGCGACCATGGTCAGGGGATCGGGGGCGTTGGGACCGCCCGGCATGACGGTGACGTCGAGCCCCTCTTCGGTGAAATAGCCATTTTCGAGGGCGAGCCAATGGTCGACATATTCGACATTGGAGATCCAGCCCAGTTGCACGCGCAGCGGCGTCAGGTCCTGGGCGAAGAGGCCTCGGGGAAGCCCGGCGGCAGCCAGGCCAAGGGCGGCGGATTTGAGCAGAGTGCGTCTTTGCATCGTGGCAGACTCCGGAATTTCCGTTGGAACAGGCGAGGGCATTGACCGTCCGGAGGATGCCGGACGGCGTTGGGCGGAATGGCGATGACCTCTTGGCGATTTTCCTCAACGTCCCGTGCTTGGGGAGAGGAGCCGATGGGGCCTGTCCAGCAGCAGATCAGAGCGTCGCGTAAGCCTCTTCGGCGATGCTGAAATCGACGAGATCGGCAACCGGTGGAACCGTACGGCCGGCTGCTTGAGCGGCTTCCGTCATGTTGCCGGTGATGTCGGCGGGATCGAACAGATAGAGCTTATAGTCCGGCGTTGGCTTCATCAGCGGGATTTGGAGTTCCATCTGACGGGTCTGCTGGGCCAGATCGAGGCCGAGGTCAGCACCGTAATTGTCAATGACGATCTGCGCCGCATAGGCGGGGTCGGCAAAGGCGTATTCCCAGCCCTTGATCATGGCGCGCGTGTATTTGACCAGCGTCTCGCGGTTTTCCGCGACGTAGTCCTTTTTGGCCACCATCAGACCAGCCTTCACGACATAGCCAATGTCGTCGAAGAGCGTCACGATGAAGTCCTGGTCCTGCACCATGCCCATATTCTCAAGCGTGATCGGCTGGTTGGTAGCAAAGCAGAGATAGACGTCGCCATCGCCGGCCAGCAGTGGTTCGGGCGAGAAGCCCGTGGGGATGACTTCGTAGTCGAGCGGCAAGCCGGCCTTGGTCAGCACTGCGTCGAAAATAGAGGTGTCGGATGGGTTCTGGGCGAGAATGCGTTTGCCCACGAGGTCTTGCGGCGTACGCACCGGGTTGGCGGCGAGAGACAGCAGTCCCGAGGGGCTCTTTGCCCAGGCAGAGCCGAGAATCTGAAAATCGTTGCCCTTGCCGATGGCGTCAAGCAGGGGCATCCAATTGGCAAAGGCGACTTGGGCCGCGTCGGAGGCAAGGGAAACCAGGACGTCAGGGGCATTGGGTCCGCCGGCGAGGTAGGGCGCATCCAGGCCCTCCTCGGTGAA
>DATMSG010000320.1:0-15210 GCA_035565515.1 Devosia sp.
CTTGCACATAAAAATAGACGTGATAGAACCTAACAAAACACGAAGGTGCGCGCTTGAAGAAAGTCACGCTGCAAGAGATTGCCGATCAGTTGGGGGTTTCCAAATTCGCCGTGTCGCGCGCGCTCGCCGGCAAGGACGGCGTCAGCACGGAGACGCGCGAACGGGTGACCGCTAAGGCACTGGAACTGGGCTATCTGCGCGCGGCCGATGTGGCGGCCACACGGCCGGCCATCCACATCATCTTCAACGATCATGATCCCGTGAACAGCGAATTGTGGATGCAGATGCAAAACGGCATCCAGCGCGAGGCGGACAGCTCCGGCTATCAGGTGCAAATCCATTGGACGGCGGAGCCGGAGCGGGTGGAAAACATCGCGCGCGCCAGTGCCGGCGTGGTGCTGGTGGGCCAGCATGATGTGAGAACGCTCGGGATATTGAAGGCCGTGGGCCGGCCGGTGGTGCGGCTCGGCTGGGTGCTGCCGCTCGAACAGGTCGACCAGGTGACCGGCGCCGATCACGAGGCGGGCAATGCCATCGGGCAATATCTGATTTCGCGCGGACACAAGCGCATCGGCTTCGTGCATGGCAGCCGGGTATTGCGGGGGCGCATGGAGCGCCTGTTCGGCCTGCGCGAAGCGCTTCTCACCTCCGACCAGGCCAGCGTTGTCGAGGTGCAATTTGGCGAAGAGGGCTTTGCCAATGCGTTCCTCGCGCTCAAGACCGAGGGGGAATTGCCCACGGCGCTGTTTTGCGCGCATGACAGCCTTGGCGTGCATGTGGTTTCCGAACTGCACCGCATGGGGCTGCGGGTGCCCGACGATATTTCGGTGGTCGGCTATGGCGATTTCGCCGCCGCGACGCAAATCTCCCCGCCGCTGACCACGGTGCGCCTGCCCGGCGCCGATATGGGCATTGCCGCCTTTCGGCTGCTGCTCGAGCGGATGAACGGCAAACACCCGCCACTGCCGCCGCAGCGGCTGATGCTGGTGCCGAACCTGGTGGAGCGCGGATCGGTCCGCTCGCTGGATTAGGGGTTTTGCCAAGGGCGCGAAACGCCAGCGAGGCGCCACTGCGTTCCGCCTCGCTATTCAAAGAAAAGGCCGGCGGGACATTTCTGTCGCGCCGGCCTTTTGGACTCCGTGAAGAGGCCTATTCCTCCGTCTGGCCGGTAAGGCTGAGGAGGAGCTGGAAGATGTTGATAAAGCTCAGATAGAGCGAGAGGGCGCCCATGACGGCGAGTTTCTGATTGGCTTCGGCGCCGTTATTTTCGGCGAACTGTTCCTTGATGGTCTGGGTATCCCAGGCGGTGAGGCCGAGGAAGACGAGGATGCCGATCACCGAAACGGCGAATTGCAGCATGCTCGAGCCGAGGAAGATATTGACGATCGAGGCGATGACGACCCCGACAAGACCCATGATCAGGAACGAGCCGAACCTGGTGAGGTCGGTCTTGGTCGTATAGCCATATAGGCTCATGGCGCCGAACATGGCGGCCGAGATGAAGAAGGTGCGGGCAATGCTGGCGCCGGTAAAGACCAGGAAGATCGAGGCCATGGAAAGGCCCATCACGGCACAGAAACCCCAGAACATGGCCTGGGCGGCGCCCGCCGAGATCGAATTGACCTTGAACGAGAAGAACATCACGAAGGCGAGCGGGGCGAACATCACCACCCATTTGAGCGGCGAGCCGAAGATCGGCACATAAAGGGCCGGGGTCGAGCCGACGAAGAAGGCGACGAGGCCGGTGATGACCAGGCCAAGACCCATATAATTGTAGACGCGCAGCATGTGCTGCCGCAGGCCTTCGTCAAAGGCGGCACCGGCCATGGTGGATGCCGGATTGCTCCAGCGCGTTTGTGGCTGCAAAGCCATCGTCAGTCTCCGTCAATACAAGGAATCGAAAAGGGAGCCGGCGGCGCGGGACACCTCGCCGGGCGGAGCGCTCGCAACGAGCGCATAGGCTATGTCGCCGAACTGCCAATAAGCGGTCGTCGTATCGTCGACATGGCGCGTGGAGGGACGCTCCACGATGAACTGGCCCGGGCGCGCCGCAAAGAGCGAGACGGCGCCGAGAGCGCCGGCATTGACGGCAAGCTCGACACTGGGGCCGAAATGAGAGGGATAGACCTGCACATCGGTCACCGACCAGCCTTGCGGCAGTTTTGGCATGCGGATGGCGGTTTCGGCGAGAAGTTCGGCCGGATCGTAATCGGTGACGCGGGGCTGCGACTCCATGCCGGCGCGCAGCGCCGTGATGTGATGGGCTTCGACCGCCGCGGTGACATATTCGGGCACGGCGCTCGAGGCATGGGCGGGCAAAGTGCCCAGCTGGCTATGGGCGATCCAGCCGGCGCTGAGGAGGAACGAGGCCGCCGCAAGGGGCCGCAAGCGGCGGAAGAACTGGCCGCGATGCAGCCGCCCTTCGAGGCGCCGCGCCGCATCGCTGGTGGCAGGCATGGGCGGCACGGTATCGCCCGCCAGGGCCAGCCGCAATTCGTCGCGCATGCGCAGATCCATCATCACCTGGGCGGCGATATCGGGGTGCTGGGAAAGCCAGTGCTCGATTTCGATACGGCGCGACACATCGAGCTGATCATCGACATAGGCTGCCAGTTCCAGGGGGTCGACCGTTTCAACGTTCCGCATCATTCGCCTCCTTTGATCAGTTTCAGGGCCGGGCCGCTTTCCCAGCGCCGCAGCGCCTCGCGGCCGCGGGAAATGCGCGACATGACGGTGCCGGCGGGAACGCCGAGCACGGCGGCCGCCTCCTCGTAGCTGAGGCCTTCTATGGTCACCAGATGCATGGCCTCGCGCTGCTCATCGGGCAGCCTGTCGAAGGCGCGGCGCACCTGATTGAGCCGGACGCTGTCGAGCTGGTTGGGCGGCAGCGTTTCGGCGCTCTGGGCGGCAAAGTCCCGGTCACGGGCGGCAGCGCTCTTGCCCGAGCGCAGGCGGTCGATGTGCAAATTGTGCACGATGGACATCAGCCAGCCGCGCAGATTGCCCGCGGGATTATAGGTGACGCTCCGCTCCATGGCGCGCACCAGCGCATCGTGCACGAGGTCTTCCGCATCGCTCGGATGCCGCGTCAGGCTCAAGGCATAGCGGCGCAGAGCCGGAAGCTCGGCCATGACCTCGGATTTGTGGGGCTTGCGCGGGACCATTGCCTATATACGGACAAAACCGCGGGGTTCTTCCATCCCGGCGAAGAAAAAGCCGGGAGGCTGCACCGCCACCCCGGAGCGAGAGGCAGTCTGTCCTCACGGCCGACCTGCCCCGGTCGCCGAGTCCCTGGCGAATGACGCGGTGGGGAAGAGTGCCCTAAGCCGACGCCAATTGCACCTCTGGCGCGGGCTCGCAGACGCCGGGCTCGAAAAGATCGAGGAGCTGATCGGCATAAAGATCGAGATCGATCGTTGCGTCATGCGCCCATTGCAGGAGCCCGCTTTCGAGGGCGCCGGAAATGGCCGTGGCGACGACGGCGGGATCGAAGGATTTGAAGGCGCCCCGATCCTGACCGGCCGTCAGCGTTCCGATAAGCCAATCCTTCTGCTCGCGCCAGACGGCGAGGTGATCGGAGACTTCCGAGCCCCCTGCCCGGGTCGAAGCGAGATGACGCAGGGCCAGCACCTCGGCGCGGTGTTTTCGAACATAGGCCAGGTGGCCCGTGACGAAGGCGGAGACGCGCTGCCACTCGTCATCGAGCGCTTCGGCGTGCTCGACGATGGCATCCACCATGCGCTCCCGAACGCTTGCAAGGACGGCATCGAAAAGACCGTCCTTGCTGGTGAAATAGTAGCAGATGATGCCCTTGGCGACTTTCGCCTCGGAGGCCACCCTGGAGAGCGAGGTGCCGGCGACGCCGTCGCGCACCAGGACGGCGATCGTGCAATCGATGATGTGCCTGCGTCGCTTTGCTTCGAGGGACTTCATCTTTTGCACGGCCCGGCTCAAGCGACCTTGGAGATGTCTGGAACCGCGTCCAGCAGCATCCTCGTATAATCGGCCTGCGGACTGTCGAAGATCGCGTCGGTCGGGCCACGCTCGACCAGCACCCCATTGTGGAGCACGCCGACCGCCGTGGACATCTGGCGCACGACGGCAAGGTTGTGGCTGATGAGGAGATAAGTGAGCCCGAATTCGGACTGCAATTCGCTCATCAGGTCCAGCACCTGTGCCTGCACCGATACGTCGAGGGCCGAGGTCGGCTCGTCGCAGACGATGAATTCGGGCTGGCTCGACAGGGCCCGGGCAATAGCGATGCGCTGGCGCTGACCGCCCGAAAATTCATGCGGGAATTTCCGCATGACGGAGGGATCGAGGCGCACCTTGCTGAGGAGTTCGGCGACGCGATGTTCGACTTCGGTCTTGTTGCGGGCGAGCCCGAGCGTGCGCATGGGCTCGGCGACGATGTCCTTGACGCGCCAGCGCGGATTGAGACTGGCATAGGGGTCCTGGAAAATCATCTGCACGCGCTTGCGACGCTCCTGATGTCCGGCGCCGCCGGCCCAGATGTCGTGCCCATCAACAGTGATATGGCCTGAGGAGGGACGCACAAGGCCGACGATCATCTTGGCGCAGGTCGATTTGCCCGAGCCGCTTTCCCCCACGAGGCCGAAGGTCTGGCCCTTGGGGATCGAGAAGCTGACATCGCTGACCGCGCGGAACATTTCGACCTTGCCGGGCAGGAGTTTGGTAAAGCTGCCGCGGCCGAGTTCGAAGTCGCGGACGAGGTTTTTCACCTGCACATAGGCGCTGTCGTCATTGGCGGCGGGGGGCGCAGCCTGGCCCTCCCGGCGCTCGATGGTGGGGATCGAGTCGATCAGCTTGACCGTATAGGGCTCGCGCGGGCGGCGGATGATGTCGCCCACCGTGCCGGTTTCGACCACCTTGCCGTGATGCATGACCACCAGCCGGTCGGCGGTCTGGGCGATGACGCCCATATCGTGGGTGATGAGCATTACCGCGGCACCGTGATTGGTGCAGAGCTTTTTCAGCACCTTGATGATCTGGGCTTGCACCGAAACATCGAGCGCCGAGGTCGGCTCGTCCGCAATGATCAGTTCGGGTTCGGCGGCGATGGCAAGGGCGATGACGACGCGCTGGCGCATGCCGCCCGAGAACTGGTGCGGATAGGAATCGATGCGCTCGGCGGCCTTGGGAATGCCGGCTTCGGCAAGGAGGTCGATGGCCTTCTGCCGCGCTTCGGCCTCGTTGAGCGGCAGGTGGGCACGGATGGTTTCGGTAAGTTGCTGGCCCACCGTATAGAGCGGATTGAGGCTGGTCAGCGGGTCCTGAAACACCATGCCGATGCGCTTGCCGCGGAGCCTGGCTTTTTCGGGTTCGCCGAGATTGTCGATGCGCTCACCCTTGAGGCGGATTTCGCCGCTCGAAATGCGGCCGGGGCGCTCGATAAGGCCGATAACGGCCGAACCGGTCATCGATTTGCCGGCGCCCGATTCGCCGACGACCCCGACGACTTCGCCGGGCATGATGTCGAAGGAGACACCATTTACCGCGCGAAAGACCTCATCGTGAAACGGGAAATCGACGACGAGATTTCTTATGGAAAGAACAGGTGTGGTCATCAGCGCAACTTCGGATTGAGGGCGTCGCGCAGCCAGTCACCCAGGAGGTTAACCGAGAGCGCCAGCAGCACCAGCGTGATGGCGGGGAAGAGCAGGATCCACCACTCTCCGGAGAACAGGAACTGCTGGCCGATACGGATCAGCGTTCCCAATGAGGGCTGGGTCGGGGGCACGCCGACGCCGAGATAGGAGAGCGTCGCTTCCTCGATGATGGCGAGGGCGAGCCCGATCGTGCCGATGACCAGCACCGGGCCGACGACATTGGGCAGGACGTGGCGGAGGAGGATGAAGAACGGATTGACGCCCAGAATGCGCGCCGCCGCCACATAGTCCTTCTGCCGCTCGACCATGGTCGCGCCGCGCACGGTGCGGGCGAACTGGGCCCAATTGGCAAGGCCGATGGCGATGATGAGAACCCAGATGGCCGCGCCTTCCTGCTGATTGGGCGGAATGATGCCGCGGGCAACGCCGAAGATCAGAAGGGCGATGAGAATGGCGGGGAAGGAGAGCTGCACATCGGCGACGCGCATGATCACGGCATCGATGAGACCGCCGACATAGCCGGCCACGAGCCCGAGACCGACACCCATGACCATGGCAAAGAGCGTTGCCATGGCGCCGACAAAAAGCGAGACGCGCGAGCCATACATGATGGTCGAGAGCACGTCGCGGCCCTGGCTGTCGGTGCCGAGGGCGAAATAGCGCCCGCCCATGGAGTTCGAATTGGGCGGGGTAAAGCCGTCCATGAGGTTGAGCGTTGCCGGATTGAACGGATTGTAGGGCGCCAGGAACGGGGCAAAGACCGCCATGAAGATCAGGAGGAAGGCCACGATGGACGCCACCACCGTCACCGGCGAGCGGCGATAGGACCAGACGATGTCGGAACGCCAGAAGGTCTTCCAGCGCGAGGTTTTGGCAGCGGGAACCGGCTGCTCGGGGGCATGGGGCAGATCGGTCACGATGCTACCTCCCGGATTTGGCGCCGTCGCGCAGGCGCGGATCGACGATGAAATAGAGGATGTCGACGACGAGATTGATCATGACGAAGACCAGCGCGACGAAAACGAGATAGGCGGCCATGACGGGCACATCGACCGCAGCCACGGAATTGACGAAAAGCGAGCCGACGCCCGGCCACTGGAACACCGTTTCGGTGATGATGGCGAAGGCGATGACCGAGCCCAGTTGCAGGCCGGTAATGGTGATGACCGGGACCATAGTGTTTTTCAGCGCATGGCCGAAATTGATCGCCCGCTGGGAAAGGCCGCGCGCCCTGGCAAAGCGGATATAGTCGGTGCGCAGCACTTCCATCATTTCCGCGCGGACCAGGCGCATGATGAGAGTCAACTGGAACAGCGACAGGGTGATCGCGGGCAGGATGAGCGAGCGCAGGCCCGACTGGGTGAGAAGACCCGTGCGCCACCAACCGATCTGCACGACCTCGCCGCGCCCGAAAGAGGGTAGCCACTTCAATTCGACGGCGAAGACATAGATGAGCCCGATGCCGATGAGGAAGGTGGGCAGCGACACCCCGATCAGCGACAGGGTCATGATGACGCCGGTCGAAAAGGCGCGCTGCTTGAGGGCCGTGTAGACGCCGAGGAAAACGCCGAAAACGAGCGCGATGATCGAGGAGGCGACGGCAAGCTCGATGGTTGCCGGCAGGCGTTCGAGGATCAGCTGGCTGACCGGCTGCTGCAGGCGATAGGACACGCCGAACTGGCCTTGCAGGGCGTTGACCACGAAATGGAAGAACTGGACATAGAAGGGCTGATTGAGCCCGAGGCGTTCGCGCGCCTCTTCATAGTCGGTCATCTTCGCATCCTGACTGAGCAAGTTAGCCAGGGGATCGCCGACATAGCGGAAAACGAGGAAGGCGATAAACGCCACGACAAGCATGACGATGACGGACTGCAAGAGCCGCCGGGCGATGAAGGCGAGCATGGGCGCCCCTTAAAATGGCGGACCGCCGCGAGAGGAAAAACTCTGCGCGGCGGCCCGGGATTTCAGCGCTTTACTCGAAGGTGACCGTGGTCATGCTCGGCTGGTTTTCCGGCTGAACCGGCAGCGTCACACCCGAGCGCATGGCATAGGCCAGTACCTGATTGTGCACCGGCAGCAGCACGCGATCGGCCTTCACGGTCGCCCAGATGTCCGCAACGGTCGCGTCGCGCTTGGCCTGGTCGCTCTCGGTACCGAGCGAGATGATCTTCTCGTCCAGCTCGGGATTGCTATAGAGGCCGACATTATAGGTGCCGTGGGTCTCGGTCTTGGTGTGCACGAGGTCGTTGAACACATAGGCGCTGTCAAAGGTCGGAACGCCCCAGCCGAGGAGATAAAAGTCCGACTCGTTGGCAAGGATGATCGGCGAGTGTTCGGCAACCGGACGCGAGGCCAGCGTCACCTGGATGCCGATCTGGCCGAGCATGCCGACATAGGCGGTCGAGATCGCTTCGTCATTGACATAGCGGTTGTTCGGCGTGTCGAGGGTAACGGTGAAGCCATCCGGATAGCCCGCTTCGACCATCAGGGCCTTGGCCTTTTCAACATCGGGCGCGGGATAGGCGTCGAGCTCTTCGGTCCAGCCGGCAACGAAGGGCGGGTTGGCAATGCCGGTCGGGATCGACTGGCCGCGCATGACGACCTTTTGGATGGCGTCGCGATCGAGCACCAGCTCCATGGCTTCGCGCACCAGCGGATTGTTGAAAGGGTTGGAATCCGTGATGTTGGACGACTTCAGTGGCGCATCGCCGAACTTGTAGCCGAAATAGATGAAGCGGTTTTCCGGACCCGTTTCGACCTTGAAACCTTCGGTCGAGGACAGACGCTCGATGTCCTGCGGCGGCACGTCCTGAACGATGTCGACTTCGCCCGAAAGCAGCGCCGAAATACGGGTCTGCGCATCGGCAATGGTCAGATATTCCACCCCGGTCACCGCCGGAGCCTGGCCCCACCATTCCGGGTTGGACGCCAGAACGGTCTTCACGTCGATTTCGCGCGAGACCAGGGTATAGGGGCCGGTGCCATTGGTGTTGAGCACGGCGTAATTGCTGGCACCGCTGGCAAAATCCTGCACCACGGCAAGGTCGTGTTCTTCCGACCAGGTCTTGTCCATGATGAAGGTATTGGTGAGGTTGTTGGGGTAGATGAGCGAGGGGCCGGCCATCTGGAATTCGACGGTATAGTCGTCGACCGCAGTCACCCCTTCGACCACCGAATGGAGCTGCTTCATGTTCGAGAATTCGCTCTTGGCGCGCTCGATGGAATAGACCACGTCCTCGGCGGTGAAATCGGCGCCGTTGTGGAACTTGACGCCTTCGCGCAGCTTGAACACCCAGACGGTGTCGTCGCCTTCCTTGAGCGCCCATTCGGTGGCGAGGCGCGGCGTCAGCGTACCGTCATTGTCGCGGCCGACCAGCGTCTCATAAATGTGGTGGGCAAGGGTATGCGTATTGCCCTGGTTCTGCGAATGCGGGTCCAGCGTGAGCGCGTCCGATGAGCGGGCCCAGCGGATGGTCTCGGCATTGGCCACACCGGCGAGCATGGTCGTAGCGGCAAGCGCTGCGGCAATGCGGGTCAGTGAAGTGTGCATTAGCGTTCTCTCCATTCCTGAATAAATGCCTTCTCGAAATAACGATTTGAAAGGCTTGGCCACACGAAAGCCCAATTTTATCTGGAGCGCAATTGCACAAACCGGAACGCAATAGTCACAACCCCACCACAAAGCTGTTATAAACACCGAACCGAACGCATTTTGCTGAATCAGTTCGGCGTTCTACTGCGAGGATTACCGGAAAATACATGACGTGCTTATTCGCACGTCATGTATACGGATGGTAGATGGGATTTCTTCCATAATCGCGAAAAAATCCCCGCCAGGGACTGGCTTTCCGGCCCTGTGGAGGGCGTTGCGGCCACGGTCATCGCCCTATTGGGTCTGGCTTTTCTCCCGCTCTTGCCGCTAGTTTTGCCGGGCCGGCGCAATGATTTCGGCGAGAGACCGCATGGGGCCGTGAACAGGCCCAACGGCCGGGGAGAGAATGGGATGAATCAGATCGACCTCAATGGCCAGGTGGCCGTCATCACCGGCGGCGCACAGGGCCTCGGATTTGCCATGGCCAAACGCATGCTCGATTCCGGCGCCAGGGTCAGCCTTTGGGACCGCGACGCGGAAACCCTGGCCAAGGCGGTCGGTGCGCTGGGCGCGGGTGCATCGAGCCAGGTGGTCGATATTACCGATCTCGATGGGCTCGCTGAGGCCCATGCGCGGGTCGAGGCGGAGGTGGGCGGGGTGTCGATCCTCGTCAATTCTGCCGGTGTGGCGGGCGGCAATGCGAGTCTCGATCAATACGACCCCGACGAATGGCGGCGTGTGGTCGAGATCAATCTCAACGGCACGTTTTACGTCAACAAGGTCGTCGTGCCGGCCATGAAGGCGCGCAATTACGGGCGCATCGTCAATATTCCTCGGTGGCCGGCAAGGAGGGGAACCCCAATCTTTCGGCCTATTCGGCAGCCAAGGCGGGGGTGATCGGGCTGACCAAATCCCTGGGCAAGGAACTGGCGGGCTTTGATATTGCGGTCAATGCCATCACCCCGGCCACGGCCAAGACACGCATTCTCGACACTCTGACCGACGAGTTCATTCAATATATGCTGACCCGGATTCCGCGGGGAAGATTTCTCGAAGTCGACGAGGCGGCGGCAATGGTGGCCTGGCTCGTGTCGAAGGAGAACAGCTTTACCACCGCCTCGGTCTTCGACCTTTCGGGCGGACGGTGCACCTACTGATCTGAATCCGGAACAGCTCGGCATATCGGGCGTTGACTGGGCGCAACACCGAACATCAGGGTTCCGCCATGCCTGCTTCGCGCCCGATCTGGAAAGGCCAGCTCCGCCTCTCGCTGGTTGCCATTCCCGTCGAATTGTTCAGCGCCGCCCGGCCAAGCGCCAAGCCGAGCTTCCGGCAAATCCACGAGCCGACCGGCAAGCCCATTCACTACGAAAAAGTGGTGACCGGCGTGGGCCCGGTGGACAAGGACGAGATCATCAAGGGGTTCGAATACGAAAAGGGCGACTATGTCCTGATGACGGACGAGGAGATCGATGCGGTCAAACTCGAAACGCGCAAGACACTGGAATTGACCCAGTTTGTCGGCGCCTGCGAGATCGATCCGATCTTTTACGACAAATCCTATTTCGTCGTGCCCACCGATGAACTGGCCGAAGACGCCTTTCGCGTGATCCGCGATGCCCTGCGCAAGACCGAGAAGGTGGGGTTGGGGCAGCTTTCCATGCGCGGCAAGGAATATCTGGCGGCGATCAAGCCCAGCGGCACCGGGCTGATGCTCGAAACGCTGCATTACGAGGAGGAATTGCGCAAGGCCGATCCGTTCTTTTCGCAGATTTCGGCCAAGAAGGCCGAGCCGGACCTGCTGGAAGTGGCGACGGCGCTGATCGAGAAAAAGACCGCGCCATTCGATGCCGGTGCCTTCAAGGACCATTATCAGGAGGCGCTGCACGATCTGATCAAGCGCAAGATGAAAGCCAAGGGCCGCAAGATCACGGCGGCGGAAGAGGCGGCACCCGAGCGCCCGAGCGGCAAGAATGTCGTCGATCTGATGTCGGCACTCAAGGAAAGTCTTGAAGGCGGCGGGCGGAAAAAACCGGGTTCGGCCGGCAAAGCCGCGCCGCGCAAGAAGGCGAGCTGACCATGGCCGGCAAGGCGCAGGATCTGCTCAAGGACTACAAGGCCAAGCGCAATTTTGCGAAGACGCAAGAGCCGGCCGGCGCTGCGCCGGGCAAGACCAGGGCCGAGCGCGGCTCATTCGTCGTGCAAAAGCATGATGCGACCCGGCTGCACTATGATTTTCGCATCGAACTCGATGGCGTGTTGAAAAGCTGGGCCGTGACCAAGGGGCCGTCCAACAATCCCGGCGACAAGCGCCTGGCCGTGCGGGTCGAGGACCATCCGCTCGAATATGGCGGCTTTGAAGGCACCATTCCGGCCGGGGAATATGGCGGCGGCACCGTCATGCTCTGGGACCGCGGGACCTGGGAGCCGATCGGGGATCCGCATGAGGGCCTTGCAAGCGGCGATTTGAAGCTGCGTCTCTTTGGTGAGCGGATGAAGGGCGAATATGTGCTGGTGCACATGAAGGGGCGCGACAACACGCTGCGCTCGGGCGCGGTGCGGGAAAACTGGCTGCTGATAAAGCACCGCGATTCCTATGCGCGCGACAAGGACACGCTGACGGCGCGCTTTACACGCTCGGTGGCGACGGGACGCGATTTCAAGGAAATCATTGCCGGCGCGGCGCCCAAAAAGAAGACCAGCGTCAAGGCCGATGCCGTCTGGCATTCCGACCCCGAGGAGGCGGAAAAGGCCGACCAGAAAACCCGCATCATCGCCAAGGCCCAGGCGGGCAAGGTGCCGGCCTTTCGGCCCGTGCAGCTGGCAACCCTGGTGGACAGCGTGCCGGAGGACAGCGGCTGGCTCTTCGAGATGAAATATGACGGCTATCGGTGCCTAGCGGCGGTCGCAGGAGACAGCGTGCGGCTTTATACGCGCAGCGGACTCGACTGGACCGAACAATTTGGCGCGCTGGTCGAGCCGCTGCAAAAGCTGAAAATCGGTTCGGCTGTGATCGATGGCGAAGTCTGCGCCTTCGATGGCCGGGGCAGGACCGATTTTACGACGCTCAAAAACGTGCTGTCCGAGGGCGGGCGGCTCGAATACTTCGCCTTCGACCTGCTCGAAGCCGATGGCGAGGATTTGACCGGGCGCCCATTGATCGAGCGCAAGGCAGCACTTGAAAAACTGCTGGCCAGATCGGCCAAAACCGGGCCCATCCAATATTCCTCGCATGTGGCGGGGCATGGGCAGAAAGTGCTCGATGCGCTTTGCCGCGATGGCCATGAGGGCGTCATCGCCAAACTGGCCGACGCGCCCTATCGCGGCGAGCGCAGCCGCAACTGGCTCAAGATTAAGTGCCTCAAGCGGCAGGAATTCGTCATTGGCGGCTGGTCGCCGTCGACCAAACGGAACGGCTTCGCCTCGCTCCTTCTGGGCACGATGGAAAAGGGCAAGCTGCTCTATCGCGGCCGGGTCGGCACCGGTTTTGACGCCGATAGTCTTGAGGAACTGGGCCAGCGGCTGAAAAAGCTGGCGCGCAAGACCAGCCCCTTTGTCGCGGTGCCGAAGGAACGGGCGCGCGGGGTCCACTGGGTGACGCCCGAACTCGTGGCCGAGATCGCCTATACCGAATTGACCGGGGACGACATTCTGCGTCACCCCAGTTTCATTGGGCTGAGGGGTGACAAACCAGCGGAGGAGGTTGGCATGGAAAAAGCCGAAACGCTCGATGATGGCGAGGAGGTGGCCGAACGCCTCGGCGTGCGCCTCACCTCGCCCGACCGCGTCGTCTATCCCGGTCAGGGGATCACCAAGGCGCAATTGGTCGCCTATTATGACGATGTTGCCGCCGCCATGATGCCGCATATCGAGAACAGGCCCCTCAGCCTCGTGCGTTGCCCGCAGGGACGTACTAAGCACTGCTTCTTCCAGAAGCACGATACCGGCGGGTTTCCGCCGCAGCTGCTCTCCAAGCCCATCGCCGAAAAGGACGGCAGCAAGGAAAGCTATTTTTACCTCAGGGACGCGGCTGGGCTGGTCGCCGGGACGCAGATGAACGTGCTCGAATGGCATATCTGGGGTTCGCGCTTTCCCAAGGTGGAAAAGCCCGATCGGCTGGTGTTTGACATCGACCCCGACGAGGGGCTGGGCTTTTCCGCCATCACCAGCGCGGCGATCGATATTCGCGACCGGCTGGAAGCGCTGCGCCTCAAAAGCTATCCACTGGTTTCGGGCGGCAAGGGCATCCATGTCGTCGTGCCCCTGAAGCCGGCCAAGGAATGGCCGGACATCAAGGAATTCTGCCGCGCTTTCGTCGGAGCAATGGCCGCGGAGGAGCCCGAGCGGTTCACGGCCAACCTCTCCAAGGCCAAGCGCAAGGGCAGGCTTTTCCTTGACTATCTGCGCAATGAGCGTGGCTCGACCGCCATCTGTCCCTGGTCCGTCCGCTCGCGCGAAGGCGCCCCGGTTGCGGTGCCGGTGAGCTGGGATGAGGTGCCAAAACTCAAGGCCGCCAATCTTTTCTCGCTCGAAACGGCCGCCGGACGCGCCCGCGATGGGGACGCCTGGGCGGGTTATTTCGACCAAAAGCAGACGCTGACCGCCAAAATGCTGAAGGCGGCAGGGGTCTAGAGCATTTTATAACCGGGGTGTTTTTCTGGTCTGCACCGCTCATCCAAGAGGCCTCATGGTGAGGTGCTTTGCCGAGCAAAGCCTCGGACCACGAGGGCGAGCGAGTGGAGACCTGAGTGCCACGCCTTGCCCTTCGAGGCTACATTGCGCTCCGCGCCTCAGGGTGAGGTCTACTTTTATTACAGGTCTTAAGTGAAGCGACTACAAAGCGCCCCACCGTGAGAGCCGCCGGGACAGGAACTAAAGCGTTGCCAGTTCGCGATTGCTGATCCCTCGCCTGTAGCTGTCGCGGATGGTGATCTTCTCTTCGAGGGCGGCGATGACGCTTTCGGTGAAATTGGTGTCGTACATGTTCGACAGGTTGTTGAGGCCGCCGGGGGTGAAGACGTTGATCTCCAGCACCTTGTCGCCCACGATATCGAGCCCGACGAGAAACATGCCATCCCGAATGAGCTTGGGGCGCACCGTTTCGGCAATTTTGAGCATGCTGCCGGTGACCTCGACCGGCGCAGGCCCACCGCCGACATGCACATTGGAGCGGATTTCGCCCTTGGCCGGGACCCGGCGGAAGGCGGCATATTTGCCATCCCGGATCAGGGGGCGCCCGTTCATCATGAAAAAGCGTACGTCGCCCTCGCTGGCCTCGGGGATATAGGCCTGCGCGATCAGATAGCCTTCCCCGCTCACCGCCTCGAAAATCTGGTTGAGATTCTGGTCCTTGGGCGAGGCGATCTTGAAGACATTCTTGCCGCCCGAGCCCTGCAGCGGCTTGACGATGGCGCCCCCCTTCTGGCTGTCGATAAAGGCGCGGATTTCAACGATGTTCTTGGAAATCAGCGTTGTCGGCCGCACTGAAGCGGGAAAATCCTGAAAATAGAGCTTGTTCTGCGCCTGCGCCAGGCCGTCGGGATCGTTGAGAACGAGCGTGCCGCGCTCGGCCGCCATGCGGCCGAAGATGACCCCGATATTGGCGGCCCAGGGCCTGTTGGTCGCATCGAGCGAGGGATCGTTGCGCAGGAACAGCACATCGATCTCGCCGATATCGAGGCGCTTGCTCTCGCTCTTGTCGCTCTCAAGGTCGCGATAGAGGGTTTCCGGCTTTTTATAGCTCGCCGAAGGCAGCACCCTGCCCCAGACCGAAAGGCTGTCATCCTCGCGAAGAACGAAATCCTCGGGGGTCACATAACAGATCTCGTGCCCCATATTGAGCGCGGTCAGAGCGAGCGCCGTGGTCGAAAAGCTGGGGGTCTCGTCCTCGATGGAATTGACGAAGAATGCAATGCGCAAGTCGGCCTCCTAAGCAGCGATAAGGTCGATGGGAGAAAGACCGGCACGCAGCCGGTCGAGACGCTGGTC
>DATMSG010000321.1:0-3294 GCA_035565515.1 Devosia sp.
GTCTTGCCCGCCATCCATTAGTATAACGTCTCAGTAAATACAGTCCATTCGCAAGAGTATCTCGCCCCGTGATTCTGAGTCCAACCCCGCCGGGCCGGAATCGTGACCAATAGACTCTCCAACGATTCAGAGTCCTGCGCCGCGCAATACTGATTGATTCATTGCGCCCGCTATTGTGCTGCGGGGCGGAAAGGTCGAAATCACTGCGGTTTTATGCAGTCCAGCGCGGCGCCGGCACGCGGCAGGCCCTGCCTTTATTTCGCCCTGATTGTGGCAGCGCCCCGTCGAATACCGGTCATGGCTGCGCTCACGAAATCGCGATTTGCGAATTTTTCCGTCTGGCCCCAGTCACTTCCGTTTCACAGGCGGGCGGGGTCACGATTTTTCCGCCGTGATTCTTCTGCCGGCTCAAACCCTCAGGATGCGACGGGGTCGGCCCAGTGGAAGTCGGGCCGGGTCACATAGGAGAGGCCCTCGGTCTCCCCCGCAATGCGGCGCAGCACGATCTGGCCCAGGCGCCGCCCGGCCTCCACAAAATCCTCGGCCACTGTTTCGGCCGCCGGCTGGAACTGCATGAACATGGAGGAGGACTGCTTGGTCACCACATGGGCGGTGCGCCCCACCACATGCCCGGCTTCGGCCAGCCCCCCGAGAATGGCGAGCGCCGAAACTTCGGAGGCACAGACATAGCCATCCGGTCCGTCGGGACGCTTGGAGCGCTTGATGACATAGTTGCGAATGGCGTCGGTGGCGCTGCTCAGGTTTACGTCGGCGGCAAATTCATGGGCAATGCCGGCCTCGCGCGCCCCGCGCTCGATGCCGGCCTTGAGGTGCCCGGTATAGGTCAGCGCGCTGTCGGGCAGCACGATCGACACCTTCTTGCAGCCCTGTGCGGCAAGGCGGAGCGTGGCGTGATAGGCGAATTCCTCATTGTCGAAATCGACGAAGGGATGGGCCTCCGGCCAATGACTGCGCCCGTGGCTCACGAACGGGAAGTCATTGTCGATGAGGAAGCGGATGCGCTCGTCGAAGGTTTCGGCCTTGGAAAAAATGACGCCGTCGGCCATGCGATTGCGCACGATGTGGCGGATCGGCTCGATCGGCTGCACATTGCGGAACAGCGGCGTGATGACGAGGTGATAGGCCGTATCGCGCAGCGATTCGGTAATGCCGGTCACGAGCGAGGTGCCGAAGCCGTAAATCTGCTCGTCGGGCTCGAGCACCAGCGAAATCACATTGGTGCGGCCGGTCTTGAGGCGCAGGGCCGCCCGGTCGGGCAGATAGCCGATTTCGGCGGCAATGCGCTGCACGCGGTCGCGCGTTTCCTGGGCCAGTTCCGGCGCATTGTTGAGCGCGCGGGAAATCGTGGTCACCGCAAGGCCCGTCATCTGGGCAATGGTCTTGAGCGTCGGCTTGCCGGAAGGCTTCACGCCGCGCTTGCTGCGCCCGGCGGACGGCAAATCGTCTTGCGACACGGAAAAATCCCCTCAACCGTCCTTGGGCGGACGACTTGTGAACGAAAACAACAGCAGATTGACGAGGATATATCAAGATAAAGCGGAAAACTCCCAACAGGCCATATGCCGATGGGAGGTACGCTGGGCCCGGCGGGCGCCGATGCCGCTCCATCCACCCAGTAAAATTGGGTGAGGTACGTATGTCAATATGGCGATGACAATATTTGCGGCGCCCCGTCTTAGCCGTTGTCTTGGCCGCGGCCGACATGCCAAAAGCGAGATGAGGACGCTGCCATACAAGGCGGCGAAGCATATTTGGCCGCGGCCTTTGCCCGGGCAGGAGGAGACAGAAGATGCGTAAGGTCGGCATCGGCATCGTTGGTTTGGGGAATATTTCGGCGGCCTATCTCAAGGCGGCGCAGGGCTTTCCGGTGCTCGACATCAAGGCCGTCGCCGATCTCAATCCGGCGACGGCTGCCGCGCGCGCCGCCGAATTCGGCGTCAAGGCGGTCAGCATGGACGAGATCTTCGCCGATCCTGAAATCGAGATCATCCTCAACCTCACCATTCCCAAGGCCCATGTCGAAGTGGGTCTGCGCGCCATTGCCGCGGGCAAGCATGTCTATTCGGAAAAGCCGCTCGGCGTGGTCTTTGCCGAAGGCCGGAAACTGATCGAGGCCGCCCGCGCCAAAAACCTGCGCGTGGGTTCGGCGCCCGACACCTTCCTCGGCGGCTCGCACCAGACCGCCCGCCGCATCGTCGATGAAGGCCAGCTCGGCCAGGCCGTGGGCGGCACCGCCTATTTCATGTGCCCCGGCCATGAGCGCTGGCACCCCAATCCGGCCTTCTATTATGAAGCCGGTGGCGGCCCCATGCTCGATATGGGGCCCTATTACATCACCG
Source organism: Devosia sp. (assembly GCA_035565515.1). GTDB lineage: Bacteria > Pseudomonadota > Alphaproteobacteria > Rhizobiales > Devosiaceae > Devosia. The sequence continues at coordinate 2,361 of DATMSG010000321.1, forward strand.
ATCTCGTCAATCTGCTCGGCCCGGTCGCAAAGGTGTCCGGTTTCGGCACCATGCTGCGCGACACGCGCACCATCACCTCCGAAGCGCGCAATGGCGAAGTGATCCCGGTTCACGTCCCCACCCATGTCTCGGGCACGCTGGTCTTTGCCAATGGCGCGCTGGTGCAGGTGTCCATGAGTTTCGACGTTGCCGGCCACAAGCATGTGCCGCTCGAAATCTACGGCACCGACGCCACCCTGATCGTTCCCGATCCCAACAATTTCGGCGGCCAGGTCGAGATTTTCAAAAAGGGCGGCGCGTGGGAAAACGTCGATACCGACCAGCCCTATGCCGATGGCAATTATCGCTCCATCGGGCTTGCCGATATGGCTCACGCCATTGTCGAAAACCGCCCGCACCGCTGCAATGGCGATCTGGCCCTGCACGTCCTCGAAGTCATGGAGGCCTTCGAAACCTCCTCGCGCACCGGCCGGGCCGTCGAGATCACCACCCCCGTCACCCGCCCCGCCCCCCTCGGCACTTCGCTGGTGGACGGCAAGCTCGGGCGCTAAAGGTTTCCGTCAGCTCCCGCCACGGCGCTCCAGCGCCCCGACACGTCATCCCGGCTCCGGCCGGGATTTCGGTCCCAATCACGCCATTGCCGCCAAGCGGCACTCTTACGCTCCGAAACGGGATCTGCGCCTCTGCGCCATCAGTGCCAGCGGCCGCCCTTCGAGATCGCTGAAAAATCCCATCCACTCCTCCGTCCCGTCTTCATGCCGGTGCACGCGGTGCGGCGCCTCCAAAAACGCCACCCCGCGCGCCGAAAGCGCCGCATGGGCCGCCCCTATATCCTCAACGCGAAAATAGAGCACCGATTCCGGTCCCTCCTCGGCGCTTTCCTGGAGATAAAGCCGCAAGCCGCCGCAATCGAAAAAGCTCAGGCCGCCGAAGC
>DATMSG010000322.1:0-3637 GCA_035565515.1 Devosia sp.
AGGCTGGGCGGCCCCGCCGAGTTCGGGCACGGCGGCGAGCGGGTCGTTGCCGGTGGTGGCGAGGCCGGCCTTTGGCGGGGTGGTGACCGGGAGTGCGCTGCCATTTTGAGCGAGGCCCAGGATGGTGGGGCCCGCGGCGAGCCCTTTGGCGAAATTTTCGTCGGCACTGCCGGGGCCGGACGAACGCTCGGCCTCGCTGAACAGGATATCGAAAGCGATAGCTGCGGCGCCCAACTCGGTGAGACGTTCCGACAGGCGGCCCAGAGTGTCGCGCGGCCAGGGCCATTGGCCGACTTCGGCCAGGGAGGTTTCGTCGATATCGATGATGCGGACCGGCAAATCCGCGGGCGCCGACCGGGGTTTTAGCTGCTGGAAAAGGTCAAAGCTGGTCTCGCGCACCACCTGGACCGGATAGGGATCGAGCAGCCGGAGCGCGACGAGGCAGAGGACGACGAGAAGGCCCAGAGTAAGCGCCGCAAGCCGCCTGCCCATGGCCCCTGCCCTCAATTATAGGGCGTGCAGGGCGCAACACGCTGCGGCAGGGCCGAACTGGGCCGGGTGCGCAGATCGCGCCGGAAATCGCTGGGCGACATGCCCGCGATCTTGCGGAAGAGCTTGTTGAAGGCGCTGAGAGAGCCGAAGCCACTATCCATGGCGACCTGGAGCACATTGGCGTCGTCGCGCATGAGCAGGGCCTGGGCATAGGACAGGCGGATAAGATTGACGTAATCGTTCAGCGTCATGCCGGTGCATTTCTTGAAGACCGTCATGGCGTATTTGGGGTGCACGTCGGCGGCCACGGCGATGTCGACCGAGTCGATGTCCTCGCGGAAATTGTCGGCGATATAATCGCAGATGCGCACAACGATCGGCGAAATGTGTTGGTCTGTGGACGGGCTATTCGATCTGGCGTGGTGGCCGGAGAACAGCTCATAGGGGGCGAAGCGGATGCGCTCGATGCGCAGCAGCAGTTCGTCCACCGCCATGCTGATTTTCAGCGGATCGCCGGAGCGAACATAGTCGTTCCAGCGGGCGAAATTGACGGGATCGGAGGGATCGGTGGCGCGCGTGACGAGGGCTGCGCCTTGCATGAGGCCGGCCTGCACGTCCTGCGGCAGCCGGAGGCGGAAAAAATGCACCAGCGGCAGGTGACCGCCGGCATAAACGAGGTCGTCGGAAGCATCGTCGAGCCGGTGCGGCTGGCCGCCCCAGAAGAGCGCGAGATCGCCGGCCCCGAAGCGCACTTCATAGCCGCTCATGGCGTAATGGGCCCAGCCACGCACGATATAGTTGACCTCGACCTGCGCGTGCCAATGCGACGCGCGCATCAGCAGCGGGGACGCATGGAACATGTTGAGTTCGGTCGGCAGATGTTCCACGCCGTCGAGGGCCGGCTCATAGAAGCCGCGCTCCACCATCTTACTATCCGCCAATTTGAAATACCCGATAAGAGCGACGGTTTTTGAGGAGTGGATAGCTTAGGTATCGCTCGGCACAAGAGCAAGGGAGGAGAATGCGCGGGGTTTTCGAAACCTGCCGCGCCGCCCGTCTTGGCCGATGGATAGATTCGAGGAAAGACCATGACCGACAAGAAGATTCGCTGGGGCATTATTGGGCCGGGCAGCATTGCCAAGGCCTTCCGCGGTGGCCTCGAAAACGCCAAGCACGGCGTGCTCGCCGCGATCGCCACGCGCGATCCAAGCAAGCCCAGCCTGGCCGTGGACTTTCCGGGCGTGCGCGTGGTCAAGGGATATGACGCGCTGCTGGCCGATGGGGAAATCGACGCGGTTTATATCGCCGTGCCCCATACCGGACACGCGGAATGGGCGATCAAGGCCGCGGAAGCCGGCAAGCATGTGCTGGTGGAAAAGCCCCTGGCGCTGTCGGCCCATGAAATCGACGCGGTGTTCCATGCGCATAAGAAGGCCGGCACCTTTGCGGGCGAAGCCTTCATGTACCGCCTGCATCCGCAGATGAAGCAGTTGCTCGACCTGATCAAATCCGGCGCGATCGGCGAAGTGCGGATGATCCAGTCGAGCTTTGGCTTCTCGATGGGCAAGTTCCAGCCGCAGCACCGGCTTTTCGCCTCGTCGCTGGCCGGCGGCGGCATTCTGGATGTCGGTGGCTATCCGGTTTCCATGGCGCGGCTGATTGCCGGCGCGACGCTGGGCAAGCCATTTGCCGATCCAGTGAAGGTGTCGGGTACGGCCAAGCTCAATGCAGAAGGCACCGATGACTGGGCGGCGGCGCTGCTCACCTTCGAGAATGGCATTGTCGCCCAGGTTTCCTGCGCGGTGATGGCCAACCTCGACAATGTGCTGCGCATTCACGGTTCGGAGGGCCGAATTGAAGTGCCGGACTTCTGGTTTGCCAATGGCAATCGCGACCAGGGTCTGGGCCGCATCGACATTATCAAGGGCGGCAAGACCGAGACGGTCAGCGTCAACGAGACGGCGCATGTCTATTCGTTCGAAGCCGATGCCGCTTCGCTTGCCATTCTCGAAGGCAAGCAGGAATTCGCCGCACCGGGCATGAGCTGGGGCGATAGCCTGGGCAATGCACGGGTGCTCGACCAGTGGCGCAAGGATGCCGGGATCGAATACTCGGTCGAAAAATATACCAATCGCGTCAATACCTTGGACAATCGCAAGCTGGGGCCTAATACCGGCATCATTCCCAAGCGCGCCATTCCGGGGCTCAAGAAGCAGGCGTCGGCCGTTGCGCTGGGCTTTGAGGATTTCAAGACCTTCTCGTCTGGTGCGATCCTGCTCGATGCCTTCTGGGAAAAGGGCGGCAATATCTTCGATACCGCTTTCATCTATGGGGGCGGCTATACCGAAAAGCTCTTCGGCGAATGGCAGAAGAGCCGCGGCGTGCGCGAAGAAGCTGTTGTCATTGGCAAGGGCGCGCATTCCCCGCTCGTCTATCCCGATGTGATCGGCAAGCAGCTGACCCAATCGCTGGACCGGTTGCAGACGGATTATGTCGATGTCTATTTCATGCATCGCGACAATCTCGATGTGCCGGTGGGCGAATTCGTCGATGCCATGGACGCCGAGGTGAAAGCAGGCCGGATTCGTGGGCCGTTCGGTGGGTCGAACTGGACCAAGGAACGCATGGACGAGGCGATTGCCTATGCAGAGCGCACCGGCAAGACCAAGCCGCAGGCGCTGTCCAACAACTTTGCGCTGGCCGAAATGCTTGATCCGATCTGGGCTGGTTGCGTGACCTCCTCGACACCTGATTTCAAGCAGTGGCTGATCGACCGTCAGGTGACCAATTTCTCCTGGTCGAGCCAGGCGCGCGGGTTCTTCACCGACCTTGCCGGACGGGACAAGACGGACAATGAGGAACTGGTAAGAGTCTGGTACAACGAACAGAATTTCGGTCGCCGCGATCGGGCGATCGAATTGGCCAAACAAATTGGGCACAATCCGATCCATGTGGCGCTGGCCTATGTTCTGGCCCAGCCCTTCCCCAGCGTGCCGCTGATCGGACCGCGCCGTCTGGTTGAACTCGAAGACAGCCTCAAGGCTTTCGAGATCAAGCTGACGCCGGAACAGGTGAAGTGGCTGGAAGGCTAAGGGCCGCAAAACCCAGGCAAATCAAGGGGTCCGGCGACGGGCCCCTTTTTCGT
>DATMSG010000323.1:0-10046 GCA_035565515.1 Devosia sp.
TCCAGGCCGCCTATAAATTCTTCTTCTACACCTTCACCGGTTCGGTGCTGATGCTGCTCGCCATCATGTCGATGTACTGGCAGGCCGGTACGCTCGATATCCGCAAGCTCCTCGCCTTCCACTTCGATCCCGCAGTGCAGACCTGGCTGTGGATCGGGTTCTTTGCCTCGTTCGCGGTGAAGATGCCGATGTGGCCGTTCCACCGCTGGCTGCCGGAAGCGCACGTGGAAGCCCCAACTGCCGGTTCCGTCATCCTGGCGGCAATCCTGCTCAAGCTCGGCGGCTACGGCTTCCTCCGCTTTTCCCTGCCCATGTTCCCCGATGCTTCGGCCCAGCTCTCGAACTTCGTTTTCGTGCTCTCGGTCGCCGCCATCATCATCACCTCGCTGGTGGCCCTCGTTCAGACCGACATCAAGAAGCTCATCGCTTACTCGTCGGTTGCTCACATGGGCTTTGTGACCATGGGTATCTTCGCGGGCAATGCGCTGGGCATCCAGGGCGCCATGTTCCAGATGATCTCGCATGGTCTGGTCTCCGGCGCGCTCTTCCTCGCCGTCGGCGTCATCTACGACCGCATGCACACCCGCGACATCACCGCCTATGGCGGCCTTGTCGAACGCATGCCGCGCTATGCCTTCGCCTTCATGGTCTTCACCATGGCCAATGTCGGCCTTCCCGGCACGTCGGGCTTCGTCGGTGAATTCCTCACCATGCTCGGCGTTTTCCAGGTCAATACCTGGGTCGCGTTCGGCGCTGCCTTCGGCGTCATCCTGTCCGCTGCCTATGCGCTGTGGCTCTATCGCCGCATCATTTTCGGTGCGCTCACCAAGGAAAGCCTCAAGGGCATTCTCGACCTGAACCTGCGCGAAAAGGTCATCCTCTACCCGCTGATCGTCCTGATCATCGTGTTCGGCTTCTACCCGTCGCCGATCCTCGATACGACGGCCGCTTCGGTCAACAATCTGGTGTCGCACTATGCCACCTCGATTGGCCTCGATCCCGCCGTTTCCCTGGCTGATGCCCGGGCCCCCCTCGAATACGCCGCGCCCACGGGCGAGGCCGCGCCGGCCGCAGAACATGCGGCCGAGCCTGCTGCGCACTAGGAGAGCACCGTGAACTCTGACGTTATTGATTTCGCGAGCGTTGCGCCTGCCTATCCCGAATTGCTGATGGCAGTCGGCGCCCTGGTCCTTGTGATCCTGGGCGTCGCCATCAACAAGGAGAAGTCGGTCCTCATCTCCTGGCTCGGCGTGCTGCTCATGGCCGCCGCCGCGCTGATGCTCATCCTGAACCCCGCCGATGGCGTGCTGTTCAACGGCGTCTTCATCGCCGATGCCTTCGGCCGTTACATGAAGCTCCTGGTGCTCGGCGGTGCCGCGCTCTCGCTCATCCTCGCCATGCCCAATGCCGAGGCAAACGGCGTCCACAAGTTCGAATATTCGATCCTCGCCGTCCTCGCGACGCTGGGCATGATGGTCATGGTGTCGGCCAACGACCTCATGAGCCTCTATATCGGTCTCGAATTGCAGTCTCTGGCGCTCTACGTCATGGCCGCCATCAAGCGCGACGACAAGCGCGCCTCTGAAGCGGGCCTGAAATACTTCGTCCTCGGCGCGCTCTCCTCGGGCATGCTGCTCTATGGTGCCTCGCTGGTCTATGGCTTCACCGGCCACACCAACCTCACCGAGATCGTCGGCGCCATCGCCATGGAAGGCCGCTCCATCGGCCTGATCTTCGGCATGGTGTTCCTGCTGGCCGGCGTTGCCTTCAAGATCTCGGCCGTGCCGTTCCACATGTGGACGCCGGACGTCTATGAAGGCGCCCCGACGCCCGTGACGGCCTTCTTCGCCATGGCCCCCAAGGTGGCCGCCATGTCGCTGATGATCCGTCTGGTCATGGATACCTTCCAGCCGATCTCGCACGATTGGCAGCAGGTCGTGATCTTCCTCTCGATCGCGTCCATGGTCCTCGCGGCCTTCGCTGCCATCGGCCAGCGCTCGCTCAAGCGACTGATCGCTTACTCCTCGATTGGCCACGTCGGCTTTGCTCTCGTCGGCCTTTCCTCGGGCACCCAGGTCGGTGTCGAAGGCGTCGCGATCTACATGGCGATCTACGTCACCATGACCGCCGGCCTTTTTGCCTGCATCCTGTCGCTGCGCACCGAAGAGGGCTACGTCGAAACCGTCGATGATCTCGCCGGCGCCGCCCAGACGCGGCCCTTCGTTGCCGCCATCATGGCGATCCTGATGTTCTCGCTGATCGGCATGCCGCCGCTCGCCGGGTTCTTCGCCAAGTGGCACGTCTTCCTCGCTGCCATCGAAGCCAACCTCTATGTCCTCTCGGTCATCGGTGTCCTGGCCTCGGCTGTGAGCGCGTACTACTACCTGCGCGTCGTCAAGACGATGTATTTCGACGAACCCAAGTCGGTCTTCATCGCGGTCCCGAATGAACTCAACATCATTCTCGCGGTCTCTGCCTTCTTGGTGGTCACGTACTACTTCAGTGTTGGCAGTGTGCTAACCAACTGGGCCCACATTGCTGCAGGAAGCCTGTTCTAGGTGGCCGAGTTTTCACTCGGCCCAAAGGCCCGGTCTGCCGGTTATCGGCTGGCCGGGTTCGATGAAATAGGGTCCACCAATTCAGAAGCGCTCGCGGCCGCCGCCGCGGGCGATCCAGGCGGCATCTGGTTCGCCGCTCTCAAGCAGACCGCCGGCCGCGGTCGCCGTGGCCGCGCTTGGGAAAGCCCTTCGGGCAACCTCGCCGCCAGCTTGCTCATTGTCCCCGACGCGGAAGCTAACGTCCTGGCAACGCTCGGCTTTGTGGCCGGCGTCGCCATGCAGAACGCCTTTGCCAAAATCCTGCCCCAGGGCGCGGTCCGCATTGGCGTCGATGGTGCAGACGCCATGAACGGCTCCGGTCGCGTCGCGCTCAAATGGCCCAATGACGTGCTCGCCGATGGCGCCAAGGTCGCCGGCATCCTGCTCGAAATGGGCAAAAACCCGGACGGCCGCCACGCAATCGTCATCGGCATTGGCGTCAATGTCATTGCAGCGCCCACCGGTTTGCCCTATCCCGCCACCAGCCTCAATGATCTCGGCTACGAGCGTAGCGCCGAAGAGGTCTTCGAAGCGCTCTCGGAAGCCTGGGTCGATGCCTTCGCCCTCTGGAACGAAGGCACTGGAATCACTGATATTTTGAGCCAGTGGCGCGGTTCGGCCGCGGGCATCGGTGCCCCGGTCGCCGTCTCGCAGGACGGTGTGGTCCGGCGAGGAATTTTTGAAACCATCGACTCGTCCGGTCGGCTGGTCATGCGCGACGACGATGGCGCGCGGATCGTGATCACGGCGGGCGATGTGCATTTTGGGGCAACGGCCAGCGCCCAAAGCTGACCACAACATCTGCGCGACGACCAGCGACCAAAGATCGCCAGGCGCCGCGCGCAAAAAGGAAAAGAATAACCCATGGCTAAGAACCAAAGGGATGAACTCGTCTTTGTGCCCCTCGGGGGCGTTGGCGAGATCGGCATGAATATGGGGGCCTATGGCTTCGGCCCCGAAAAATCCCGCAAGTGGATCGTGGTCGATTGCGGCGTCAGTTTCGGCGGGCCCGACCTGCCGGGCATCGAACTCATCATGGCAAACCCCGAATTTCTCGAGGAAAATGCCGATGACGTGCTCGGCCTGATCCTCACCCACAGCCACGAAGACCATTATGGTGCCGTGCTCGATCTCTGGCCCGTCTTCGACAAGCCTGTCTTCGCCACGCCCTTCACCGCCGCCATGCTGGCCGCCAAGCGGGCAGGGGACGGCATCGTCGAAAACGTCGATGTCCGCATCATGCGCCCGGGCAAGCCGTTCAACATCGGCCCCTTCAAGATCGAAGCGATCAACGTCGCCCACTCGATCCCCGAGTCTAACAGCATCCTGATCACCACCCCCGTCGGCCGCGTGCTGCACACCGGCGACTGGAAGCTCGATCCAACGCCCGTCGTCAGCGCCCCGACCGACATCGAGCGTTTCAAGGCCATCGGCAGTGAATCCGACCTGCCGCTGGCCCTGGTCTGCGATTCAACCAACGCCCTCAAGGATGGCGAAAGCCCGAGCGAAGCCGAAATCGGCGCGACGCTCGCCGCCCTGATCGCCGAAGCCCCCAACCGCGTGGCCGTCACGACGTTCGCTTCCAATGTCGGCCGCGTCGTCTCCATCGTCCGCGCCGCCCATCAGGCCGGCCGCCAGGTCGTGCTGTCCGGCCGCTCGCTGCACCGCATCATGGGCATTGCCAAGGAACTCGGCATGCTCGAAGGCCTGCCGACTTTGCACGATCAGGACGCCTATAAGACCATTCCGCGCAACAAATGCGTGCTGATTTGCACCGGCAGCCAGGGCGAAGCCCGGGCCGCCATTGCCCGCATCGCCCGCGGCGAGCATCCGGTCATCGATCTCAATGCCGGCGACCGCATGATCTTTTCGTCCTGGGCCATCCCGGGCAATGAGCGGGAAGTCATCGACATCCAGAACCTCTTGATCGACAAGGGCATCGAGATCATCACCCAGAACGACGCGCTCGTTCACGTCACCGGCCACCCGCGCCGCGACGAGTTGCGCCGTCTCTATTCCTGGGTCAAGCCGCAGGTTCTCGTGCCCGTGCACGGCGAAGCAACCCATCTCGCCGCCCATGCCAAGCTCGGCCGCGAAGAAGGCATTCCCAATGTTTGCGAAGCGCGCAATGGCGACATGGTTCGGCTCTTCCCCGAGCCCATGGCCTATCCGGCGGAAGTCCGCACCGGCGAACTCTATCTCGATGGCCTCGTGCTCTGCACGCCCGAGGAGTCGGGCGTAAAAGGCCGCCGTCGCCTGTCCTTCGGCGGCATGGTCATCGTCAGCCTTGCCGTCAATTCGAGCGGCCACGTCGTCTCCGGCCCCGATTATGTGGTCGAAGGCCTGCCGGAAACCGAAGACGAGTCGCTGGTCGAACTGATCGAAGACACCGTGGCCAACACCATCAAGAGCCTGCCGCCCAAGCGCCGCACGGATCCCGATGTGTTCAGCTCGGCGCTCTTCAAGGCCATCCGCAACGAAGTAAACGCCTTCTGGGGCCGCAAGCCTAACGTCAACGTCTTCGTGCACAGGGTCTGACGCCATGCAGTGGGGATCGATCGCCGCCGTCTTTTTCGTCGTCTGGTGGCTCTGCTTTGTCGCAGTGCTGCCCATCGGCGCGCGGAGCCATCATGAAACCGGCGAAGCGCTCGTGCGCGGCGCCGATCCCGGCTCGCCGGTTGCCCCGCGCATGCTCCGAAAACTGCTGATCGCCACCGGCCTGGCAATCGTCTTCACCGCCCTGCTGCTCTGGGCCCTGACCAACGAAACGCTGTCGGCCTATTGGAACCGGTAGATCGTTTCACCTAAGAACTGAAACAAAAGTAGACCTCATTCTGAGGTGCGGAGCCCAGCGTACCTCGAAGGACGAGGGTGGGGCAGCTGGTCTCCACTCGCTCGACCTGGTGGTTCGAGGCTTTGCTGCGCAAAGCACCCCACCATGAGGCCTCTTGAACGGGCGTTGCAGAGCAAAAGAGAGATGACCTGGGGCAGGGAGTCCCTCCACCTCGCCCTTGGGAGAGATGGTGATCACCCATGTCCGTCGCTCTCCCAACAAGCGGGAAGCCACGAGGCGAGGGCGGTCGGTGCACAGCCCCTACCGCTTCCCCGCCACACCCACCGCATGCACATGCGCCATGGCAAGGGCCGCCGCGACATCGTCCTCGCTCGCCGCTCCCAGCCACATCGTCGTCCAGCCCTGCCGGCCCCAGCCATTATCGATGGCCTGAAACACGTCCGGCGCCAGCTGGCATTTGAATTCCTGCTCGTCGGGCGTGAACTTCAGGTTCGCGCTCAATCCGTCGGCGGCCAGCGTCGCAAAAGTGCGTTTCACCTTGAAAGCCGTGCGATCGAAATGCGGCCCGCTGGTTGCGCCGGGCAGGGCAAGGGCAATTCGCGTGAAGCTTTCAGAGTCAGCCATTACGTCTTGATTCCGAAATAAAAAAGCAGGGCACGAAGGCCCCGCTTTATAGTTGAATCGACAATACGTTGGTCTTAGGCTCGCTCTACAGCGTGCGGCCAACGCTCCTCCCTTGACGTTGTCGACCGTTGGCGGTTGGACCGCCTTCGTTTTATTGTGACGGGACCCTAACAACACATTTTCTTCCTGTCACGCAGATTCTGCATAGCTTGCATGCTTGAATCGTATGGACGGTTAGGCTCTGAGTGGGCATCAACAAAAGTCTGAGTCGAAGCCAAGAATTTCGGAGTTTCCCATGCGCCTGTCCCGCTATTTTCTGCCGGTTCTGCGCGACGTTCCCAAGGAAGCCGAGATCGTCTCGCATCGGCTGATGCTGCGCGCCGGCATGATCCGTCAGCAGGCCTCCGGCCTCTATTCCTGGCTGCCGCTGGGCTACAAGGTGCTGATGAAGGTCCAGAAGATCATCGAGGAGGAGCAGAACCGCGCCGGCGCTGTCCAACTGCTCATGCCGACCATTCAGTCGGCCGATCTCTGGCGCGAATCGGGCCGCTACGATGCCTATGGCAAGGAAATGCTGCGCATCGAGGATCGCCACGAGCGCGAATTCCTCTATGGCCCGACCAATGAGGAAATGATCACCGACATTTTCCGCGCCTATGTAAAGTCCTACAAGGACCTGCCGCTGAACCTCTACCATATCCAGTGGAAGTTCCGCGACGAGGTGCGTCCCCGCTTCGGCACCATGCGCAGCCGCGAATTCCTGATGAAGGACGCCTATTCGTTCGATCTCGACAAGGAGCGCGCCGTCGCCGCTTACGAGCGCATGTTCGTGGCCTATCTGCGCACCTATGCCCGCATGGGCCTCACCGCCATTCCGATGCGCGCCGATACCGGCCCCATCGGCGGCGACCTCAGCCATGAATGGATCATTCTGGCAGAAACCGGCGAAAGCCAGGTTTTCTGCCATCGCGATCTGCTCGAAAAGCCCATTCCCGGCAAGGACGTCGATTTCCGCGGCGACCTCAAGCCGATCTTCAACGATTGGACCTCGCTCTACGCGGCCACCGAGGAAATGGTCGATCAGGCCGAATACGAGGCCGCCGTGCCCGAAGACAAGCGCGTCTCCGCCCGGGGTATCGAAGTCGGCCACATCTTCTATTTCGGCACGAAATATTCCGAGCCGATGAAAGCTTCGGTCACCGGCAATGACGGCAAGGAAACCCTTGTTCACATGGGCTCCTATGGCGTCGGCCTGTCCCGCGTCGTCCCCGCCATTATCGAAGCCAGCCACGACGAAAACGGCATCATCTGGCCGGTTTCCGTCGCGCCCTTCGAAGCGGTGCTGATCAATCTCAAGGCCGGCGATGCCGACACCGATGCGGCCTGCGACAAGCTCTATGGCGAACTGACCGCCGCCGGTCTCGACATGCTCTATGACGACCGCGACCAGCCTGCCGGCAGCAAATTTGCCACGGCCGATCTCGTCGGCATCCCCTATCAGATTATCCTTGGGCCACGCGGCCTTAAATCGGGCGAAGTTGAGATCAAACATCGCAAGACTGGCGAGCGCGAGACGCTGCCGCTCGCCAATGCGGTCGAGCGTCTCAAGGGCCTGATCGAACCTCAGCGGATGAACGACATTTGACCATTACCGCGCAGCAAGCCCCGGCCGGCCGGTCCACTCGGCCGTTCTCCCGGTTTGAGTGGATGATTGCTGGGCGCTATTTGCGCGCAAGACGGAAGGAGGCGTTCATTTCGGTGATCGCCAGCCTGACCATGGTCGGCGTGGCGATCGGCGTTGCGACGCTGATCGTCGTCATGTCGGTCATGAACGGTTTCCGCGCCGAATTGCTCACGAAGATCCTCGGGCTCAACGGCCATTTCACGGCCTTCCCCATCGAGAGCAAATTTACCGACTACAAGGACGCGGTAGCCACCTTCGAAGAGGTGCAAGGCGTCAAATTCGCTGTCTATTATGTCGAAGGCCAGGTGCTGGCCTCCGGCCGCGGCGGCTCCACGGGCGTCTCGGTGCGCGGCATGGATGCCGAAAATCTCGAAAAGCTCGACCTGCTGTTCAATTCGGCGGAGCAGGGCGGTTTCGACAGCTGGGACGAGAATGACGGGGTCGCCATCGGTTACCGGTTGGCCCAGACGCTTGGCGTCGGCCTCGGCGATCAGGTGCAGATCATCAACCCCGATAGCGGCGCCATGACGCCCTTCGGCTCGACCCCGCAGATAAAATCCTACCCGGTCCGCACCATCTTCAATCTGGGCATGGTCGAGTTCGACAGCCTCTTCATGTATATGCCGCTGAAGACCGCCCAGGACTATTTCAAGCTCTATGAAGACGTCTTGAAGCCCGGCCAGCCCCCGCTCGATCCCATGGCTTCGGATGCGGAAATCGACGCCGCCTATGAGCGCATCTATCAGGCGACGGCGGCAGAAATCTTCATCGACGATCCCGACGCCATTCCCCTGATGCGCCAGCGCATTGCCGATCAGCCGGGCCTCCGCCCCTTCATCCTCACCGATTGGCAGCAGCGCAACGAAACCTTCTTCTCCGCCCTTCAGGTCGAGCGCGTGGTGATGTTCACCATCCTGTCGATGATCGTCCTCGTCGCTGCCTTCAACATCATTTCAAGCCTCGTCATGCTGGTGAAGGACAAGGGCAAGGATATCGCCGTGCTGCGCACCATGGGCGCCACCCGCGGCGCCATCATGCGCATCTTCTCCATCACCGGCACCACTATCGGCGTCGTCGGTACCCTGAGTGGCCTGGTCCTCGGCCTCATCGTCGCCGCCAATGCCGAAGCCATCCGCTCGACTATTTCCAACACGCTGGGCGTCGCGCTCTTCCCCCCGGAAGTCTTTTTTCTCTCGGCCCTGCCGAGCAAGACCGACCCGACCGAGGTAACCGTCGTCGTCGTCATGGCCCTGGGCCTGAGCTTTCTTGCCACGCTCTATCCCGCCTGGCGCGCGGCCCAATATGATCCCGTCGAGGCGCTGCGCTATGAGTAATCCGTTCCTGCGTCTCTCCGGCGTCCATCGTCATTATGGCGAAGGCGCAACCAGGGTGCGCGTGCTCGACCAGGCCGATCTGGTGGTAGAAAGCGGCGAACTCGTCGCCCTCGTCGCGCCCTCGGGTGCTGGCAAATCGACCCTTTTGCATCTCTGCGGCCTCCTCGAAAGCCCGCAGGAAGGCGAGGTCGAGATCGTCGGCAACAAGACCAGCAAATTGAGCGATCGCGGGCGCACCCAGTTGCGCCGCAGCACGGTGGGCTACGTCTATCAGTTCCACCACCTGCTGCCCGAATTCACGGCTCTCGAAAACGTAACCATGCCGCAACTGATCGCCGGCAAATCGCCCGCCGAGGCCGACATGCGGTCCATGGAGCTCCTCGACATTCTCGGCGTGGGGCCCCGCGCCGGCCATCGCCCCGCCGAACTCTCGGGCGGCGAACAGCAGCGCGTCGCCATCGCCCGTGCTGCGGCCAACCATCCCCGCGTGATCCTTGCCGACGAACCCACCGGCAATCTCGATCCGAGCACCAGCGATCTGGTCTTCCTGGCCCTCCAAAACCTCATCCGCACCGAGGGCGCCGCCGCCCTCATCGCCACCCACAACCACGACTTGGCCAAGCGCGCCGACCGCATCGTCACCATTAAGGATGGCAAGGTCATTCCACACCGCCTCTGACCTTCGCCGCATCCGGCGCGTCGCGCCGGCTTCTCCCTGATGGGTTGGGCGAGGTGGCGCCACAAACTCTATGTGCCACCTCCTCCTCGATGGGGGGAGGATGAGAGGGCGTGAGCGGCTGCCACAAATCTATCCCCCTTATCCCCGCCCTGAAAACCTGCGCTATTCTCCTGCTATCCAACCTCGCATGGACGGTCTGCAGACGACAGTAGCGAGGGGGCCTGGGGCTGGATCGTCTCCAGCATACGTTCGGGGCTGGCCTGCTTGCGACGAGCGATCAAAAGCCGCCGATAGTTCCGTCCGAAAACTTCGAGCCATGCCGCAGGCAATTTCG
>DATMSG010000324.1:0-2192 GCA_035565515.1 Devosia sp.
GTGGCGACACGGCTTCGCGCATGGCCGCGATCATGGGCCCGCTGGCCGATTCCATCCTCGGCACGGACAATCAAGACGGCTGGGACGTGTTTTTCGAGAATGACTGGATGGTGCTGGTCAACAGCACCAAGGCCAGCAGCGAAAACTACTTCACCATGCCCTCGGGCGGCCCGGTCGGCTCCGGCGAGCGCGTGGTGAGCGTCAATGTCGGCATCCAGCCGCCCGAGGGCAGCACGGCCGAGGACTTCAAGCTCTCGGCCGCCGGCATCATCGTGGAAAGCACGACGACGAAGGATTCCTGCCTCGGCGAGATCACACTGGGGGGCGATGGCGTCGTCCTCTGCTTCGGCGACGACGGCAAGGGCCAGGAAATCGGCCGCCTGCCGGGCGCCGCCAAGGGCGATGGCAGCGACATTCTCGAATGGGTCGAGCAGCCCGGCGTCGCCGGCTTCTTCCTCAATGGCAAGCTCATCGCCCAGGTCAATGACCATCCCGTTCTCGGCGGCGATGTCGGCGTGCTCGCCTATGAACGCGGCGACTTCTACTTCCGCGATTTCGCCGTCTCGGTCACCGATGGTTCCGCAACCGGCGGCGGCGGCAAGGCCAAGGGCACCGCACCCGCGCCGGCCGGCACCTCATCGGTGGAAGACATCCCCTTCATCGACAGCCATGAATCGCGGCTGATCGGGGCCTATCTCGGCGTCACCAACGGCATTTTCATGCACGAATTCGGCCATGCGCTGATCGGCGAATTGCAGGTGCCGTCCACTGGCCCCGAGGAAGACGCGGTGGACATTTTCTCGGCCTTGCGCGTCGTCGAGCCGACCCTCTATCCCTCGGGCGACGAGGCCATCGACCTCATCGGCCGCGAAGTCGCCGTCTATTCGGTCCTGCCCTGGTATTATGGCGGCATGATCAATGCCGATAGCGGCCAGGAACTGCCCTGGCAGGATGAGCATACCGGCGATCTCCGCCGCTTCCGCAACACGTTTTGCGTCATCTATGGCGGCAATCCCGGCCTTTACGGCGATGTCGCCCAGCAGGTGGGCCTCGAAGAGCGCACGCTTTCGCGCTGCGAAGAAGAGTTCAACCGCCAGAACCGCGCCTGGCGCACCATCCTGGCGCCCCATACCCGCCTCAGCGCCTGGCACCCCGACGGCCACCTGACCGCGGACGCCCCCGGCGCCACCATCACCGTGACCTTCGAAGAGCCGAAAACGGCGATGAGCCGCTTCCTCGTCGATACCTTTGGCGATGGCCTGCGCGGTTTTGCCGACGATCTCGCCAAGACCTATGCCCTGCCCCGCGACCTCGCGGTGAATTACCGCAATTGCGGCGAGCTCAACGCCTGGTACAGCCCCAATGAGGGCAGCATCACCATGTGCTACGATCTGATCGAATATCTGGTCGAGATGATCGCCGATGTGGAACTGGGCAATACCGGCACTTCCGCGGCGGAAACCCCGCAGGCCGAAAGCGTGCCGGTAAAGTCCGAGATGATGGCGACCGCCGGCGCGCTCAACGAGCTTGCCGATTATGGCGTGCCCGCCACCAATGTGCTCTTCCCCGCGCCCTATCGCGGCCCCACCCCGGCCGGGCACACTCGCGCGCAGCTGCTGACGACCGAGACCATGGTCGATCTTTTGACCAGCGGCGACAATTGGCTGCTGGTCGATACCAGCGGCGGTGCCGAAACCCTGCCCGGCGCCTTTGCCGTGACCGATGCCGGCCGCGACGGCAGCCTGACCGACCGCTTTCAGGGCCTCGTCAACGACTGGCTGACCGACGAAACCGGCGGCGACAAGACCGTCCCGGTGATCTTCTTCGGCTCGGGCATGCAGGACCGCTCTTCCTACAACGCCGCGCTCCGCGCCGGCATGGGCGGCTGGAACGCCTATTGGTATCGCGGCGGCGTGGAAGCCTGGCAGGCCAATGGCCTGCCGATGGCCGAACAGACGGAATAGCAAAAGGCCCGGCATCGCTGCCGGGCCTTTCCCTTACATCAGATCGCGCGGGAAGGACTGGTCCCAGTTCCGCTCGGCCCGCAACAGCCCGTTTTCCTCCACCGACAATTCGCCCGTCAGGTAGAACGTGTCGCGGTCCGAACGCATCTTGGTGACACTGTCGATCCGGATGCGCCAGCCATCGCGGCCCATCTCATAGCTCTGGGTAAGAACATATTGCGCCGAGGT
>DATMSG010000325.1:0-37677 GCA_035565515.1 Devosia sp.
CTCAGGTGGTAAGCTCGATGATATTTTGCGCTTCCGGGATCAAGAATGGCATCATCTCGAAGATTTTCGATCGCTTGTGGAGGGAGCCGTCAACTCCGGCAAGGACGCATCATTGGAAATACAATCGTCAAGCAATCGAATTGAAAGGATAATATCCAAGAACAATCGACTGTTAAATAAAGGCATTCTAAAGGACGCAGCAATCTCTTCAACTGGGATCGCCGCGACTATTCTCACGTCGGGGGTTTCTGGAATTGTCGCAGCGGCCGTGGGTCTATTGAGCGCTGGACACTTAGCAAAGGACGTTGTTCCAAAAATAATCGACCGCTTCACCGAACCTGAGGCGCTCAGGGACGAGAAAGCCTACTATGTGTGGAAGCTGCGGAAATCCGCCCTATCCTAACCTATCAAACTTTCGCTGCTAATCGCCACCTGGTTTGCACTCCTGGGGTGCGACTCCGTGAAGGGCGGCGGTAGCTAGGGGGCGGGCTGACATGGCGGATATTCCGCGGCGACCTGCGGCCCAATGACCTCCCACCATAAATCCCGCCAGTTCGGGTTCTGCTCCTCGATCAACCGTTCTTTCCAATCGCGATGCCATTTCTTGATCCGCTTTTCACGGGTGATGGCGAACTCGATGTCGTCGTGCGGCTCGAACCAGACGAGCGTCTTGCAGCCATGGGTCTTCGTAAACCCTGGCACCAGTCCTTCCCGATGTTCAAAAGTACGACGTATCAGGTCGTTGGTAACGCCAGTATAGAGCGTGCCATGTTTGCGATTGGCCATGATGTATACGAAGTACACTTGGCTCCCCCGGCCGCATAATTTCACTGTAGTTACAGTTGCATTGCCCGCACCCGCTGTCACGCCGCAGTTTATCTCTGCACTCACCACACCCTCGATGTCACCCCGGCGAAGGCCGGGGCCCATCTCCCACCGGTGGGGAGCCGCGATGGATCAGCGTGTCGAAGTATCTCAGGATGGGCCCCGGCCTGCGCCGGGGTGACAGCCGAGGGGCCGGTTGGGCATTGGGCGCTCCTAAACCCCACCCCGCATCACCTCCGCCGCCCCCTTCAGCCGCTCCACGCTCGCCTCGTTCCAGCTCTCCACCGCCTGCCGCGCCACCGCTTCCCTCCGCACAAAGGCTTCGATCCGCTCCTGCCCGATCTCATCGAGCAGGTGCCTTATGGGCGACCACATGGCCCAGTGGGGATTGACCATCCGCATATGCAGGCGATCTTCGGCGATATCGAAGGTGACATTGGCCGAGCGCGCCAGATCCAAAAATTCGGCGATATAGGCGTCGGGCATCGGTTCGGAATAAGCCATGGGGCCGCCTCGTATTTGATTTAAATACAATCCGTTTTCGCGGGCCGGGCTCCGGCGGTCTGGTTTTATGGTCAATGAAGGGTTGAAGGCGGTTCCTCGTTGCGGTGCCCCCTCCCAAGCTCCCCCATCAAGGGGGAGGTGTTGCATCCAGTGTTTGGCAGGGTGTGTTCACAACCACCAGCCCGACACCTCCCCCTTGATGGGGGAGGAAGGGAGGGGGTGTTGTGAGCCACGAAACCAGCCCCTTTATCCCGCTTATCCCCGCCCCCAAAATCTCATGTAGTCTCCTGCTCATCCACCCCGCGCGAGCGGCCTGCAGGCGATCAGTGGCGGGGGGAGCCGGTTGTGGGGAGGTCGCCTTCTCCATAGGTTCGGGAGTCGGTCCCTCGCGACGAGCGATCAAGAGGCGCTGTGGGCTCTGTCCAAAAACCCGGCCTCCGGAGCGGTTATCGCTTCACAAACTAAAAATTCCGAGGCGATTGCCGCTCCGGGGTCCGCTCAAAACCGGAGGCTCGATGGCCGACCGGCGGCTCGGCACGCCAAAAAAGAGCCCGCAGATTGCTCCGCGGGCTCCTGTTGCAAAAACTAAGCCACCAATCCCTTGGTCAGCTCCAGTGCCTGCCGCTCGAACAGCCGGCGATAGATGCCGCCCTGCAAGCGGATCAGTGCCTCGTGGTTGCCCTCTTCGACAATCTTGCCCTTGTCGAAGACCAGGAGCCGGTCGAGCGCGCGGACGGTCGAGAGCCGGTGCGCGATGACCAGCGTCGTGCGGCCGACCATCAGCCTCTCCATTGCCTCCTGGATCATCACCTCGCTCTCGCTGTCGAGGCTCGATGTCGCTTCATCGAGGATCAGCACCGGCGCATCGGCAAGGAAGGCCCGGGCGATGGCGACGCGCTGTCGCTCGCCACCGGAGAGTTTTACGCCGCGCTCGCCCACCATGGTCTCAAACCCCTTGGGCAGCGACATGATGAAATCATAGGCATTGGCCTGTTTCGCCGCCTCGATGATTTCGGCCCGGCTCGCGTCAGGCCTTCCATAGGCGATGTTTTCGGCCAGGGTCCGGTGAAACAGGATCGGCTCCTGCTGCACGATGGCGATCTGGCCGCGCAGGCTCGCCTGCTGGTGGCTGGCAATGTTCTGCCCATCGACGGTAATGGCACCATCGTTGATGTCATAGAGCCGCTGGATCAGCTTGACGAATGTCGTCTTGCCCGAACCCGAATGCCCGACAAGGCCGACGCGTTCGCCCGGCTTGATGGCGACGGAGAAATCGCGATAGAGCGCCGTTGCGTGGCTGCCATAGCGGAAGGTGACGTTGTCGAAATTGATCGCGCCTTCCTTGATGACGATGGGCTTGGCGCCGGGCCGGTCCTCGACGCCGAGCGGCATGTTGGAAAGGGCCACCAGCTCTTCCATGTCGTTGACCGAACGCTGCAGGTTGCGGATATGCATGCCGACATCGCGCAGATAACCCTGCAAGACGAAGAACATGGCGAGGACGAAAGTGATGTCGCCGGCCGAGGCCAGGCCCTGCGTCCACATGTAAAGGCCCGTGCCCAGAATGCCGGCCTGCATCAGGGTCATCAACAGGCCCTGAATAGTGCCGTTGAGCGTGCCGCGCTTCCAGGTCCGGCGGGTGCGCGAATCCCACTTGGACATGACATGGCGCAGCCGATCCTCTTCGCGCGTTTCCGCGCCAAAGGCCTTTACCACCGAATTGCAGCTCACCGCGTCCGCCAGAGCGCCGCCGAGGCGCGTGTCCCAGGCATTGGCAAGGCTGGCGGCCGGGGCGACATAGCCCACCGACATCAGCACGGTGAAGGCGATATAGATCACCGAGCCGCCGGCCACGACGAGCCCCATGACCGGCCAATAGGAACCGAGCAGGATCGAGGCGCCGACCAGCATGACGAAGCTGGGCAACAGGGCGACGAGCAGGATGTCGTTGAGCGCATCGAGCGCCCACATGCCGCGCGTCACTTTCCGGACGGTGGAGCCGGCAAAGCTATTGGCATGCCAATCGGTGGAAAACCGCTGCACCTTGTAAAAGCCGTCATCGACAACCCGCGCCATCATTTTCAGCGTCAGCTTGATGATGCCGTTGAAGACGAAAAAGCGCAGCACGACGCTGGTGACGCCGAGCGCGGCAACCACGGCAAAGGCGCGCACGGCATCGGCGAGCGCGGTGTTCTGACCGCCCGAAATGGCATCGACGATACGGCCCGAAAACATCGGCACCAGCACTTCGGCAATGGTCGCCACCATGACGAGGCCGGCGATCAGGGCGATGCGCTTGGGCTGACGGGCCCAGTGGCGGAAGGTAAAGCCGAGGACTTGCCTGAAGGCATCGGCGCGAAAATCGAGTTTCTTGCGACTCATTTGGCAGTCCGGCCCCGTTCTCCGGCAGCCGGCTCCTCAAAAGAATTTAATAGGCGCAAACGAACCGGTGGAGACAGTGACCCTGTCGGGCCGGTCGGTCGGCGGATGAAAGGAGAAGAAGGAAACCGCGGGCGGCAGGCCTGAACGGCGGGCCGCGGTTGGCAGGGACCTAAGGTCGGCCGATGCCAAACGGGGAAGCGATCATAAATGCTGTCATGCAACGCCTCCCATGGTTCGAAAAAATGAAGCGGCGAACGGTTGATAGCCAAACCGTTCGCCTTTGCCAATAGGTTTTTGCGACAGAATGCCGCCGTGATGCCGATAGGGCACAGTCATCATGCTCGATGTCTCAAGGACTTCACCCTGAGGTCGGCTGTCAGTCCGGCTTGCGCCCTCCGGGCGCGACAATGCCGCGCGTTTGAATCTGCGCATAGGCCAATGCTGCCGCGAAAGCCCCGAAAATTCCGAATACGGCGATGAGAAGACCAGTCATGAAAACCTCCTGTTGTCGGCTTTCATCTGTTCCCGGGCCGGCCCCAAAACCTTGACCCTGATCAACGATTTTTACGTTTCTGCCGGGTGGCGCGGCGCATGTGGGGAGGCTAGGCTCCCGCCAACCGATTCAACGACAAGAAGGCCTTGCCCCGATGAGCAATTCCCCCATCGATCCCACAAAACTGGACAAACTCGGCGAAGTGGCGATCAAGGTCGGCCTGCAACTGGCCGAGGGCCAGGACCTCATCATCACCGCCCCGATGGTCGCGGCGCCCCTGGTGCGCCGCATCACCGAACATGCCTATAAGGCCGGCGCCGGTCTCGTCACCTCGATCTATTCGGACGAGGAAGCGACCCTTGCCCGCTACAAATATGCCAATGACAAGAGCTTTGACCGCGCCGCCGGCTGGCTCTATGCGGGCATGGCCGAGGCCTATAAGAACAATGCCGCGCGCCTTGCCATTTCGGGCGACAATCCGATGATGCTGGCCGGCCAGGACCCGGAAAAAGTCAGCCGCGCCAACCGCGCCAATTCGGCCGCCTATCGCCCGGCGCTGGAGCTGATCACCGGCTTCGACATCAATTGGAACATCGTCTCCTATCCTACGCCCGCCTGGGCCAAGCTCGTCTTCCCGAACGATGCCGAAGACGTTGCTATCGCCAAGCTTGCCGACGCCATCTTCAAGGCGTCGCGCGTCGATCAGGACGATCCCATTGCCGCCTGGAAGGCACACAATGCCAATCTCAAGGCGCGCTGGACCTGGCTCAACGGCAAGAAGTTTGCCTCCCTCAAGTATAAGGGCCCGGGCACCGATCTGACGATTGGCCTTGCCGACGGCCACCGCTGGAAGGGTGGCGCCTCGGAAGCCAAGAACGGGGTTACCTGCAACCCCAACATTCCGACCGAGGAAGTGTTTACCACCCCCCATCGCCTGCGCGTCGAAGGCACGGTGGCGGCCACGAAACCCCTCAGCCACAACGGCACGCTGATCGAAAATATCCAGGCGCGCTTCGAAGGCGGCGTTCTCGTCGAACTTAAGGCCAGCAAGGGCCAGGACGTGTTCAACAAGGTGCTCGATACCGATGAAGGCGCGCGGCGCTTGGGCGAAGTGGCGCTGGTGCCGCATTCCTCGCCGATCTCGGCTTCGGGCATTCTCTTTTACAACACGCTCTACGACGAAAACGCCTCGTGCCACATCGCCATGGGCCAGTGCTATGCCGACTGCTTTGAAGGCGGCAAGGAACTCTCGCCCGAGCAGATCTTCGCCCAGGGCGGCAATAAGAGCCTCATTCATATCGACTGGATGATCGGGTCGGACCAGATCGACATCGACGGCGTCCATGCGGACGGCTCGACCGAACCGGTCATGCGCAAGGGGGAATGGGCGTTTTAACAACGCCCGCTCCCCTTCCATCGTTATTGCCGGGCTCGTTCCGGCAATCCATCTTGCGAAAGCACGGACCACCGGGACAAGCCCGGTGGTAACGGCGACTAAAAGACCAAAAGCCTAAAAGCGCCGCGCGGCCTGTTCTTTCATATAGGCCAGCTCTTCGGCCGTGCTCTGCCGCCCCAGCGGAGCATTGCGGAAGGGGAAGCGACCAAAACGGTCGACCGTTTCGCGATGAGCGATCGCATATTTCAGCTGCTCCTCATCGCCCAGCGCCTCATAGAGCCGCACCGAGGCCGCCTGAATGGCCGCCGATTCGGCATGCATGAAGGGCAGGTAGATAAAGCCGCGCCGGGGCTGCTCGAATCCCATGTCGAGCCCCTGCCCCACCATTTCCTGCGCCAGCACCAGGGCCATCCTGTCCTGGGCGAAGGCGAGGGGCGAATTGCGGAACAGCTGGCGCGAAAACTGATCGAGCACGATAATCTCGGCCAGTCTTCCAGAGGGTTTTGCGCGCCATTCCCATGCTTCGCCCCTGGCGACATGGGCATGGGTCTGGCCGAATTCATCCGCGATTTTCGCGTCGAATTCGGCCTTGCCGGCAAACCAGTCCTGTGGCCCGTGCTCGACGAACCAGAAATTCAAGACATCGTCGGCGCTGCGCATGGCGTCCCCCTTGCCCGGTTTGAAGCAGAACGCGGCAGGCCGGCTTTAGTTTGCCAGTTCGACGCGAATGCGATTGCCGAAGGGATCCTGCGTTTCCACGCCCTTGTCCAGCCGCTCGATCGGCGCCCCGGCTTTTTCCAGCCGTCCGATCAGCGCATCGAAATGCTCGGCGCCGGGCACGACAATGGTGAACCAGCGCAGGCCCGAGGACCCCGCCGGCGGCAGCGCCGCATTGGGGCCGGACCAGATATTGAAGGCCACGGTATGGGGCATATAGTCGAGCCCGACATCGCCCATGCCAAAGGAATTGATCAGCAGGAACCCGGCAAAGCCGATGGTATCGCGATAAAAATCCATCGCCCGGTGCAGGTCGTTCACATGCACATGCACATGTCCGATCCGCGTCCCCGCCGGCATGCGCGCGGCAAGAACCGGGCTTGGCCCCAATTCACCCAGGAGACCATCGAGATCGATCGGCTCGCGCCCCGAATGAGGCTTGCCGTCGGCGGTCATGGCATAGGTCTCGCCCTTTTCCGGATCGCCCAGCGTGCCGCGCCAGGGCGTCTCGAAGGTGATTTCGATGCCATTGCCATCGAAATCCCAGAGATAGATGGCCTCGCTGACGAGGTGATCCGTCGGCGAAATCCGGACATTGCGCTGCAGGGCCCGCAGCGCCATCTGCGCCAGGTCCACCCGCTTGGGCACATGCACGGCCACATGATAGAGCCCGATGCTGCGCGGCACGGCCGGGCGCACGGCCCCGGTCTCGAGCACGATAAGAACCTTGCCGCCGGCCCCGAGCTGAAGGAGATTGCCGTTTTCGGCGATCAATTCGAGCCCTACCACGTCCTGCCAGATGGCAAGCGCGCGGGCCCGGTCGGTCACCGCGATATGGACCGGCCCCAATGTCGTCGTCAGCGGCAGGACCGGCTTGGATTTCACGACGGTCTGAACGGATGTGTCGATCATGCCGACCTCCTGAAATTGAACTGCCCCTAATTTAGGCCCTCGGCATAAGAACTTCTATGGAAACGATCCCGAAGGCTTCGTTCGTTCAAACTGTGCCAATCGACGCTCGACTCAGTAGCAGCCACCCACCGGCATCTCAAAGGCCCTCGTGGTGAGGTGCTTTGCGCAGCAAGGTCTTGAACTACGAGGTCGAGCGAGTGGAGGGTTCACGCCCCGCCCATAGCCGACACGCGTAGCGCGCCGAAGCGGCCTCGGGATGAGAACTAGCGTGAGGGCTCAGACGCCCTCATTGTCCTCGTCAAAACCATTGTTCACCAGTTCGACAATGGCTTCGAGCGCCTCGCGCGCCTGTTTGCCCGTCGCCTGTACCAGAATGGTCGAGCCGGGCCCGGCGCCGAGCATCATCAGGCCCATGATGGAATTGCCATTGACCGACTGGCCGTCCTTGATCACGTGCAGCGAAGCATCGAAACATTCGGCCGTGCGCACGAAACGCGCCGAGGCGCGCGCATGCAGGCCCTTGCGGTTGACGATGGTCAATTGCTGGGCGACGGCACGATCACCATCCATTTCAGGATGCTCCACCCAGGATGGAATTGGCGACGGTAATATATTTGCGGCCCGCTTCCTGCGCCAGCGCCACGGCATCGGCCAAAGCCAGATCGCCGCGCACGCGCCCGAGCTTGACCAGCATGGGCAGATTGACGCCCGCGATCACCTCGACATTTCGGTTCTGCATCACCGAAATGGCCAGGTTCGACGGCGTGCCGCCGAACATGTCGGTGAGAATGATCACCCCATCGCCGGTATCGGCCCGGTCGATGGCCGCCAGAATGTCCTCGCGCCGGGTTTCGGCGTTGTCTTCAGGACCGATGGCGATGGTCTCACACTGCTCCTGGGGTCCAACCACATGTTCC
This sequence comes from Devosia sp., assembly GCA_035565515.1. Classification (GTDB taxonomy): domain Bacteria; phylum Pseudomonadota; class Alphaproteobacteria; order Rhizobiales; family Devosiaceae; genus Devosia. Next base: position 8,147 of record DATMSG010000325.1, read on the forward strand.
AGCGCCAGCTTGAATTCATCCGCCAGTGCGCCATGCGTCACCAGAACCAACCCGATCATGCATTCTCCCCAGACGATGGCTGCGTCTTGTTTCGAAGGGCGCAACCCCATCCCAGTCCGATAAGCCCCCGCTCCCTGCCTCGGGTGCATTTGGGAGCGGGCGCCAGTCTTGCCCCCGTGGCTTTTGGTTGCAAGTGATAAATTGTCACCCTCCAGAGGGTATAGCGATTGCGCCCAACGCCTCTTCGATCAAGAGACGCTGGTGCTCGATTCCGATCACACCCGCCTGCGGCACCGGGCAACGGGCGATTTCCTGCCCGAAAAGCGCTGTTCTGAAATCGTGTTCCTCGGGCATGCGTTCAAGGGCAGGCACTAGATCGACCACCAGATCGAGCCTTTTGCCCGTCTGATAGGGCCGGCTGACAATGCCGTGACCACGCAGTTCGATGAGACCCGCTATAGTGGCCGGGCCATGCAGAAGGATGGTTTGGCCGCGGCTTTCGAGCTCGACCCGATCATCGGAGACCAGTGCGGCATCGCGACTGCGTGAGGCAAAAATATCGAGAAGGTAGAGGGCCAGCAGTGATTTGCCCGAGCCCGAGGGGCCACGGATAAGGACGCCTTTGCCGTCGAGCAGGATGGCCGTCGCGTGGATGTTTTCGCGTGTCTTCAGCATCGGCCAAACGCCCCCTCCCAGCCTTCCCCATCAAGGGGGAGGTGCAGATCGCTTGTAGGAGCCAGGATGCCCAAACGCTACCGCCGCGCTTTCGGCAGCGACACCGTAAACAGCGCCCCGGACCGGTCCGTCCGGTTCTGCGCCCTGATCGTGCCCTTATGCGCATCCACGATCTGCTTGGAAATCGACAGCCCGAGCCCGGAATGATTGCCAAAGCTCTCGGTGTCGGGCCGGTCGGTATAAAAGCGCTGGAAAATGCGGCTGACATCGCCGGTAATGCCCGGCCCTTCGTCGCTCACCGTCACCGCGATCACTTCGCCTTCGGTCGAAACCGTCACGGTCACCGTGCCATCGGGGGGCGAAAATGAAACGGCATTGTCGATCAGATTGGCCAGCACCTGCGCGAGGCGGCTTTCGTGCCCGGTGATTACCGTGGAGCCGCGTCCCAGGCGCTTGCCCATGACGACATTGACCTGCCGTCCGGCCGCCACGTCCTTCTGGATGCCGACCATGGCTTCGGCCAGTTTTTCGACATCGACCAGTTCGGCGCTTTCGCGTGCCAGTTCCGCATCGAGCCGGCTGGCGCTCGAAATATCGGTGATCAGCCGGTCGAGCCGTTTGACATCGTGCTGGATGATGTCGTTGAGCCGGGCCCGATCCTCCGGCTTTTTCGCCAGTGGCAGGGTTTCGACGGCCGAACGCAGCGAGGTCAGCGGGTTTTTCAACTCATGGGCCACATCGGCGGCAAAGCGTTCGATGGCCTCGATGCGATTATAAAGCGCATCGGTCATCCGGCGCAGCGCCCCCGAAAGGTGCCCGATTTCGTCGGGCCGGTCGGTGAGATCGGGAATTTCGGCGCGGGCATTGCCCGCCGTCTGCACCCGTTCTGCCGCCGCCGACAGGCGCCGCATCGGGCCGGCAATGGTACCGGCGAGCAGGAGCGACAGCGCGATCTGCACCGCCGCAGCGATCAGCGCGATGCGCAAAATGCTCCAGCGCTCCTGCGCCACCACCGAATCGATATCGCCGGGCGCGGTCGAAAGCAGAATGGCGCCGACCACGGCGCGCACGCGCTGCACCGGAACGGCGACGGAAACCACCAGCTGGTTATGGTCGTCGGCGCGCACGAAATCGGCCGAGGCGCCCTGCAGGGCCGAGGCGACTTCGGGATAACGCGTGCCCTCGTCCGCTCCATATTCCTGATATTTCGAGAAATTATCGCCCGGCGCCCAGGCGATGATGGCATTCCACCAATCGGCGAGGAAAAAGGAATTGGTCTTGGTCGTATCGATCTGCTGCCGGATCACCTCGCCGCGACCGATGATATTGTCGCTGTCGAGAATGAGCAGGCCCTGCTGGTCATAGATGCGCGCCCGCGTCCGCGTCGGCGTGATCAGGTTGCGCAGCAGCGGGGCGACCCGCTCGGGGCTGATGGGAAATTCGAGCGAGGGATCGAAATAGGACAGCGGGGAGACATTGCCCGCCTGCAATTCGATCAGCCGGTCGGGATTGATCGAGATGACATCGCTATCGACCGTGGCCGATGCGGCAATGGCCGCGGCGATGATTTCGCCCTGCACGCGGAGGGATTGCACGCGCGCATCGATCAGCCCGGCCCGCCACTGGTTGAGGTATAGAATCCCGACGACCAGAACCAGAAGCCCAGCCAGGTTCAGCACAATGATGCGGCGCGTCAGGCTCGAAAAGATGGTGAAATCGACAAAGCGCCGCAAGGCCACGATCACCTGACCGAGCGGTTTCAGCGCCATGCGCCAGCCGCGCCTGCTCCCTTTGCCCACGGGAGCAGGGTCGGCGTCCCGATCAGGTCGCGCTCCCTCGAATTGGGGATCGATCGTGGCCACGTCGTTCCTTATTGCTCCTTGAAGCGATAGCCCACGCCATAGAGCGTTTCGATCATTTCAAAGTCGTCGTCGGTCGCCTTGAACTTCTTGCGCAACCGCTTGATGTGGCTGTCGATGGTGCGATCGTCGACATAGACCTGATCGTCATAGGCCGCATCCATCAGCGCATTGCGCGATTTGACGACGCCGGGGCGCAGGGCGAGCGCCTGCAGGATCAGGAATTCGGTAACGGTGAGCGTCACGCGCTGCCCCTTCCAGGTGCAGGTATGGCGCTCTTCGTCCATGACCAGCGAGCCGCGCTCGATCAGCGCCTTGCCCGGCATGGGTTCGCCCGCGGGCCCGGCGGCAGCGGAGGGATCGCGCGGCGCCGAACGGCGGAGGATCGCCTTGACCCGCTCGACAAGGAGCCGCTGGCTGAAGGGCTTGGTGATGAAGTCGTCGGCGCCCATTTTCAGGCCGAACAGTTCGTCGATTTCCTCGTCCTTGGAGGTGAGGAAGATCACCGGCACGTCCGACTTCTGGCGCAGGCGCCGCAGCAGTTCCATGCCGTCCATGCGCGGCATCTTGATGTCGAGAATGGCCAGATCGGGCTTGTCCGTGGTCAGACCTTCGAGGCCCGAGGCGCCATCGGTATAGGTCGCCACCTGATAGCCTTCCGCCTCGAGGGTGAGGGAAACGGAGGTGAGAATGTTCCGGTCGTCGTCCACGAGGGCGATCTTGGGCATATTCTGCCTTTCTAGTTGCGACGCTTGCATCTTGTCGGGGCTCCGGCCCCTCACGCGACGTTGCAGGCGACAATTACGCGTTAAATAAGGCGGGGCCAAGCCTGTAACCAGCCCCCCACCCCCTACGAAATACCTGCGACTTCCGTCTTAAGACCGATTTCGGGATGGTTCGCACGGTCTTCGGCTTCCTATTTTCAGCGCCATCCGCTGCCCTATGCGGCGCCTGATGGAGACGAAAAATGACCGCCGAGGACCATAGCGCCCTGCGCCAGGCGATTGCCGAAGCCGCACTTTCGCTCAGTGCAAACGCCATCGCCCCCCTATTGGTTGCCGAGGCCCTGCGCGAAGGCGAGGCAGCGCTGACCGCCCATGGCGCGCTTTCGGTGGAAACCGGCGCCTTTACCGGCCGCTCGCCCAAGGACAAGTTCATCACCCGCGACAGCCTGACCGAGAACAAGGTCTGGTGGGACAATTCGGGCGCCTTGACGCCCGCCCAGTTCGATCTGCTCCTCGCCGACATCAGGGCGCATCTGGCCGGGCAGCACCTTCATCGCCAGGACCTGATCGCCGGCGCCGATCCGCGCCATCAATATGGCGTCACCGTCCTCACCCCCAGCGCCTGGCACGCCCTGTTCATCCGCAATCTGCTCATCCGCCCCGGCGAGGGCATTGAAGCCTCGGACACGGCCACCCCGGTGACCATCATCCACGCGCCGCTCTTTGCCGCCGACCCGGCCCGCCACGGCACGCGGACCGAAACCGTCATCGCGCTCGACATGAGCCGCAACCTGGTCCTTATCGGCGGCACGCGCTATGCCGGGGAAATCAAGAAGAGCGTCTTCTCGCTCTTCAATTTCCATGCCCCGGCCAACAATGTGCTGCCCATGCACTGCTCGGCCAATCTCGGGCCCCAGGGCGAGGCCGCATTGTTCTTCGGGCTTTCGGGCACGGGCAAGACGACGCTTTCCAACGATCCCGCCCGTCCCTTGATCGGGGACGACGAACATGGCTGGAGCGAGGACGGCGTTTTCAACCTCGAAGGCGGCTGCTACGCCAAGACGGTAAAGCTGAGTGCCTCGGCCGAGCCGGAAATCTTCGCGGCCACCCGCAGTTTCGGCACAGTGCTCGAAAATGTCGTGCTCGATGGTAACAGTGTGCCAGTATTTGACGACGTTTCGCGCACCGAAAACACCCGCGCGGCCTATCCCCTCCATGTCCTCCCCGCGCTCGCCAGGGGCAGTGTCGGCGGCACGCCGAAAACCGTCGTCTTCCTCACCGCCGACGCGTTCGGTGTCCTCCCGCCTTTGGCCAAGCTGACGCCGGAACAGGCCGTCTACCACTTCCTGTCGGGCTATACGGCCAAGGTCGCCGGCACCGAGCGCGGCGTCACCGAGCCGCAGGCCACCTTCTCGGCCTGTTTCGGCGCGCCCTTCATGCCGTTGCATCCAACGGTTTACGGCGACATGCTGGCCGAGCGCCTGCGCGCGAGCGGTGCCCAGGCCTGGCTCCTCAATACCGGCTGGATCGGCGGCGCCTATGGCCAGGGCAAGCGCATCGACATCGCCTCCACCCGACGCCTTCTCACCGCCGCGCTCGACGGCTCGCTCGATCATGCCCCGACCCGCACGGACCCGCTCTTCGGCTTTGCCGTGCCCACCAGCGTTGCCGGCGTCGATCCGCGCCTGCTCGATCCGCGCCAATGCTGGGCCGATACCGACGCCTATGATCTTCAGGCCAGCAAGCTCGTCGAGCTTTTCCGCAACAATTTCAAGAAGTTCGGCGCCGAGGCCGACGCCGAAGCCGGCCCGCAATTGCGGCAGGCAGCCGAATAAACAAAGGGCGCCACTGGCGCCCTTTTCGTTTTCCCTTCAGTAGCCCTCATGGTGAGGTGCGGAGCGCAGCGAAGCCTCGAACCACGAGGGCGCACCCCCGATGCGGTCGTGCCACGCCCCCGCCCTTCGAGGCTCTGCTATGCAAAGCGCCTCAGGATGAGGGCGACGTCACCGACGCCCACCCCACAAACAAAATTCCCGCTTGCGCGGGAACTCACCAAGTCACTGAACCAAACCGAAAACTCAGTTCGGCGAATAGAAGATATGCGCCCCGACCTCGGCCACGCGGCTGAAGGTGTAGGACCAGGACGGGCGGACATTGGTGGTGTGGTAGAACAGGGCCGAATCCGGAATGGCACCGATTTCCGCGCCGGTCGCATATTCGGCATAGACGTCCTTGGCGAGCGCCATGGAGCGGGCCCAGGCCTGGCGTTCGCCCGGCGCATCGCCGCGGCCATCGCAGGCAAAGGTGAACTGGCAGCGATAGCGGCCCTGATTGGCGCCCTGATAGATCACGCCGCAGAGCGAAGAGGGATATTTGTCCGAGCGGGCGCGATTGACGATGACATTGGCCACGGCCAATTGGCCGGCGGCACTTTCGCCGCGCGCTTCGTGATAGATCGCCTGGGCCAGGCAATCGCGCTCGGCATTGGCAATTTCGGCGCGCTTGGCGGTCGGCTGATAGCCGCTGGCGACATAGGCGGCCAGGAGGTCCGGCGTTACCGTGGGCTGATGCGCCGGCGCGGCGGGTTTCATGAAACTGTCGATGGCCGAAAGCGCGGTATTGCCACCGCCCAGCGAGCCGCGGGCGATATAGCCCATCAGCATTTCGGTCGAAAGCGGCGGCTGCAATCCGGCCTCGGTCACATCGACGGCGCGCAGCTGCTGCTGGCGCGCGACATAGTTGGACAGGAGCGCATCGGTCAGCTTCTGCTGGCCCGGGGCGAGCGGCACCATGGTGGCGCCGAGAGCGGGCTGCGTGCGGAGCTGGGCGATGGGCGCCGGGATTTCGAGCGGCAGGACGACGTCGGTTTCATTGGCATGAACCACGAGGGGCGAGGCGATCACGCCGGCAACGAAAACCGTCGCGGCAAGTGCAGCCACTTTGAAAGCGGCGCGTGAGACCCTGTGCCCCCAGCTTGAAGTCAATGCCCCGTCCTTGCCCCTGAGCCCATCCGTTACCTCCGGCGGGCCTTCTGGTTGGATCGCATTCGCAATCCGTCTTTGCGGGGGCACACTAGCCAAGCCCGTAAAGAGATGGAAGCCAAAATTTACGGCTGGTTAACCATGCGCCTTAGCTTCTTAAAACACGGTTAATCGCCAAAGCCGTTCTTGAAAACCCATGAAATCCATGGGCTTGCAACGTACTGAGCAAAGGTTTTCAGGAGAAATTAGAATTTTATGCGATTTTGGACGCGTCTGATTCTTAACAGATCGATGCGGCGGGATCACAGGTTTCGCACCTGCCGTTAACGTCAAGGCAGCTGCCATCCCGGGTGCCATGCCCGCGAAAACGGGAGCCTCCGTTTAAGGCGAGGCCCCCGCTTGCGCGGGAAAACGCTCAGTGCGGAAACGCCGCCTTGTGCACGTGAACCAAGCTTTCCATCACCGAAATACCGAGCGCCAGCACGGCGTCGTCGGGATGGACGAGATCGGGCACCATCACGGTCTGCATGCCGGCGGCATGGGCGGCGCGCACGCCGGCCAGACTGTCTTCGAGCGCCAGGCAATTTGCCGGGTCGATCTTGAGGCGGCTTGCAGCGGTCAGATAGGGCTCGGGATGGGGCTTGGGATTGGTCACATCGTCCCGCGTCACCACGGTTTCGAACAGATCGAGGAGCCCGGCCGCGCTCAGATGATGCTGGGCATGGGGATTGCGCGAGGAGGTCGCCACGGCCGTGGGGATATTGTTGGCATGGAGCGCGGCGATGAATTCGTGCACGCCCGGCTTTACCGGCACGCCGCCATGCGAGCGCGCGCGCATGCTGACGCGGCATTTTTCATCGAACAGGGCATAGGGAAAGCTGACGCCATAGGCTTCGAGCAAAAGCCGGCTGGTATGTTCGTGGCTGCCCCCGACCATGGAACGATGCACCTCGTCGGTCATTTCGAAACCAAGGTCGGTGCAGACTTCGAAAACGATGGTCTTGAAGACCGCTTCAGTGTCGAGCAAGGTGCCGTCCATATCGAAGATGGCGGCCTGAAATGGTGCAAGCTGTGTCATTTGCCGTGATATAGGCCGATTTGACCCCGGGCGCCAGACATGGCGCCGCAAGCAAGCCTTGCGAAAAGCGGGCGCGGAAACGTTTAAGACCCATGACCCAGTTTATGCCCGCCCGCCGCCACGAAGAGCTCGGCGCCGCCTTTTTCGATCCCGTCGAGCCCGCCGATTTCCCCCGGACCATTCTGCGCCACCGCGACCAGCGCTGGGCCGAACGCATCGGCCTCGGGGCGCTGACCGAGCAGGATTGGTTGAACCATTTCGGCCGTTTCGAGCCCCTGCCCGGCTCGCTGCCAAGGCCGCTGGCGCTGCGCTATCACGGCCATCAGTTCCGCAGCTACAATGCCGATCTCGGCGATGGCCGCGGCTTTCTGTTCGGCCAATGCATCGATCCCGTGGATGGGCGCCTGCTCGACTTTGGCACCAAGGGCTCGGGAAAAACGCCATGGTCGCGCGGCGGCGACGGCCGCCTGACGCTCAAGGGCGGGGTGCGCGAAGTGCTGGCGACCGAAATGCTCGAAGCGCTGGGCGTTTATACTTCGAAGAGCTTTTCCCTTGTCGAGACCGGTGAAGCTCTCTATCGCGGCGACGAACCCTCCCCGACGCGCTCTTCGGTGCTGACCCGCCTCAGCCATAGCCACATTCGCATCGGCACTTTTCAGCGCCTGGCCTATCTCGAAGATACGGAAAACCTCCGCCGGCTGGTCGATTATTCCATCGCCAATTATTTCCCCCACCTGGAGGGCACCGCCGACCCCGCCGCGGCGCTGCTCGAAGCCGTGGTGGAAAAGGTCGCGATTCTGGGCGCGCAATGGATCGCGGCCGGCTTCGTCCATGGCGTGCTCAATACCGACAATATCAACATCACCGGCGAGAGCTTTGACTACGGGCCCTGGCGGTTCCTGCCGGTCTACGACCCCGATTTCACCGCTGCCTATTTCGATGAAACCGGCCTATATAGTTTTGGCCGCCAGCCCGATACGCTCGCCTGGAACCTCACCCGATTGGCCGAATGCCTGCTGCCGCTGTCCAGCATCGAAGCGCTGGAGCCGGTGCTCAACACCATCTGGCCGATCTTCCGCACCCAACTCCCCCTCGCCATGCTCCGGCGCCTTGGCCTGTCGCCCCGCGACGAGGACAGCAACAACGCCTTCGTCACCGCGCTCTTCGGTTTTCTGTCTTCCAGCAAGGCGCCCTATGAACAGTTCTTCTTCGACTGGCGCGGCGGCGCCTTGAGCGCCCCCCGCGCGGCGCGCAGCCCGGCGGCCGAATTCTATGCAATGGACGCATTCCGTCCCCTGGCCGACCTGCTGGAAACCTTCGGACCGGCGCCGGACGTCAATCTCGGCCACGCCTATTTCGCCCGCGAAAAACCGCGCACCATGCTGATCGAGGACATGGAGGCCATCTGGGCCCCCATTGCGGAAAGCGACGACTGGGGGCTGTTTCACGAGACCTTGCGCGACATCGGAGAGATGCGCGAGGCCTATGGGGTGGGGGTACCGGCCGCAGGATCGACCGGCTAGACTATCGCCAAAACCACGGAGCCAACCATGCCCCTTTACGCCCTCGACGGCATTACCCCGGACATCTCTCCCGAGGTCGGCTGGATCGCGCCGACCGCCGTGCTGATCGGCGCCTGCCATGTGGGCGCCGAAGCCGGCATCTGGTTCGGCGTCGTCGCCCGGGGCGACATCGAACCCATCACTATCGGCGCGCGCTCCAATGTGCAGGAAAACAGCGTCCTGCACACCGACAAGGGCTTTCCCCTCGTGATCGGGGAAAACTGTACCATCGGCCACGGCGCCATCATCCATGGCTGCACCATTGGCGACAATACGCTGATCGGCATGGGCGCCACGGTGCTCAATGGCGCGAAAATCGGCAAGAACTGCCTTGTCGGCGCCAATGCGCTCATCACCGAAGGCAAGGAAATTCCCGACAATTCCCTCGTCGTCGGCGCGCCCGGCAAGGTCATCCGCACACTCGACGCCGAAGCCATTGCCGGGCTCGCCGCCTCGGCCGATCGCTATGTGAAGAACGCCAGGCGTTTTGCCGCCGGCCTTGTGGAAGTGCAAAAGCCGGGGGATTTCGACCCGGCCTAAACGGCCCTATGGCAGCATAACATCCACGCGCAGCCCTTCGCCGGGCCGGCTCTTGATGGAAATCTGGCCGCGATGGCGCTGCACGATATGCTTGACGATGGCGAGCCCGAGGCCCGTGCCCTTCTTCTTGCGGCTCGTCTCCACCTCGATGCGGTAAAACCGCTCGGTCATGCGCGGCACATGTTCGGGCTCGACGCCCGGCCCGTGATCGACGACGCTGACAAGGTGCTTGAACCCGCCGCGATCGACCCTAGTCAGCGATACATCGACCGTCTTGCCGTCGGCGCCATATTTGATGGCATTGTCGACGAGGTTTTCGAACACTTCGTAAAGCTGGTTGCGGTCGCCGGTCACCATGACCGGCCCCTCGGGCAGATCGAGCACCACCTCGAGTTCCGCAGCCTTGGCCTGGGTCTGCAGCCCCTCGCGCACTTCGCGCAAAAGCCCGGCCAGATCCACCGACCCGGTCGGACGCACATGCTGATACATTTCGATGCGCGACAGACTCAGCAGATCGTCGATCAACCGGCTCATGCGATCGGCCTGGCCGCGCATGATGCCGAGGAATTTTTCCCGCGCCACCGCGTCCCTTGCCGCGGGGCCGAGGAGCGTATCGATAAAGCCGAGAAGGGAGGCCAGCGGCGTGCGCAATTCGTGGCTGGCATTGGCGATGAAATCGGTGCGCATGGCATCGACGCGCTTCAATTCGGTCAGGCTCTGAAAGGTCACCAGCAGGTGCCGGTCGTCTTCCTCGAGCCAGTCGCTGCCGGGGCTGCGAATGGGGGCGACGGTCACGCGGTCCCAGGTTTCGCTGGGCAGGGTTTCATGCAGCTCGAAACTATAGGGCACGCCCGTGCGCAGGGCCGCTTCCACCGCCGCCACCAGTTCGGGATTGCGCATGACGAGGGTCAGAACCTTGCCCTTTTGTACATTGGGATATTGGCCCGCCGCGGCCTGATTGCGATAGGCCACCGCGCCGCGCCGGTCGAGCACCAGACAGGCCTCGCCCAGCGCCTCGGCAAAGGCGGCCATGACATCGTCGCCAGTCTCTTTGGGCAGGGCGGGCGCGGCCGGGGTTTCGACAATGCGCGTGATCGTTCGCACCGGCATGGGCAGGAAGGCGAGGAAAGCCAGCGCCACGAGATAGCCGAGCGCGGCAAAATCGGGCCGCAGATTGCCAAAGATCACCAGCGCGAGAAAAAGGCCGGCAAGCCCCAGGAGGAGCCCGGCAGAATTGGTGAGGCGCGCCAGGATGGCCTGGCCGCGCAGCGAGGTCTGGGGTGATTGGGAATCGTCCATTTTCGGCCGCCGAATCAAGCGCTTGCTCCCGCCTCTTGCGCGGGATCGAAACTTCTAGCACGCTGGCAATGACAATGGAGCGACAGTGTGAGCGATCCCCTGACTGGCTTTGACATCGACAATCCCGAACTGCCCGCGGCCATCGACAAGGCGGCGCTCAAATCGGGCGGTTTTCCCTATGACAAGAAACTCGACCGCGACGAGTATGACACGCAGCTCTACGCGCTGCAAAAGCAGCTGGTCAGATTGCAGGCCTATATGGCCAAGGCGGGCGAGCGCATCGTTCTCGTCTTCGAGGGGCGCGATGCTGCCGGCAAGGGCGGCACGATCAAGACCATCATGGAAAACCTCAATCCGCGCTATAATCTGATCGCGGCTCTGCCCAAGCCAAACGATCGCGAACGCACGCAATGGTATTTTCAGCGCTATATCGACTGGCTGCCCGCGGCCGGCGAAATGGTGCTGTTCGACCGCTCCTGGTACAATCGCGCCGGGGTCGAGCCGGTCATGGGTTTTTGCACGCAGGAGCAAACGAGCCTCTTTCTCGAGGAAGCCCCCGAATTTGAAAAGCGCATCACGCGCGACGGCATTCGCCTGTTCAAATTCTGGCTTTCCATCGGCCGCGAAATGCAGCTCAAGCGCTTTCACGACCGCCGGCACGATCCGCTCAAGACCTGGAAACTCTCGCCCATCGATCTCGAAGCGCTCAACAAATGGGACGACTATTCCAAGGCCCGGGACCGCATGCTGGAAAAAACCGACAGCCAGCACGCCCCCTGGACCGTCATCCGCGCCAACGACAAGCGCCGCCTCCGCCTCAACGTCATTCGCACCGTGCTCAACGGCTTCGAATATGAGGGCAAAGACAAAAAGGCCATCGGCAAGATCGACGATGAGATCGTCCTGAGCGCGGACGAATTCTTGAAAATGGATGGGGAATAGAGATCACCCCCTCCCGGCCTCTCCCATCAAGGAGGAGGTGAAGGGACCGTGGCGTATACGAGAGAGTGCCACCAACGCGATGCGCGCCTCCCCCTAAATGGGGGAGGACGGGAGGGGCTGGGGCCCCGCGCACGCGCTCATTTCAAAAACGTTGGCTCGACCAGCGCGCCCTTGTGGCCAATGACCACGCCGGCGACGCGATGCGCCTCTTCCGCCGCCTCCCGGATCGATTTTCCATTGAGCCGCGCCGAGAGGTAACCGCCGTTGAAACTGTCCCCGGCCCCGGTCGCGTCCACCACTTTTTCGGCCGGCTTGGGCGAAATCCGCACCCGCTCGGAAGCCGTCGCGATCAGCGCTTGCTTGGCGCCGTCCTTGACCACCACTTCCTCGACGCCAAGCTCGAGATAGCGATCCGCCGTCTCGTCCACCGATCTGTCGCCAAAGAGCGGCGCTTCATCGGTATGGGTGGGCAGGACAATATCGCAAAGGCTCGCCGCCGCCGTCAGCACCGAGGCCATCACCCTGGGGCTCGACCACAGGGCCGGCCGCAAATTGGTATCGAAGGCGATTTTCGCGCCATTGTCCCGCGCCTTGACGATGGCGCCGAGCAGCCGCCCGCGCGCCTTGGGCGCCAGAATGGCGAGCGTGATGCCCGAGAAATAAACAAGACTCGCGCCCTCCACGGCCTTTTGCAGCGCCGACTTGTCGTCAGCCAGCAACTTGGCCGCCGACTGATCGCGCCAATAGGTAAAATGCCGGTCGCCCTTGTCCTGATGGATCATATAGAGCCCCGGCCGGCGCTCGGGCACCGTGCCGATATGGTCGGTGCCAATGCCATTGGTCTTGAGGAAAGCGCGGATATCGTCGGAATACCGGTCCTGGCCCAACGCCGTCACATAATCGACGTCCCAGTCCTTGCCGAGCAGCGCGCGCAGATACCAGGCCGTGTTGAGCGTGTCCCCGGCATAGCCGAGGCGATAGGTGCTGTTCTCGCCACCGCTCATTTCGATCATGCATTCGCCGATGCTGACGATCCGCTTGCCGGCCATGGACATTCTCCTCTTTTCGCAAAGGCTTATGCCGGGCGCGCCTTGCCTCGGCAAGTCTTGCACCCATAAACAGTGTACCTAGCCCTGCATGCTCTTCCATACAAGATTGGAAGCCACTATGCTGCGCCCGAATTTCCTCTCTCCGGAGCCGATATGACCAGCCCGCGCCTCAGCCCCGCCACCCTTGGCTCACTCAAGCCGGGCATCGGCGTGCCGAATTATGACCGCTCAAAGGTCACGCCCGGTATCGTGCATCTGGGCATCGGCGCCTTCCACCGCGCCCATATGGCCGTCTATGTCGACGATCTCCTCGCCCGAGACCCAAGCTGGGGCATTGTCGGGGCGAGCCTCCGCCGTCCCGACACCAAGGACGCCCTCGAACCGCAGGGCGGGCTCTACACCATCGCCGTGCGCGACGCCGCCGGCACCCATCCGCGCGTCATCGGCTCCATTCTTTCGGTCATGGACGCCAATACCGAGCGCGAGGCCCTACTCGACCTGATGGCCAGCCCCAATATCCGCATTGTGTCGCTGACCGTCACGGAAAAGGGCTATTGCCACGACCCGGCCACCGGCGAACTCGACCAGAACCATCCCGACATCGTCCACGATCTCGCCCATCCCGGCGCGCCGAAATCGGCGCCCGGCATGCTGGTGGAAGCCCTCGCACGCCGCAAGGCGGCCGGCCTTGCCCCCTTCACGGTGATGAGCTGCGACAATCTCCCCTCCAATGGCGAGACCGCCAAGCGGATCGTCACCCGCTTTGCCGCGCTGCGCGACGCAAGCCTTGGCGAATGGGTGAAATCGGTCGCCTTCCCCTCGACCATGGTCGACCGCATCGTGCCCTCCACCACCGATGCCGACCGCGAGGAGGTGACGAGCCTGATCGGCGCGGAAGATGCCTGGCCGATCATGACCGAACCCTTCACCCAATGGGTGATCGAAGACCATTTTCCCACAGGCCGCCCGGCCTTCGAAAAGGTCGGCGGGCAGCTGGTCAAGGATGTCGAACCCTTCGAACACATGAAGCTCAGGATGCTCAACGGCTCGCATTCGACCATGTCCTATCTCGGCTATCTCGGCGGCTACCAATATATCGCCGAGGTCATGGGCGATCCCGCCTATGTCAAGCTCATCCATGGCCTGATGACCGAAGAAGCCATGCCCACGCTCGACATGCCCACGCTCGACATGCCCGGGGTCGATCTCGGCGCCTATCGCGACGAGCTGCTCGAACGCTTTCGCAATCCGGCGCTAAAGCACCGCACCTGGCAGATCGCCATGGATGGCAGCCAGAAACTGCCGCAGCGCCTCCTCGGCACCATTCGCGACCGGCTCAAGGCCGATCAGCCGATCACCCGCCTCGCCCTCGGCGTCGCTGCCTGGATGCGCTATGTCACCGGCGTAGACGAAGCGGGCAACGAGATCGACGTGCGCGACCCGCATGCCCTGAAAATGATGGCGATCTCGGCCGATGCCGGCGACGACCCCACAGCGCTTTACGAGGGCCTGTCGAGCCTGACCGAAGTTTTTGGGACCGACCTGGCTGAAAATGCCGTGTTCCGCGACACGGTCATCGCCCATCTCGAAACTCTGTTCGATGAAGGCGCCAGGGCGACGGTCAAGCAGGTGGCGGGCTGACCCCCGCCTAACCTCCCCCTGACGGCGGCCAGGTTGGGAAAACCTAAACCACCCCGTCGAGCGCCCGATCGAAAATCATCAGCGCCCGTTCCTTCGTCAGCTCCACCGGGTTCCCCCCCGCGGTCGGATCGAGGATCGCCATATCCCCGATCTTCTCCCGCTGCGCGCCATCGACGCCGAAATCCCTGAGCGTGTGCGGCACGTCGAGCCGCAGCCGCAACCCGATCACCGCGTGCAAGAAGGCCTCGAAGCTCGGCGCCAGCCCGATATAGGCGGCGAGCCGGGCCATCTTGCCTTCGATGGCCGATTTATTGGCTTGAAGCACATAGGGCATGAAGACGGCATTTGTCATGCCGTGATGGGTATCATAAAGCGCGCCCACCGGATGGCTCAGGGCATGAATGGCCCCCAGCCCCTTCTGAAACGCCGTCGCCCCCATGGCCGCCGCGCTCATCATGTGTCCGCGCGCCTCGATGTCACCGGGATTGGCCGCCACCTTGGGCAGGTTTTCGAACACCAGACGAATGCCTTCCACCGCAATGCCATCGGCCAGCGGATGATAGCCCGGCGCGCAATAGGCTTCGAGGCAATGCGCCAGCGCATCCATGCCCGTGCCCACGGTGATGAATTTCGGCATGCCCACGGTCAGCTCGGGATCGGCAATGACCACCCTGGGCATCATCAGGGGATGGAAAATCACCTTCTTGGTATGGGTCGCCTCGTCGGTGATAACCCCGGCACGCCCCACTTCCGAGCCGGTTCCCGCCGTTGTCGGCACGGCAACGATGGGAAAAATTCCCTTGGGGTCGGCCCGCGTCCACCAGTCGCCAATGTCCTCGAAATCCCACATGGGCCGGCTCTGCCCGGCCATGAAGGCGATCACCTTGGCCGTATCGAGCCCGGAGCCGCCGCCAAAGGCGATGACCCCGTCATAGCCCCCCTCGCGCAGGACCTTGATGCCCGCTTCGACATTGGCCGAAACCGGATTGGGTTTGACGTCCGAGAACAGGCCGACCGCGATGCCGCCCGCCTTCAGATCGGCCAGCACCTTTTGCGTCACCGGCAAGGCCGCCAGCCCCGCATCGGTCACCAGCAGCGGCTTCTTTATGCCCGCCACGGCCAAGGCATCGGGCAATTCGGCAATACGCCCCGCCCCGAAGCGGACGGCGGTGGGATAATTCCAATTGGCTTTGGTCATGCTTTTGGTCCTCCGGTGTGCCCGGCCCTCGTCCTTCGACAGGCTCAGGATGAGGTCCTCCATAAGAACCATATCCAAATTAGACCTCGCCCTGAGCCTGTCGAAGGGCGGGGTCGTGGCACTCAGACCCGCCGGAGATGGAAACTCTTGGGCTGGGTCAGATTGTGGTAGCCGATCTCGCTCAGGCCACCGCCCTTGCCGGTGTCCTTCACACCGGTCCAAACGAGCGCGGGGTCGAGATAGTCGCAACGATTGGCGAAAACCGTGCCGGTTTCCACCTCGGCGCCGATCCGCGCCGCCGCTTTGAGGTCGCCGGTCCAGATCGACGCCGTCAGCCCATAGGGGCTGTCATTCATCAGCGAAACGGCCTCGGCATCGTCCGCCACCTTCATGATCCCCACAACCGGCCCGAAACTCTCCTCGCGCATGACGCTCATCTGGTGGTTGACGCCCGTCAGCACTTCGGGCGCGAGAAAAGGCGAGCCGGCCCTGTCGCGGGCATCGCCCCAGTTGAGATGCCGTGTCGCGCCCGAGCGCACCGCCTCCTCGGTCTGGCTCCGCACATGATCGGCGAAACTGCCGCGCGCCATGGGCCCGACAATGGTTGCGGGATCGAGCGGATCGCCCAGCGTCCAGCCCCGCGCCTGCCCGATAAACCGGTCGACAAAGCCGTCATAGACCTCCTGGTGCACATAGATGCGCTCGACCCCGCAGCACGATTGCCCCGAATTGAAAAAGCTCCCATCGGCGAGGTTTTCGGCGGCAAAATCGAGATCGGCATCGGGGCGGACATAGGCCGGGTCCTTGCCCCCGAGCTCTAGGCCCAGAGTGGCAAAAGTCCCGGCCGCCGCCCTCTCGATCCGCCGCCCGCCTTCCACCGAACCGGTGAAATTGATGTGGTCGATCTCGCCCGACCCAACGAGTTTTTCCGTGTCCGAATGGCTCAGGACAAGGTTCTGGAAAATCCCCTCCGGCAGCCCGCCGGCCCTGGCCGCCGCGGCAAAACGCTCGCCGGCCAGCAGGGTCTGGCTTGCATGTTTTAGGAGCACCGCATTGCCCGCCACCAGCGCCGGCACGATGGAATTGACGGCGGTCAGAAATGGATAGTTCCAGGGCGCAATCACCAGCACCACGCCCAGCGGTTCGAGCGCAATATAGCGCACAAAACCTTCTTTCTCGGGCCGCATGGATGGCGCCAGCACCGCCTCGGCAATCCCCAGCATATGCCGGCTGCGCTCCTCCACCCCGCGTTTTTCCGCGCCGAAGCGGATCGGCCGCCCCATCTGCCAGGCGAGTTCAGGCACGATCTCCTCGTTCATGGCGAGCAGCGCATCGACCATGCGCCCCACCGCCGCAACCCGCTCGGCCAGTGGCACCGCGCGCCAGGCCCGCTGCGCCGCCTTTGCCCGCGAGAACGCCGCCGCAATACCCGCCCCATCGAGCACCTGCCGCTCGGCAAATACTTTTCCGTCGATTGGGGAAATGATCCGGACCGTCTCGGTCATGCTTTTGTTCCGTTCAAACTCAGTCGATTACTAGGCCGGCACCCGACGATGCCGCGCCTCCTGCGTCCCCTCTCCCCTCTGGGAGAGACGTGTCAGCTCCGCTCGAAGCCGCGCTTGCGCTCCCAGTCGGTCACCCGGCGATCATATTCGAACTGCTCCCAATTGCCCGTGTGCACATAATGTTCCACCACCTCAGGCCCGAAAGCCTCGGCGAGCATTTTGGATCCGGCCAGCGCCGCCACTGCGTCGCGCAGCGTCTTATGCACCTCGCGCAGTTTTTCGCCGGAATAGGCATCGCCCGAAAAGGCCGGCTCGAGCGTGAGCTTGTCCTCGATCCCCTTCAGCCCCGCCGCCAATAGTGCGGCAAAGGCGAGATAGGGATTGAGATCGGCCCCGCCGATGCGGCACTCGACGCGCACGCCCCTGGTGTTTTCGCCGCAGAGCCTGAACCCCGCCGTGCGATTGTCGCTCGACCAGATGGCCTTGGTGGGCGCAAAGGTGCCGACCTGAAAGCGCTTGTAGGAATTGATATAGGGCGCGAGGAAATAGGTGATGTCGCCGGCATAGGTCAGTAGGCCCGCCATGAAATGCTTCATCAATGCCGACATGCCCAAGGCATCGCTCTCGTCGACGAACTGGTTCTTGCCGTCTTTGGCGAGCGACATATGGATATGCGCCGAGGACCCGGCCAGGTCATAGGCCCATTTGGCCATGAAGGTGACGGCCTTGCCCTGGGCGAAGGCGATTTCCTTGGTGGCGTTCTTGATGACCACATGCCGGTCCGCCATGGTGAGCGCCTCGGCATAGCGCACATTGATTTCTTCCTGGCCCGGCCCCCATTCGCCCTTGGAATTTTCCACCGGAATGCCCGAGGCATGCAGGTGATTGCGCAGGGCGCGCATCACGCCCTCTTCCTTGGTGGTCTGGAAGATGTGGTAGTCCTCGATATAGTAGCCGGCGGCGGTCAGGTTCTGATAGCCCTTGTCATGGGCCGAGCGGAACGTCTCGTCGAAGAGGTAGAATTCCAGTTCGCTGGCGAAATTGGCCGAAAGCCCCATGGCTTCGAGCCGCGCCAATTGCTTTTTCAAGATGCTGCGCGGCGCATGGGCAATGGGCTCGTGGTGATGGTGGTCGACCAGATCGGCCAGCACCAGCGCCGTGCCGTCGAGCCAGGTGCATTTCATCAAGGTGGAGATGTCGGGCTTCATGACGAAGTCGCCATAGCCCTTGCCCCAATTGGCCGCCGCATAGCCGGGCACCGGCTCCATGTCGATGTCGTCGGCCAAGAGGTAATTGCAGCCATGGGTCTCGTCCATGGCGCCCTCGAGGAAGAATTCGGCCTGAAACCGCTTGCCGATCAGCCGACCCTGCATGTCGGGAAAGGCGACCAGCACCGTGTCGATCCGTCCGGCGGCAATGTCGGTGCGAAGAGTGTCGAGCGAGTAAGTCAACGTGTCCTCAATTCTTTTAGCCCCCTCCGGCGTCACCCCCGCCAAAGCGGGGGCCTCCGTCCGGAAGGTAACGGAGGTTCCCGCCTTGGCGGGAATGACCCGGTGGGAGGACCTGGCCTATGCCTTCGGCGCCACGGCCGCGGCCACCGCGGCATCGCCGCGATGCTCGAGCGCGAACTCTTCCTCGGGCGAAAGGATCAGCTTGTGGCGGCCGACCAGCCCGAAATAGACAATGCCGATGGCGCACCAGAGCACGACCCAGATCACACCCTTGTAGAAGTTCGGGTCCTGCAACTGGTAGAACAGGGTCACCGCCGCGATGACGATGGTCAGCACCGCGCCCGGAATGCCCACCGGCGAGCGGAACGGGCGTTCGATATTGGGCTGGTTGCGGCGCAAGATGATGAAACTCAGCGCCTGCATGATGTAACTCAGCATGGCGCCGAACACGGCCATATTGAGCAGCACCGAGCCGATGATGTCGTCGCCGAGCTGGGTTTCGCCCGGCCCCCCGCCGCCATTGACGAACCAGATGGCGAGCATGACGACGAGGCCGAGCGTCGCCCCCGAAATCATCGCCAGATGCGGGGTCTTGTATTTTTCATGCGTCACCGAGAGCGCCGAGGGAAAATAGCCGGCGCGGCTCAGTGAATAGACCTGGCGGCCCTGCGCATAAAGGATGGTGTGGAACGAGGCGATGAGCCCGATCAGCGCCACGATGCCGAAAAGAGGCGCGGCGGCATCGCCATAGATGGCGCGAATACCATCGAGCGCGGGTTCGAGCGAAGAGCCCAGCGCAAAGCTGCCGACGCCCGGAATGGAGGGGTTGAGCAGCACGATGAGGAAGGCCGACAGCAGCAGCGTACAGAAGCCGAGCAGAATGCCGCGCGGCAGATCGCGCTTGGGATCGACCGATTCCTCGGCCGCCAGCGGCACCTGTTCGATGGCAAGGAAGAGCCAGACGGCAAAGGGCAATGTCGCCAGGACGCCCTGCCAGCCGAAGGGGAACCAGGAGCCGTTGCCCTCGGGCAATTCGACCGCCCCGCCATCGGGCCCGACGCCGATATTGAGCGCCCAGCGGCCAAAATCGATGTTGGGAAAGGCGCTGACCCAGAAGAAGGCGAGGCCCGCCAACGAGATCAGCGTGACGATCAGCGTCACCTTGTAACTGAGCGCCACCCCGAAAATATTGAGCGCCAGGAAGATGACGAAGAACACCACCCAGAGCAGCGGGTAATAGGCCGTATCGAGCCCGGTGATCGAGCCGAAATAGCCCGAGATAAAGGTACAGATCACCGCCGGGGTGAGCACATATTCGACATTCTCGAAAAGCCCGGTAATGAAACCGCCCCATGGCCCCATCGAGGTGCGGGCAAAGGAATAGGCGGCGCCCGTATGGGGCAGGGCCGGGCTCATTTCGGCGATCGAGGAAACAAGGCCGAGATACATCACGGCGATAATGGCGGCGGCGACCACCATGCCGCCCCAACCGCCGGTCATGAAGCCAAAGTTCCAGCCGGAAAAATGGCCCGAAATCACCGCGCCGACGCCGAGCGCCCAAAGCGACCAGATGCCGGCATAGCGCTGCAACCCCCGCTTTTCGAAATACGACTTGTCTCGTGTCGCATAAGCGACACTCCCCACCTTCTTGGTATCAGCCATGGTCCCTGTCCCCTTGGTTATGCTGAACCCTGTGTGTCTCGCCTAATGCGTTCGGGCCTGTTTTCGCGCTTCGAGCGCGTGTTGCAGGCTCCGCGCGACCAGGCCCGCCCATTGGCCGACCCCTTCGGGCGAGAGAATTTCGTCGTTCCGGATTTCGATCATGGTGGCTTCGAGCCCGCGCCCGTCGCCGTGCTTTTCGAGCGTCAGGGTGACCCCGTTGAGCGCGGCATAGGGCTCGTTCCAGCCGATATTGAGCTCGGGCCGTTCGGCCGCCAGCGCATCGCGGAAGGCCTTGGTGAAACGCTCGTCCCGTCCATGGATGACGCCGATGGGCCAGGGGCGCTTCTTGCCCAGGAAAACGGGGGTGAAGGAGTGCATGCAGACCACGATCGTCTCGACCCCGGCATGGCGGCGCGCTTCGAGCAGCACGTCGATGGCGCCGTGAAAGGGCCGATGATATTGGGCGATACGATAGTCCCGCTCCTCGGGGCTGATATTTTCATTGGCGGCAATCCGCGTCCGCTCCGACAGCGTCCAGATCAGGTCCGGCGCATCGATGGCGCGATTGCAGTCGATGATGAGGCGCGAGACGGTCGATTCCACCAGCGGCGCATCGAGCAGGTCCGAGAGCACCCGGCTCACCGCCAGCGCGCCGGGGTCCCAGGCGATATGGCTCAACCTTTCGCTCGGGGTCAGCCCCAGATCGCCATAGCGCTCGGGAATGCGATTGGAGGCATGGTCGCAAAGAATGACGAAGGGCGACGTCCCCCGCGCATTGGTCACCAGAACCGATTTTTGCGCCTCCCCGTCCATATCCCCTCTACATCGCCGGTTAACTTCTGTAACAGTAATTCCACAAATCCAACATGTGTCAATCATGAAACGAGAGGTTCAGCGAGGGGTATGGAGGGGAAGACGGTTGCCGGACGCATTCACGACCTCGACGAGGGCCTGACCTCGGCGGGCCGCAAGGCCGCGCGCGGGCTTTTGGGCAATTATCCGCTGCTGGGCCTGGCGCCCGTGGCCGAGTTCGCCGCGGGTGCCGGCGTTAGCGCCGCAACCATTGTCCGGTTCGTGGCGCAGCTGGGGTTCAAATCCTATCCCGATTTCCAGCGGGCCCTGCGCGAGGAACTCGAACAGCGGTCCAAATCCCCGTTGCAGCGTGGCGCCGTGCTGCCCACGCCGCCGGGCGAGGCCCCGTTCCTGACAACCTTCCTCGCCCAGTCGGCGCGGCGGCTCGAGGCAAGCGCGGCGCTGATTTCGCCGGGCGAATTCGAAACCGTCTGCCGCCGCCTGTCGGAAACCAAGCGCAATTGCTACCTCGCGGGCGGCCGGTTTTCCGATTTTCTCGCCGGCTATCTCGAAGCCCATCTGCGGCTCATCCGTCCCGGCGTGCGCCGCCTCGACGGGCGCCCGGCGACCTCGGCCGATCAGCTCATCGATGTCAGACAGGGCGATCTCGCCATCCTCTTCGATGTGCGCCGCTACGATCCGGCCATGCTCGACATCGCCCAGACCCTCTCGCGCCGCAAAGCCCATATCGTGCTCATCACCGACGAATGGCTCAGTCCCATCGCGCGCCACGCCCGCTATTGCCTGCCCTGCCAGACCGAAACCGGCCGCACCTGGGACGCCAATGCCGCCCTTCTCACCCTTGTCGAAGCAATGATCGCGCGCGTGACCGAACTGAGCTGGGACACGGCAAGCGAACGCATTCGCGCGCTCGAGGGCGAATAGGCGCGCCATAGCACTCTGGCCTCATCCGCTTTTTCTGCTAGTGGAAGGACCAGGAGGCCCCATGCGCATTATCGATACCCATCTCCATCTCATCTATCCCGACCGGCTGTCCTATCCCTGGCTTGCCAATGCTCCCGACATCAACAAGCCCTGGAGCGTCGAGGCCTATTGGGCCGAGGCCAGGCCATTGGGCATCGAGACCGCGCTGCATATGGAGGTCGATGTCGCCCCGGCCGATATTGTGCCCGAGACCGAATTCGTCCTCACCCTTGCCGGCATTGCCGGTGCCATCGCCGCGTGCCGCCCCGAAGACCGAGATTTTCCCGCGCAGCTCGACCAGCTCCTCGCGCTGGGCAAGGGACGCATAAAGGGCCTCCGCCGCATCCTCCACGAAGTGCCCGATACGGTGAGCCAGCCCGCTCTGTTTGCGGAAAACCTGCGCCTTCTCGCCCGGCACGGCCTCACCTTCGATCTGTGCCTGCGCGCCGATCAGCTCCATCTCGGCGTGGCGCTTGCCCAGAAGGTGCCCGAGGTGACCTTCGTTCTCGACCATTGCGGCAATCCCGACATCAACGGGATCGGCCTCGATCCCTGGCGCCAAAGCCTGGGCGAGATCGCCGCCCTCCCCAATGTCATGGGCAAGGTCTCGGGCATCGTGAACCATTGCGATCCGGATTGGACGCATGAAACCCTCCGTCCCTATGTCGAGCATGTCATCGAAAGTTTCGGCTGGGATCGCGTGGTCTGGGGTTCGGACCATCCGGTGGTCACCAAGACCGGCTCGCTCACGCGCTGGGTCGAAGCGGCGCGCGAAATCGTCGCCGGCGAAACGGTCGCGAACCAGGAAAAGCTCTTTTTCCGCAATGCCGAGCGCATCTATCGGCTCGCCTGATCGTTTGGCGCTGTAACGAATTATATTGCAGCCCCTCGAACCGCGTGAAACTCTGCGGCCGAGGAATTGGGGAGAAATATCATGGCCCAGAGTGCTGATCGCATCGCGGTCTCCACCTGGTCGCTGCATCGTCTGTTGGGCACGACCTATCCGCATGATCTGACCACCAGCGCCATCGGTCCGGGCGAGGACAGCTATGGCGAAGGCACCGAATCCCTGCTCGGCCTGCCCTCGGTCCTGGCCAATCACGGCTATCACCGGCTGGAGATCGTCTCCTTCCACATGCGCAGCCGCGATTCCATCTATCTCGCCGAATTGAAGGATCAGCTGGCGCGCGCCGAGGTGCGGCTCCAGACCCTGCTCATCGACGCCGGCGATATTACCCATCCCGAACACGGTAGCCGCGACGAAGCCTGGATCGCGGGCTGGATCGAGGTTGCCAATGAATTGGGGGCGGAAAATGCCCGCATCATTGCCGGCAAGCAAAAACCCACCAAGGTCAATATCGACCGCTCGGTCGCAGCGCTGAAGCGCCTCGCCGCCGCCAATGCCGGTTCTTCGGTTCGCCTCGTGACCGAAAACTGGTTCGACCTCCTCTCCAGCCCGCAGGCGGTCAACGAGGTGCTCGACCGGCTCGAAGGCAAGGTCGGCCTGCTCGGCGATTTCGGCAATTGGAGCGGGCCGAGCAAATATGAAGACCTCGCCGCGATCTTTCCGCGCGCCGAACTCTGCCACGCCAAGGCCAGTTTCGTCGCCGGCCAGCTCGACGAGGCCGATTATGGGGCCTGTGTGGGAGCCGCCGAAGAAGCCGGCTACAAAGGCCCCTATACGCTGATCTTCGATGCCGACGCGCCGCATGAATGGGCGGGCCTGGCGCTCGAACGCGATTTCATCCTCTCGCTGATCGAGACATGAGCCTCGCTGCGCGCCGCCGCGAACGGGCCGCGCGCTGTGCCGGAATGAAAGCGGACCTGCCTCAAACCCGGCTCAAAGCGAGGGGGCATAGGTCTCGGCACAGAGGGCGATAAAGCTCTTCATCGCCGCCGATTGCGGGCTCGATTTGCGCCGCGCCACCAGCAATTGGCGCATGGCCCAGCTTTCGGCGAGCGGGGCACAGACCAGATCGGTCCCGGCCAGCAGATGCAGGCTCGTCGAGCGCAGGAAGCCGATGCCGAACCCGGCCTCGACCATGCGCACCAGGGCGGGAAAACTTTCCACCCGCAGCGTCTCGGTCAGTGCCTGGCCCTTGCCGGCCGCCGCTTCCGAAAGCAGGCGGTCGAGCGAGCCGGTATGGTGAATGCCGACCATGGCATAGGGCAGCGCCGCATCGAACGAAATCGCCTTGCGCGGCTCGATCATTTTGGCGAGCGAATGATCGGGCGGCGCCACGACCCAAACCCGTTCATCCTCGAAGGGTTTGATGTCGAAGCGGCCGAAATCGTAATTGTCGGAAACGATAGCGACATCCGCCCGGCCCTCATCGAGCGCCAGGAGCGCCTTGGCAGCGCCCATTTCGGCAATGGCGATTTCGATGCCGGGAAATTTCTGCGCATAGCGCGCCAGCAGTTCGGGCAGGCGCCCGGTCAACGCCGAGCCGGTCGAAGCAAGCCGCAGGCTGCCCCTGAGGCCCGATCCGAATTCGGCCATGACGGCATCGAGATCGGCGATCGAGCGCAACACGGTGCGGCACCCTTCGGCATAGGCCTCGCCGGCGCTGGTGAGCCTCACCCCCTGGGCCGAGCGGTCGAACAGCACGACGCCAAGCCGCGCCTCGAGATCGGAAACCCGCCGGCTGACCGCCGAAGAGGCGATCCCCTCGCGCTCGGCGGCGCGGCCGATCGAGCCGGTTTCAGCCAGAAGCAGGATAAGTCGCGCGGTTACGCTGTCAAAAGGTGCCATGTCGTCTCCCATGGCCACCATAAAGGGCAAGCGCGCGAGTTCAAAACGGCTCGGCGCGGTTTTGGGCATTTATTGTGCGTAAGCCTGGCACGATCGCCCCGGTCACCCGCATGGCGCGGTGCGGAGCGCTTCGCAGCCTCGGGGTGAGATCTACTGCATCAGGGCCATCAGCCCGCGCACCAGATAGAACAATCCGATCCCGGTGACGATGAGCCGCGTCCATTTGCGGAAATTCTCGTCGGTCAGGCGCTGCAGGATGCGATAGCCGACATTGGTGCCGATAATGGCAAAGGGCGCCGCGATCAGCGCGATGGCCCAATCGCCCACGCCGACAGCCGAGGCCACGATCCCGTAAAAGACGATCTTTGCACCATGCGAGAGCACCTGCGCCGCCGCCTTGGTGGCGATCACCGTGCGGCGATCCATTTCCGTGCGGATGAAGAAAATGTCGATGGTCGGCCCGGCAACGCCCACGGCGAGATTAAGCCCGGAGCCGAAAAAGCCGCAGAGAAAACCATGCAGGGGCTTGCTGGCATCGAGCGCCAGCCAGTCCTTGGGGATCCAGACCAGGATCGGCATCAAGCCCACGGCGATGCAGACAGTGACGAAATCGGGCGTATAGCGCACGACGAACAGCAGGGCCGCCGCCGTCAGCAGGCCGAGGCAAATCGTCCCCAGGATCCGCCAATCGATATAGTGGCGCGAGAAAATGGCACGCGAGCCATTGGCAACGAGCTGGATCACCCCCTGCACGGCAATGGCCGTCGCCACCGGCAAAACCGTCATCAGCGCCGCCAGAAGGATCATTCCCCCGGCCATGCCGAAAATCCCCGACAGGATCGAGGTACAAAAGGTCGCTAGGGCGATGACGGCGAGAAGCAGCGGGGACATGACATCTGAATGACGGAGGCGAAGGCCACCCGCCAGCGCCACTTTGGCAAGGGGGCATGCCCTGGCCGCGAAGCGGCACCGTTCCTTTGGAAGCGAGGTCGGCCGCAGGCCGGGTGAGGGGTTTTAGGGCTATTGTCCCTCTGCCGGCTTGTCGAGCAATTCGGGATAGATCAGGGCCGAGCATTGCCGGTTATTGGCGTCGAGCTGGGCCTGCTGTTCAGGGGAAAGCACGCCGGAATAGACCGCGTCCCAAAGCCCGTCCCGGTCGAGCCCTTCGAGCCCGCATTGGCAATAGGTCGTGCACATCTCGGCCGAGGTTCCCCCGCTTTCGCAGGTCGATTGGCACGAGCGCAGAAAATCGGCTTCGCGCAGCGCATCCTGGGTACCGAAAAGCATCGAGAGCGGCACGATCACGGCCAGCAGCACCGGCTGGTGAATGAGATAGAAGGGCAGGCTCCAGCGCCCCAGAAAGCCCAGCGCCCTGGGCAATTTGCCAGCCGGCTGCAGGCTTGCGAGCTTGGGCAGCAGGCTCGTCTTGCCCAGCCGCGTCACCAGAATGCCGATCAGCACCGCCCCGAACCAGGGAAAGACCGGCACGAGGTCATTGGTCACCGGCGGCACGACCCAGAAACCGAGCCAGGAGAAAATCTTCTCGTCGAACAGCAGATTGGAAAAGAAGAAGGGCGGCAGGATGAAGGCCAGCGCCACCAGCGCAACGAGCGCCACCGGCACGAAGAGAAACGGCAGGGCCATCAGCATGAACAGCGCAATGGCATGCAGCACGCCGAAATAAACAAAGCTCTCCGGAAAGGCGATCAGCGTGCCCAAAGTGATCGCCAGTGCCCCGCCAAAGGCAAAGAGCCAGCGCCGCCAGAAGCTTTTCCACCTGATGCCCTCGCCATGCCCCAGCACGAGGCCCACGCCGACGAGGAACAGGAAACTGGCAAGGATCGACCGCGCAAAGAACACCCAGCGCGGATCAAAACCCACATCGGCATTGAGAAAACCGAAATACCAGAGGTCCCAGCAGAAATGGTAGATCGCCATGGCGAGAATGGCGACGCCGCGGGCGATATCGATGATGGGCAGACGGGGCTTCGCCCTGGCTTCACTCATGACGCCCGACTCAATCCCCATCATAGCCCACCACCACCGCCAGAAAGGCCTCGCCATAGCGGTCGAGCTTGCCCTGCCCGACGCCCGGCAGGTTGAGCATGTCATGGGGATGGGTCGGCCGCGCCAGCGCCATGGCCCGCAGCGTCGCATCGTGGAAAATCACATAGGGCGGCACGCCCTGGCTTTTGGCAATTTTGAGCCGCTCGGAACGCAGTGCATCGAAAAGCCCGCGCGCATGGTCGGGAATGTCCACGGCTTTCGAGAGCTGCCGGCGAACTTCCACGGCCTTTTTCGGCCGGTCTTTCCTCAGGGTAACGCTGCGCTCTTTCTTGAACACCGCGCGAGCCCCCTCGCCCAGCGTCAGCGCGCCATGATTGGCGTGATCGACGACGATCAGCCCCATGGCCGTCAATTGCCGCAGCACCGACTGCCAGGCCTTTGCATCGAGCTCGCGCCCCTGGCCGAAAACCGGCTGGTTCTGGTGGCCGAAGCGCTGGACCTTTTCGGTCTCCTTGCCCACCAGCACATCGATCACATGCGCCGCGCCAAAACGCTGCCCGGTGCGAAAGATCGCCGCCAATCCCTTGATCGCCGCCTCGGTGCCGTCCCAGCTTTCGACGGGCGAGCGGCAGGTATCGCAGTTGCCGCAATTGCCGGCATGCGCCTCGCCGAAATGATTGAGGATCGCCTTGCGCCGGCACTCCGCCGTTTCGCAGACGCCCAGGAGCGCATTGAGCTTGCCGTGTTCGAGCCGTTTCACCTCGTCCGGCGCCCCGCCCTCGTCGATCATGCGACGGCGCTGCACCACGTCGGCCATGCCATAGCTCATCCAGGCATCGGCCGGCTGCCCGTCGCGCCCGGCGCGCCCCGTTTCCTGATAATAGGCCTCGATGGACGAGGGCAGATCCATATGCGCGACATAGCGCACATCGGGCTTGTCGATGCCCATGCCGAAGGCCACGGTCGCAACGAGGCAGAGTCCCTCTTCCTTCAGGAACGCATCCTGATTGGCGCTCCTGAGTTCGGCCGGCATGCCGGCGTGATAGGGCAACGCCCGGATCCCCTTGCCCGAAAGGTACTCGGCCATGTCCTCGACCTTGGCGCGGGAAAGGCAATAGACAATGCCGCTCTCGCCCTTATGGCCGGAGAGAAAATCCAGAAGCTGCTCGCGCGGCTTGTCGCGTTCGAGAATGGAATAGGAAATGTTGGGCCGGTCGAAACTGGTCGTAAAAACCTTGGCCTGTTCGAGCCCCAGGCGCTCGATGATGTCTTCGCGCGTCGTCGGATCGGCCGTCGCCGTCAGGGCAATGCGCGGCACGCCGGGAAAGAGTTCGACGAGGTGGATGAGCTCGCGATATTCGGGCCGGAAATCGTGCCCCCATTGGCTCACGCAATGCGCCTCATCGATGGCGAAGAGCGCAATATCGACGCCCGAGAGCATATTGGCAAAGCCGGGGGTCGCGACGCGTTCCGGCGCCACATAAAGCAGATCGAGTTCCCCTGCCCGCAATTGCCGGCGCACCAGGCTCGCCTCTTCGGGGGAAAGCGAGGAATTGAGCGCCGCCGCCGCGACCCCGGCCTGTTTCAGCGCTTCCACCTGATCGCGCATCAGCGCGATCAGCGGCGAGATCACGATGCCCACCCCGGGGCGGCAGATCGCGGGGATCTGAAAGCACATGGATTTGCCCGCGCCGGTGGGAAACAGCACGACTGCATCGCCCCCGGCGACGATCTGCTCGATCACCTGATCCTGCTGGCCGCGAAACTGCTTGTGCCCGAAAATATCGCGCAAAACCTCGAGCGGGGTCGGCCGCTCGGCGCGGTGCGGCGAAAACAGGTCAATTGAGTCGAGCGCTTGCACGCCCCTCTTGAATCATGCGACTCAGCCGGGCGCAACACGGCAATGGCCACTATCACCTAGTGATGTGCGTGATGCTCGGCATTGCGTTTTCGCGTGGCCGCGGCTTTCTTGGCCGAAGCGGAGCGCTCGGCGGCCGAACGGCTGGCCGAGGCCTTGCCGCCCTTTTCGCCGCCCTTATGCGCTGCCGGGTGGCCGGTTTCCTTGCCGCGGCCCGAGCCCGCTTTCTTGCCGCCACCATCGTCCTTGTTGACCGTGGCCCAGGCGCGGCGCTCGGCCTCGTCCTTGCTCACACCCTTCTTTTCATAGCCTTCTTCGATATGCTCGGCCTTGCGCTTCTGCTTGTCGGTATAGGCGGATTTGTCGCCCTGGGGCATCGGTGCCTCCTCTTGATGAATCGCGAAGGCCTAGCGCGGGTGGGACAAAGGCTCGGCTGCCGTTTCGTTGGCCGGGCGGGAAACCGGAAAAACCTGCCCGTTCCTCATACCACCGCGTCCGGTTGACGCGCGCTATCCTTCGCGGAGGGGAAACGGGAAGGCGCAGCAGCGGTTGCGCCAGCGGCGATCACAAAGCGCGCCACAAACGCTCTATTTCAGCGGCTTGCTCAAATAGGCCGACCCGCGCTCGACAAAGCGCCAGGGCGTCTCCACCCCCTTGGTAATGCCGATCCGCAGCCCCGTCGCCACCTCGCGCGGCGCGGTCGCTGCGATCAACTGAAACGGCGCTTCATCGAGGGCCAGGCCATTTTGCGAGAGGTCCAGTCCCAGCGCCTCAGCCAACTTCCCTGGCCCCGAGCAGAGCTGCTTGTCAACCACCCCGCCCCGCCGCTCATGCATGGCGTCAAAACCCGCCAGGGGCCGCAGCGCCCGGATCAGAATGGCGCTGCCCGGCCGGCAGACGAAGTTGAGGCAAAAATGAATGCCGTAAATCTTGTAGACATAGGCATGTCCCGCCGGCCCGAACATGGCGGC
>DATMSG010000326.1:0-2994 GCA_035565515.1 Devosia sp.
ATCCGCGACGCCAAAGAAAAGGCCGGGCGGCACTCTGTGCTGCCCGGCCTTTCGTCAAACCGAGGTTACGGATAAACCCGGTTTCTAGTGATTGTCGCGCGGCAGGCCTTCGGTCTGGGCGATGCGCTGATATTTCTCTGCCGGCTTGAGGATAGCGCCGTCGCCGAGCTGGCCGACAATACCACGCTGGATTTCCTGCCAGGGCGTCTGGTGCTTGGGGAATTTGTACCCGCCCGCAGCCTCGAGCGCCGCACGACGCGTTGCGATTTCCTCGGCCGAGATAAGGATATCGGCTTCGCCCTTGTTGAGGTCGATACGCACCCTGTCGCCAGTCTTGAGAATGGCGAGGTTGCCGCCGGCTGCCGCTTCCGGCGAGGCGTTAAGGATCGAGGGCGAACCCGAGGTACCCGACTGACGGCCGTCGCCGATGCAGGCGAGCGAGTGGATGCCTTTCTTGATCAGGTAATCAGGCGGCCGCATGTTGACGACCTCAGCCGCACCCGGATAGCCGATCGGCCCCGCGCCGCGCATGAACAGCAGCGTGTTCTCGTCGATTTCGAGCGAGGGATCGTCGATGCGGTGGTGATAGTCCTCGGGACCGTCGAACACCACCGCCTTGCCTTCGAACATGCCGGGATGGTTCGGATTATTGAGGTAGCGATCGCGGAATTCGGACGAGATCACGCTCGTCTTCATGATTGCGCTGTCGAAGAGATTGCCACGCAGCACGAGGAAGCCGGCATCGACCTTGAGCGGCTGGTCGAACGGACGGATGACCTTCTCGTCCTGGATCGGCGTATTGCGGCAGTTCTCGCCGATGGTCTTGCCATTGACGGTCGGCGCATTCTCGCGGATCAGGCCCTGCTTCATCAGCTCGTTGACCACCGCCGGCACGCCACCGGCATGGTAGTAATCTTCGCCGAGATATTCGCCGGCCGGCTGCAGGTTCACCAGCAGCGGCACCTTGTGACCATAGGTCTGGAAGTCCTGCAGTTCCAGTTCGACGCCGATATGCTTGGCGATCGCCTGAATGTGGATCGGCGCATTGGTCGAGCCACCGATCGCCGAATTGACGACGATGGTGTTGATGAAATTGTCCTTGGTGAGAATGTCGGACGGCTTCAGGTCTTCATGCACCATATCGACGATGCGCTTGCCGGTGCGATAGGCCATTTCCTGGCGATCGCGATAGGGCGCGGGAATCGCGGCAGAACCGGGAAGCTGCATGCCGAGCGACTCGGCCAGCGAATTCATCGTCGTCGCCGTGCCCATTGTGTTGCAATAGCCGGTCGATGGCGCCGACGAAGCGACGAGTTCGATGAACTGCGCATAGTCGATTTCGCCGGCCGCCATCATCTGGCGCGCCTTCCAAACGATCGTACCCGAACCCGTCCGCTCTCCCTTGTGCCAACCATTGAGCATCGGGCCGACGGAGAGGGCGATCGCGGGAATGTTCACCGTCGCCGCGCCCATCAGCATGGCCGGAGTGGTCTTGTCGCAGCCGATGGTCAGCACCACGCCATCGAGCGGGTAGCCATAGAGCACTTCGACGAGGCCGAGATAGGCAAGGTTGCGGTCAAGGCCGGCCGTCGGGCGCTTGCCGGTTTCCTGGATCGGATGCACCGGGAATTCGATGGCGATGCCGCCAGCCTCGCGAATGCCCTCGCGCACGCGCTCGGCCAGAACCATATGATGACGATTGCAAGGGCTGAGGTCGGAGCCGGTCTGCGCGATGCCGATGATCGGCTTGCCCGATTGCAGCTCTTCGCGCGACACACCGAAATTCATGTAGCGCTCGAGATAGAGCGCGGTCATGTCCGGATTTTCGGGATTATCGAACCATGCACGCGAGCGCAGCTTTTTCGGGGCACCGGCGCCATTGTCAGTCGTCATCGTCAAATTCCTTTTCCGTCCGCCGCAGCGAACCGTGGGGCCTGCTTGACCCCGTTCTATCACGACAAACGCCGCTGTGAACGGCTCCAAACGAAAAAATCATACAATTGATTGCGGCCGTGCAATAGACCCCATATGTGCCGGAACGCTCCGAAAATCTTACCAATCGAGGAGATTGGCGAGGCTCGCTGGCGTAGCCGGTGCAGCGGAACGCCCTGTTCAGAGCGGACGAAGCCCATTAGGGTCGCGCCGCATTCATTAGGCGTTCGTCGAGGAGAGTTTGGGTTGAGCGAATCTGTTGCGTGGATTGCCGTCGATTGGGGCACATCCAATCTTCGGGGCTGGACGATCGACGGGCAAGGAAACGTGCTTGCCTCTCGCAGTTCGCCAAAGGGAATGGGCAAGCTCACCCGCGAAGAATTCCCCGCGGCGCTGGGCGAACTGCTCTCCGGCATCGATCTCGCAGCCCCCACGGACGTCGTGGTGTGCGGCATGGCCGGCGCCCGCCAGGGCTGGCTCGAAGCGCCCTACCTTGAATCCCCGACCGACCTGCGTGGCCTCCTCAAAGGCGCGGTTCGGCCCGATAGCGGCTCAGATAAATTGAAAGTCTCCATCCTGCCCGGCGTATGCCAGAAGCAGGGTGCCGACAATGTCATGCGCGGCGAAGAAACCCAGCTCCTTGGGCTCGCCAGCACCCTGCCCGGCTATTCCGGTCTCGTTTGCATGCCCGGGACCCATTCGAAATGGGCGCTGCTCGACGGCACGAGGATCGAGCATTTCACCACCGCCATGACCGGCGAAATGTTCGAAATCCTGTCCACGCATTCGGTACTGCGCCATTCGCTGGGTGGCGATCTCGACGCGCCAGAACGCGCCGAAGGTTTCGCCGCCGGCGCCAAAGACGGTCTCGACCATCCCGCCGATCTCCTCGGCCAATTGTTCCGCGTCCGCGCCAGTTCCCTCGTCTCGGGCCGTCAGCCTGCCTGGTGCGCCGGCTATCTCTCGGGCCTGCTGATCGGCACCGAAATATCGGCGAACCGCCACCAGATCGGTAACGAACCGGTTCCACTGATCGGTTCGAACGTGCTCTGCGCCCTCTAT
>DATMSG010000327.1:0-11703 GCA_035565515.1 Devosia sp.
GGTCCGCCATCGAGCGCCAGAAGCGGGTCGAAATCCCCCACTTCGGCCGAGAGCGTCTCGATCACTTCGGAGGCGATATAGGGGGGATTGGAGAGGATCAAATCCAATTTTTCTTGCCCTCTTTCCGCAAGAGCCCCGAACCAATCGCCCTCCAGGAATGTCAGCCGCCCGCTGACCCCATTGCGCTCGGCATTCCGCCCCGCCATGTCCAGGGCCAGCCGATTGAGATCGCTCGCCACCCCCGACGCATCGGGCCGGTTGGCCAAAATCGCAATCGGGATACAGCCCGACCCGGTTCCGAGATCGACGAACCGCCCGCCTGCCGGCAGCGCCTTCAGTGCCAGATCGACCAGCAGTTCGGTATCGGGCCGCGGCTCGAGCGTTGCCTCATTGAGCGCGAAGTCGAGCCCATAAAATTCCTTGTGGCCGATGATCCGCGCCACCGATTGACCGGTCAGCCGCCGCTGCATCAGCTCGGTTACGCTCGATGTTAACAGTGTGCTAACCAACTCGCTCTCGCGCGTGGCCAATTGCAGCGCGTCAAGACCGAGCGCATGGCCCACCAGAAGCTTGGCGTCCAGCGTCGCCGTCGCAAAGCCGCGCCGGCTCAATTCGTCCCGCCACCGCCGCCAAAGCGCGCCGACAGTGACCTCGCTCAGTTGGAAGTCTCCATGGCGGCCAGCTGCGCCGCCTGGTTTTCGGTAATCAGCGCCTCGATCAGTTCATCCAGCGCTTCGCCCGCCATCACCTTGTCAAGCTTATATAAAGTCAGGTTGATCCGATGGTCGGTAACCCGTCCCTGCGGGAAATTATAGGTCCGGATCCGCTCCGAGCGATCCCCCGAACCCACCTGTCCCTTGCGCTCGGCCGAGCGGGCATTGTCCCGTTCCTCGCGCTGCATTTCATAAAGCCGCGCCCTCAGCACCACCATGGCCTGCGCCCGGTTCTGGTGCTGCGATTTCAGCGCCGACGTCACGACGATCCCGGTCGGCAAATGGGTGATGCGCACCGCCGAATCGGTGGTGTTGACATGCTGCCCGCCGGCCCCCGAAGCACGCATCGTATCGATGCGGATGTCTTCATTTCTTATTTCAATATCAATGTCTTCGACCTCGGGCAGCACGGCTACCGTCGCGGCCGAAGTATGGATGCGCCCCGAGCCTTCCGTCGCCGGCACGCGCTGCACGCGGTGCACGCCGGACTCGTATTTCATCCGCGCATAAACGCCCTTGCCCGACACATTGGCGATGACTTCCTTATAGCCCCCCATTTCCCCGGGGCTTTCCTCCATCAGCGTCACCTTCCAGCCGCGCAGCGAGGCATAGCGCTCATACATGCGAAAGAGATCGCCGGCGAACAGGGCGGCTTCGTCGCCCCCCGTACCGCCGCGGATTTCGAGAATGATCGATTTTTCGTCGGCCTCATCCCGGGGCAGCAGCATGACGCGGATCGATTGAACGAATTGCTCAATCTTTTCATCGAGTTCTTCCAACTCGGCCGCAGCCATCTCGGCCATGTCCTTGTCCGGTCCCCTGGCAAGAGACTCGGCCTCGGCACGGTCGCGAAGTGCCTTTTTATAGGCATTAATCTCCCCGACAATGGGGCTGAGATCGGAGTGTTCCTTGGAGAGTTTGGCCAGCTCGTCCGGGCTCGCGCCGCTCGAAAGGGCAGCTTCGATATATTGGAAACGGGTGGCAAGCGCGTCGAGCTTGTCCTCTGGCAAAACGGGCATTCGGCTACTTTCCGGAGCTATCGGGGCACTGGATAATCGCCAGCGCCCACAATCGCAAGCAGAACTAGGGGCGGCACCTAGCCCATGGGCAGGTTCTGCCGCTCCACCCATTCCTGTAACAGCGTGCGGATCGCCACCCCATCGGCCCCCACACTCAGCGCCGCGGCGACCGAATCCTGGATCGGCTTGAGCTCGACATTGAGCACCAGTTCCTTGATCGGCCCGATCGAGGCCGGCCCCATGGATAGCCGCGTCATGCCAATGGCCATCAGCGCCAGCGCTTCCATCGGCTTGCCCGCCAACTCGCCGCACATGGTCACCGGCTTATTGTGCCGGCGCGCCGCATCGACCACCAGCCGCATGGCGCGCAGCCGCGGCAAGGCGATGGCGTCATAATTCTTGGAAACGCGCGGATTGGCCCGGTCGGCGGCCGTCAGAAACTGCACGAGATCGTTTGAGCCGATGGAAACGAAATCGGTCTCGGGCATGATCTGGTCGAGTTCGAACAGGAGCGATGGTACTTCCACCATGGCCCCGAGTTCCAGCCGCGAGGGCACCGGCTCGCCGGCGCGGCGCAGGCGCTCCATTTCCTTGGCAACGACGAGCTTAGTCTGCCGAAATTCGAAAGTCTCGGTGACCATGGGCACGAGAATCTTGAGCGGCCTGCCCTTGGCCGCCATCAAGAGCGCCCGCACCTGGGTGCGCAGGAGGCCGGGCCGGTCGAGCCCCAGGCGAATGGAGCGATAGCCCATGGCCGGGTTTTCTTCGGCCATCGAGCGCAGATAGGGCACGACCTTGTCCCCGCCGATATCGAGCAGGCGGAAGACGATGGGCCGCTCGCCGGCAATCGCCATGGCCTCGGCATAGAGATCGACCTGTTCCTGCAATCGCGGCAGCTTGCTCGCGATCATGAACTGCAATTCGGTGCGGAAAAGCCCGACCCCGACCGCGCCGGTATCGTCGAGCATGGGGAGGTCGGCCACGAGCCCGGAATTGTGCAGCAGCGTGATCTCGAAACCGTCCCTGGTGACGCTCGGCCTGTCCTTGAGCGCGGCATAATGGGCCCGGCGCTTGGCGGAGACGCGCACCTTGTCGATATAGGTCTGCTCGACATCCGGGGTCGGCCGCAGATGCACCTGGCCGGCCGGACCATCGATGATGATGTCGTCGCCGCTTTCACACATGGAGACAATCGAATCGGCCTGCCCCACCGCCACCAGGCCCAGCGAGCGCGCGACAATGGCGACATGCGCCGTCGCCCCGCCCTCTTCGAGCACCAGCCCGCGCAGCTTCTTGCGGTCATATTCGAGCAGTTCCGCCGGCCCCATATTGCGGGCGACGAGAATGGCATTGTCGGGCAGTTCGCGATGCGCGGGCTGGCTGGTATTGGTCAGAACGCGCAGGAGCCGGTTGGCGAGATCGTCGAGATCGTGCAGCCGGTCGCGAATATAGGGATCGGTCTGGCGCAGCATGCGCGCACGCGTATCGTTCTGCACCCGCTCGACCGCAGCTTCCGCCGAAAGCCCGTTGTCGATCGCCTCGGTCAGCCGGTTCACCCAGCCCCGGTCATTGGCGAACATGCGATAGGTTTCCAGAATCTCGCGATGATCGGAACTGGGCTGCATGTCGCCATGGTCGAGCATGGCGTCGATGGAGACGCGCATGCTGGCCAGGGCCTTGTCGAGCCGGGCCTTTTCCGCCTCGGTATCGTCGGCGATGAAGTTGACGACGACGACGCGCGGATCGTGCAGCACCACGGTGCCAAGGGCTATGCCATCGGTAAAGCTGACGCCGTTGAACATGCGGGGACGCCTGAGATCGATATCGGACCCCGGCTTGATCAGATTGTCGAAATCCGAGGTCGCGATCATCTCGGCGAGGATTGTGGCCGTAGTCAGCATGGCCTCGGTTTCATCCTCGCCATAATGACGCCGCTCGGCATTCTGAACGACCAGAACGCCCAGGGTTTGCCCGGCCCTGAGCACGGGCACGCCGAGGAATGAATTATATTTGTCTTCGCCCGTTTCGGGGCGATAGGCAAAACCGGGATGGCTGGGCGCGTCGTCGAGACTGAGCGGCTCTGCTTCCGAGGCGATAAGGCCCACCAGGCCCTCGCCGAGGCGCAGCGTCGTCATATGGACCGATTCGGCCGCGAGGCCCTTGGTGGCGAAAAGTTCGAGCGCGCCGTCGTCGCGCAGCACATAGAACGAGCACACATCGGCCCGCATATTGTCGGCGATCAGGCCCACGATCTTGTCGAGCCGGGCCTGCGAAGCCAGCGGCTCCGCCATGGTTTCGCGCAATTGCCGCAGCAGCACCCTTGGGCCGCCTATGGTCGTGACCATCCGTTACCGGCAGCCC
This sequence comes from Devosia sp., assembly GCA_035565515.1. GTDB lineage: Bacteria > Pseudomonadota > Alphaproteobacteria > Rhizobiales > Devosiaceae > Devosia. Next base: position 4,094 of record DATMSG010000327.1, read on the forward strand.
CGCCGAGCCGCCCCCCTTGATCGGACGCGGCCCCTTTCCCCTCGAAACGAGATCAGACGTCCTTCTTGTCCAACCCGTAATAGGTGTGCAGCGCACGGACCGCAAGCTCTGCATATTCTTCATCGATCAGGACCGAGGTCTTGATTTCCGAAGTGGTGATCAGCTGGATATTGATGCCCTTGTCGGCCAGCGCCTTGAACATCGAAGATGCAACACCGGCATGGCTGCGCATGCCGACGCCCACGACCGAGACCTTGGCCCCGCCCTTGGAGCCGGAAAGGCGGGCATATTCGAACTTGCCGCCATTGTTTTCGAGCGCCTTGACCGCCTTGTCATATTCGCTGTCGGGCACGGTGAAGGTGATGTCGGTGGTCGCGCCATCGTCGGCAATGTTCTGCACGATCATGTCGACGATAATGCCTTCGTCGGCCAATTGACCAAAGATGGCGGCGGCAACGCCGGGCTTGTCCTTGACATCGCGCAGGGTGATCTTGGCCTCGGCCTTGGCGAGCGTCACGCCCGAAACGATCTGCTTTTCCATGATCTCATCCTCATCGCAAACGAGCGTGCCGGGGACACCGGGCTTTCCATCGGGCGCAATCTGGGGCGCATTGGGGTCGTCAAAACTGGAGCGCACCAAGAGGCGCACCTTGTGGGCCATGGCCATTTCGACCGAGCGGATCATCAGCACCTTGGCACCGAGCGAGGCCATTTCCAGCATTTCCTCGAAGGAAATCCTGGTCATGCGCTGCGCCTTGGGCACGATGCGCGGATCGGTCGTGTAAACGCCGTCCACATCGGTATAGATGTCGCACCGATCGGCACCGACCGCGGCAGCAACGGCCACGGCCGAGGTATCCGAACCGCCCCGGCCCAGCGTCGTCACGCGGCCATGGGGCGAAATGCCCTGGAAGCCGGTGATGACGGGCACCCAGCCATCCTTCATACGCTTGTCGAGCTCGGTGGGATCGATTTCGGTGATGCGGGCCGCGCCATGCGAGTCATCGGTCCTGATCGGTACCTGCCAGCCGGCAAAGGAGCGCGACTGGATGCCCATTTCGCTCAGGACAATAGCCATCAAACCGGCGGTGACCTGCTCGCCCGAAGCGAGCACGGCGTCATATTCGCGCGCGTCGTGAAATTTGCTCGCCTCGTTGACCCAGCCAACCAGTTCATTGGTTTTGCCCGACATGGCGGAAACGACGACGGCCACTTCGTTGCCGGCTTCGATTTCGCGCTTCACATGGAGGGCGGAATGGCGGATGCGTTCGATATTGGCCATCGAGGTGCCACCGAACTTGACGACGATACGGGCCACTTTCTTCCCCGGCTAAAGCAAAGCACTGCGCCGAACCCGGCGGTACGCTTCATTAGCGCGGGGAAATGCCACAAAGCCGCGCCGGGATCAACTGGCATCGCGCGTCCTGCGTCACCCCGCGCCTTGAACCGGCCCCGCCTGCTCTGTCATATGAGCACAAAGGAGCAAAAAATGTCCGAGACCACCATCAACGATGCCGAGATCGCCAAATTCACGGCCATGGCCGAGGAATGGTGGGACCCAAAGGGCAAGTTCAAGCCGCTCCACAAGTTCAATCCGGTGCGCCTCGCCTATATCCGCGATCATCTGGTCTCCCATTTTTCCCGCGATACCTCGGGCATGCGCCCGCTCGAAGGATTGAAGATCGTTGATATCGGATGTGGCGGGGGCCTTCTTTGCGAACCCCTGACGCGGCTCGGCGCCAGCGTGACCGGCGTCGATGCGGCCGAGCGCAATATTGCTATCGCCAAAATCCACGCGGAAAAATCGGGCCTCGACATCGATTATCGCGTCACCACCTCCGAGGCTTTGGTGGAAGCGGGCGAGAAATACGACGTCGTGCTCAACATGGAAGTGGTCGAGCACGTGGACAATGTGCCGCTCTATATGAAGAGCTGCGCCGATCTCGTCGCGCCGGGCGGCCTGATGTTCACCGCCACGCTCAACCGCACCGCCCGCGCCTATGCCCTGGCCATTCTCGGGGCCGAATATGTGCTGCGCTGGCTGCCCAGGGGCACGCATGACTGGAAGAAGTTTCTTACGCCTGACGAAATCCGCAGCCTGCTCAGGCGCAATGGGCTGAAGGTGACCGACGGCAAGGGGGTTACCTTCAATCCCATCGCGGACGAATGGCGCCTCTCCTCGGATATGGCGGTCAATTACATGGTGCTGGCGGAACGCCCCGCCGCCTGATCCTCATTTTCCGCGCTTGAGCCATTCTGCGCGTTCTTGCGGGGAAAAATGCTCGATGGCGTAGCGTAGCGCGACGCGCGGCATGGTGTCGGCATGCCGATCGAGAAAGGCGCGCAATCGCTCCGGCGCCGTGCGCTCGGTTTCGCGCAGCACGCCGCCGACCACCTTGTTGATGAGATCCTGAGGATCGTGAACGAGGATTTCGGCGATGGCGAAAACATCGTCGAGATCGCCCTTGCGGGCAAAAGCCATGGTTGCGCACATGGCCGTGCGCCGCTCCCACAGGTTTTTGGAGCTGGCGAGGGTGTAGAGCATCGAACGATCCCTGTCGCGCAACCAGACGCCGACGATCTGCGGCGCGCCGAGATCGACCAGGTCCCAGTTGTTGATCCGGTCATGACGGCGCAGATAGAGCGCCGTCAATTCGCCGCGGCGTTCTGGTGGGGTTTTCTTGAGGCCAAATTGCTTGGCCATGATCGATACCGCGCCGGCCCGTGCTTCGTGGATATCGCTTTCGAGCAACTTCTCGATTTCATCGAGCGGCATCTGCACATGCTCTTTGGCAAGGGCGAAGACGGCGCCCATGCGCACCCCGATAAAGCGGTCGCCTTCGCCGTAGTCGCCTTTGCCGGATTTGAAATAGCGCCCGATCTTGGCCAGTTCCTCGTCGGACTGATTTGCCCACAGTGCGGTGAGGAAGGCTTTGGCTGTCAGCGTGGTTTCCGTCATGAAGCCCCCTCCTGAGGCAGTTTTGGGCTTGGGGTGAGCCACGATGCCTTCCTTGCCACCGGTTGTCATCGCGGCGAAGGCCGGGACCCATCTTGATATCCCAGGATGGCCTTCGAGGTGCCGTATCGAGTTCTTGGCACTCCCGAGCTCCACCCGCAGGCCTTCACCTCCCCCTTGACGGAGGCTGAAGGGGTGTCGGCACACGCAACCGCCAAGGCTCAAATATCCCCGAGCCGGGTTGCCGCCCCGATCTATCCATCTTATCCCCGCTCGTAATTGTGCCCCCATAATAGGTCCATCCAACCTCGCATGGACGGTCTGCAGACGACAGTAGCGAGGGGGCCTGGCGCTGGATCGTCTCCAGCGTACGTTCGGGGCTGGCCTGCTTGCGACGAGCGATCAAAAGCCGCCGATAGTTCCGTCCGAAAAAAGGGCACCTCGGAGCGGTATCCGCTTCATCTACTAAAAACTTCGAGGCGAATGCCGCTCCGGGGTCCGTCCACCAATACCACCACCCTCGCAGGCACGAACTTGTCTCATCCACAAAACCGTACCGTACGGTACGGTACGGAAATTTCTTGAAGCGAGGCTGGAATGGGTCTAAAGAAATGAAAACTCCGGCCCCACCGGCGACAACGTATTGAGGAATCCGCCATGCCTGTCTATCGCTCCCGCACAACCACTCATGGCCGCAACATGGCCGGCGCGCGTGGCCTGTGGCGCGCCACCGGCATGAAGGACGGCGATTTCGGCAAGCCCATTATCGCGGTGGTCAATTCCTTTACCCAGTTCGTGCCCGGCCACGTCCATTTGAAGGATCTCGGCCAGTTGGTCGCCCGTGAAATCGAGGCCGCCGGCGGCGTTGCCAAGGAATTCAACACCATTGCCGTGGACGATGGCATCGCCATGGGCCATGACGGCATGCTCTATTCGCTGCCGAGCCGCGACATCATCGCCGATAGCGTCGAATACATGGTCAATGCCCATACGGCCGACGCCATGGTCTGCATTTCCAATTGCGACAAGATCACGCCCGGCATGCTGAACGCGGCCATGCGCCTCAATATCCCGGTGGTCTTCGTTTCCGGCGGCCCGATGGAGGCCGGCAAGGCGATCGTCAAGGGCAAGCTGCAGGCGCTCGACCTTGTCGACGCCATGGTGATGGCGGCCGACGACCACTATACCGACGCCGAAGTGCAGGCCGTCGAAGAAGCCGCCTGCCCCACCTGCGGCTCGTGCTCGGGCATGTTCACCGCCAATTCGATGAACTGCCTCACCGAAGCCCTGGGCCTCAGCCTGCCGGGCAATGGCTCGACGCTCGCCACCCATTCGGACCGCAAGCGCCTCTTCCAGGAAGCCGGCCATCTGATCGTCGATCTCGCCCGCCGCTATTATGAGCAGGACGACGAAAGCGTGCTGCCGCGCTCCATCGCGACCAAACAGGCCTTCGAAAACGCCATGGCGCTCGATATCGCCATGGGCGGCTCGACCAATACCGTGCTCCACATCCTCGCCGCTGCCCATGAAGGCGGTGTCGATTTCACCATGGACGACATCGACGCCCTGTCGCGCCGCGTCCCGGTGCTCTCGAAAGTCGCGCCAGCCAAGAACGACGTGCATATGGAAGACGTCCACCGCGCCGGCGGCATTTTTGCGATTTTGGGTCAGCTCGACCGCGCGGGCCTCATCAACCGCAAGGAGCCGACGGTGCACGCCGCGACCATGGGCGATGCCATCGACAAATGGGACATTTCCCGCACCAATTCCGAAAGCGTCCGCAATTTCTACATGGCCGCCCCCGGCGGCGTGCGCACCACGGAAGCTTTTTCCCAGTCCAACCGCTGGGCCGAACTCGACACCGACCGCACCAATGGCGCCATCCGCTCGCCCGAACACCCCTTCTCCAAGGACGGGGGTCTGGCGGTCCTCAAGGGCAATATCGCGCTCGACGGCTGCATCGTCAAAACCGCGGGCGTCGATGAATCGATCCTCAAATTCACCGGCCCGGCCCGCGTCTTCGAAAGCCAGGATTCGACGGTGAAAGCGATCCTCTCCAACGAGATCAAGCCCGGCGACGTTCTGGTCATCCGCTATGAAGGCCCCAAGGGCGGCCCCGGCATGCAGGAAATGCTCTATCCCACGAGCTACCTCAAGTCCAAGGGCCTCGGCAAAGCCTGCGCTCTGCTCACCGATGGCCGTTTCTCGGGCGGCACCTCGGGCCTTTCCATCGGCCATGCTTCGCCTGAAGCGGCCGAGGGCGGCGCCATCGGCCTCGTGCGCGAAGGCGACATCATCGAGATCGACATCCCCAACCGCACCGTCAACGTCTTGGTTTCGGACGCCGAAATGGCCGCCCGCCGCGCCGAACAGGACAAGCTCGGCTGGAAGCCGGCCCACCCGCGCAAGCGCAAGGTGACCACGGCCCTGAAAGCCTATGCCGCCCTCGTAACCTCCGCCGCCAAGGGCGCCGTGCGCGACACCAAGGCCATCGACAAGCTCTGGAACTAGGATGCACGGCCGGGGTGTCGGCCTGTGAATTTGCGACAATCGCGTGACAAGCAGGAGGAGCGGTGCTAAAGCCCCGTTCAGCCACTCAGCGGTCTGCCAAGACAGCTGAACTGGTCAGGCCCGATAGCGGGGATTCCACCCTCCCTATTGGGCCGACCCGAACCTCCCCCCACAGTCTCTCGCTTCAGCCCTTCCGGCCGATGCCGTCCAGAACGGCAAAATCCTCGTCGCTGAGACTGACCGCAGCGGCGGCGACATTGTCCTCGAGATGCTTCACCTTGCCGGTGCCCGGAATGGGCAGCATGACCGGCGAGCGCTTGAGGAGCCAGGCGAGCGCGATCTGGCTGCCCGAAACATTGTGCTTGTGCAGGATCGCCCTGGCACCCTCATGGCCCTCGACGAGATCGCCACCGGCCAGCGGAAACCACGGAATGAAACCGATGCCGTTCTTCTCGCAATATTCGAGCACGGCTTCGCTCTTGCGATTGGCGAAATTGTAGAGATTCTGGACCGTCGCGACCTTGAAATATTTCCGGGCTTCCTCGATGTCCGCGACGCTGACCTCGGAAAGGCCGACATGGCGGATCAGGCCTTCCTTCTGCATCTCGGCAATGACTTCGAACTGATCGGCGCGCGGGGTTTTTGCGTCGATGCGGTGCAGTTGCCAGAGATCGAGCCGCTCGAGTTTCAGGCGGCGAAGGCTGGTCATGACGCCCTGGCGCAGGAATTCGGGGCGGCCGACCTGGTGCCATTCATCCGGGCCCGTGCGGGTGAGACCGCTCTTGGTGGCGACGATCGTGCCCCGTGCATAAGGCGCCAGCGCCTCGGCAATGAGATCTTCGCTGATATAGGGACCATAGCTTTCAGCGGTGTCGATGAAATCGACATTAAGCTCGGGCATGCGCTTCAGCACGCGAATGGCTTCGTCGTGATCTTCCGGCGGCCCCCAGATGCCCTTGCCGGTGATGCGCATGGCGCCGAAGCCGAGGCGGTTGACCTTGAGGTCTCCGCCGATAGCAAAGCTGCCCGACAGGCTTGCGTCGAGTTTGGTCATCTCAATCACTCCATAAAGGGTGCGAAAGGCGGCGGCCCGAAAAGACCGGCGGTCCCGCGCATAGGATTTTGAATTCTTCTCAGCCCTCGCCGATCCCGAGTTCTGCCCGCAATTTCTTGGTCAGCCCCTTGGCGACCAGAGCGTGCGAGCGCCCGATATAGGCGAGAAGATCATCGGCACTGAGGGGCGAGCCCTCGGTCACCGAAACCCATTGGCGCTTGGCGAAATAGGCAGCCTGTTCGACCCCTTCAAGGGAGGTCAGGATATCGAAACTGTCTTCGCCGCACTTGAACACCAGACGGAGCGGGGCAGCATCGGACAGAAGACAAAAAACCTTGCCGCCGACCTTGGCGACGCGCGCCTCCCACTGATCGGCAAAGCTTGCGCCGGGAAACGTGGCCAAGGCCGCGTCATACTGGGCGCGATCATAAAGGTTCAATTATGTTCCTCCGGCAGGTCCGGCAGCGGCAGGAAATCGACGCCGTCATCGAGCAGGGCCGCAACCTCGTCGCGCGTCGCTTCGCCGTAAATGCCGCGCGCCTCGGCCTCCTCGAAATGGATTTTGCGCGCTTCCTCGGCAAAACGATTGCCGACATAATCGGCCTCGCTGGTCACCCTGTTGCGATATTCGCGCAGCATTTCGCGGAATTTCTGCGCTTGCGGATGGGCCGAAGACAGCGGCACGCGCTCATGGTCGGTGCGGGCCACGGCCGGCGCCATCGGCGCCTTTTCGACATGGTTTTCGCCGCAGATGGCGCAGGTGACGATGCCGCGGGCGCGCTGCTCGTCATAGGCGGCAGCGCTTTTGAACCAGGCGTCGTAGCGATGCCCCTTCGAACACTGAAGTGCGTATTGAATCACGGTCTTGTCGTTTCTTGAATGGCGCCCGGGCCGCACCAGGCCGGCTTGGCAAAGTCGCGCGCATTGGCAAGGGCAGGAATGCGCTGCCGCGCTTCGGCCACCGCCTGCGGGTCCACCTCGGCGACCAGCACGCCGGGCTCGTCATGATCGAGTTCGGCGATCACCTTGCCCCATGGATCGATGATCAGCGAATGGCCATAGGTCGCCCGTCCATTGGCATGCGTGCCC
>DATMSG010000328.1:0-3659 GCA_035565515.1 Devosia sp.
TCGTAGCCGGCGTACTAATTGTCCTTCTAGGCATTTCCTATCAGACCGGTTGGTCCAAGAGCCGGAACCTCGTCACCGCCGATGGCGTCAAGGTCCACTCCCGCCCGCAATATCACGGGTCCTTCACGGCCATCTGGGCCATGATCCCGGCCGTGGTCATCCTGCTGCTCTGGGCCTGGCTCGGCGGCGGCATCACCCACAATTACACCGTCTCGCAGATCCCGCAGGACATCCTCGTCTCGCTCGATCAGGCCGGTCTCAACGGCGCGCTGATCCGCATCAATGCCCTGGCCTCCGGCTATGGCGTGGCGGGCGAAACCGCCCCCTGGGAACAGGCCGCGGGCGACGCCCTGCGCTCGTTCAATTTCCTCACCTTCGCCGGCACGCTGATCCTTGCCGTCGTTGCCGGTGGCGCCGGCCTTGCCTATGCCCGCTCCCGCATCACGGCCCGCCTCCGGGCCCGCAATGCGGTCGAGCGCATCGTCAATGTCCTGCTGCTCGCCTGCTCCGCCGTCGCCATCCTGACCACGGTGGGCATCGTCGCCTCCCTGGTCACCGAAGCCCTGCGCTTCTTTACCTTCATCAGCCCGATCGATTTCTTCTTCGGCACCGTCTGGGCCCCCAACAATGCCGGCGGCGACAACCACGGCTCCTATGGCCTGCTACCGCTGCTCTCGGGCACGCTGATGATCACCGCCATCGCCATGGTGGTCGCCGTACCGGTCGGCCTGCTCTCGGCCATCTATCTCAGCCAATACGCGCCGAAATCCTTCCGCTCCGTCGCAAAGCCCCTCATCGAAATTCTCGCCGGCATCCCCACCATCGTCTTCGGCTTCTTCGCCCTGGTCACGGTCGGACCGTTCCTGCGCGATTTCGGCAACGCCATCGGCCTTCAGATCAGCGCCACCTCGGCCCTGACCGCCGGCATCGTCATGGGCATCATGATCATCCCCTTCGTGTCGTCCCTGTCCGATGACATCCTCAACCAGGTGCCCCGCACCCTGCGCGACGGCGCCTATGGCCTGGGCGCCACCCAGTCCGAAACCATTCGCAACGTCCTCCTGCCTGCCGCCCTCCCCGGCATTGTCGGCGCCTTCCTCCTCGCCGTCAGCCGCGCCATCGGCGAAACCATGATCGTGGTGCTCGCCGCCGGCAACGCACCGATCCTGCGCGGTAGTCCGTTCGAACCGGTCTCCACCATCACCGTCTCCATCGTCAATCAGCTGACCGGCGATACCGATTTCACCGGTCCGCAATCCCTCGTCGGCTTTGCGCTTGGTTTGACGCTCTTCGTCGTGACCCTCTGCCTCAATATCTTCGCCCTCTACATCGTCCGCCGCTTCCGGGAGCAGTACGAATAAAATGGCTACCGACATTCAGACTTCCCCCGACAAGTCCGCGTCCGACCGCACCCGCATCATTCGCGACGGCCTTCGCCGTCGCCACATGAACGAGCAGATTTTCCGCGGACTTGGCATTGCGGCCATCGCCATCGCCCTGGGCTTTGTCGCCCTGTTGTTCGTGGACGTGTTCCGCAAGGGCATTCCGGCCTTCGTTCAGTCCAATATCCACCTCTCGGTGACCTTCGATCCCGGCGTCATCGATGTCGGCCCGGCTCCCGCACGCGCCGATTTCCCCTCCGACGCCGAATTCACCGCCGCCAGCCTCAAGTGGCAGCGCGACGTGGCGCTCCTCAATTGGAACACCATCGTCGAGGCCTCGCTCCGCAAGGCTGCGCCGGAAGGGTTCGAGATCGACAGCCGTCAGATCCAGACCATTCCCGAAACCAATGCCCGCCACCAGATCCGCGAACTCTTCGTGGCCAATCCCTCGCTCCTCGGCCAGACCGTCGATGTCGATGTGCTCGCCTCGGCCAATGCCGCCAACTGGATCAAGGGCAATATCGACCGCAATCTCGGCGACACCCAGCAGCAGCTCTCCGCTCCGGCCCGCCAGCTCATCGATATTTTCGAAGAGAACGGCACCATCTCGAACGGCTTTGCCTGGACCATCTTCACCAATGTCGATAGCCGCGCCGCGCCTGCTTCCGCAGGTCTTCTCGGCGCCTTCGTCGGCACGCTCTGGATGATGCTGATCGTGGTGCTCCTGGCCGTACCCATCGGGGTTGCCGCCGCCATCTATCTCGAAGAGTTCGCGCCGAAATCGCGCCTCACCGACCTGATCGAAGTCAATATCAACAACCTCGCCGCCGTCCCCTCCATTGTCTTCGGTCTGCTCGGCGCCGCCGTGTTCATCAACTGGTTCCACCTGCCGATTTCGGCTCCCCTGGTCGGCGGTCTGGTGCTGACCCTGATGACCCTGCCCACCATCATCATCGCCACCCGTGGCGCGCTGATGGGCGTCTCCCCGGCCCTGCGCCAGGCGGCTCTGGGCATGGGTGCGTCGAAAACCCAGATGGTGTTCCACCACGTCCTCCCCACCACCTTCCCCTCGATCCTGACGGCCACCATTCTCGGCGTCGCCCACGCTCTGGGCGAAACCGCGCCGCTTCTGCTGATCGGCATGAAGGCCTTCGTCGCCTCGGTTCCAGCCACCCCGCTCGACCAGGCCGCCGCCCTGCCCGTCCAGATTTATCTCTGGCAGGGCAATGAAAACCGCAATTTCTTCGAACCCCGCACGGCTGCCGCCATCATGGTGCTGCTGGCGGTCATGATCCTGCTCAATGGCGTCGCGATCTATCTCCGCTCACGCCTTGAAAAGCGTGCTTAAGGATGAGCCAAATGGATATGCTTGCCGGCAAGGTTAAGAAGACCTCTCTGAACGTGGACTCCACCATGAACCCGACTGACGTGCTCGAACGCCCCATCCGCCTCACCGCTCGCGACGTGACCGTTCACTACGGCACCAAGCAGGCCCTGCACGGCATCTCGATCGACATTCCGGATCGCGCCGTCACCGCCTTCATCGGACCCTCGGGCTGCGGCAAGTCGACGTTCCTGCGCTGCATCAATCGCATGAACGATACCATTGAAGGCGCCAAGGTCGGCGGCACCATCAAACTCGATGGCGAAGACATCTACGCCCCGTCGCTCGACGTCGTCGAATTGCGCGCTCGCATTGGCATGGTCTTCCAGAAGCCGAACCCCTTCCCCAAGTCGATCTACGACAATGTCGCCTATGGTCCCCGCATCCATGGCCTGGCCAAGTCGAAGTCCGACCTCGATGAAATCGTCGTGTCCTCGCTGCGCAAGGCCGGCCTCTTCGAGGAAGTGAAGGATCGCCTGCAGGAGCCCGGCACCGGCCTCTCCGGCGGCCAGCAGCAGCGTCTCTGCATCGCCCGCGCCATAGCCGTCGGCCCCGAAGTGATCCTCATGGACGAGCCCTGCTCCGCCCTCGACCCGATCGCCACGGCCGTCATCGAGGAGCTGATCGACGAACTGCGTGAAAACTACACCATCGTCATCGTCACCCACTCGATGCAGCAGGCCGCCCGCGTCTCCCAGCGCACCGCCTTCTTCCACCTCGGCAACCTGATCGAACAGGGTCCGACCGAGGACATCTTCACCAATCCGGTGAACAAGCAGACCCAGGACTACATCATGGGCCGCATCGGCTGATCGCGGAACGAGGAACCACATAATGGCCAATACCGCATCCGATCACATCGTCTCGTCCTTCACCGACGAACTCAACGCTCT
>DATMSG010000329.1:0-16357 GCA_035565515.1 Devosia sp.
CGAAATTGCCTGCGGCATGGCTCGAAGTTTTCGGACGGAACTATCGGCGGCTTTTGATCGCTCGTCGCAAGCAGGCCAGCCCCGAACGTATGCTGGAGACGATCCAGCCCCAGGCCCCCTCGCTACTGTCGTCTGCAGACCATCCATGCGAGGTTGGATGAGGCTATTATGGGGCCATAATTGGTGACGGGGATAAGATGGATAAGTCTTCTGCGTGTGCCGATCACTCCCCAGGTTTCGCCACCATCCATAATTTAGCTCTCTTCACGCCAACACCGCCCGCGCGTCCCGCGAACATCTTGTGCGATATGCGAACAAAGTGCGGTATTCGCCAAAAACGCCGGATGGACCCGGGAAACGTCTTTGATTTCGTAACAATTGGCGAGTAGTAATCTCGAACTATTCCAAACTGGACGCCTATCCTCCCGCGTCCTCAGGCCCCCGGAAAGTTCAATGTCGGTCAGAGCCCGCCCCACATCTCCGCACCTCCAGATCTATCGCTGGACGATCACGATGGCCATGTCGATCGTGCATCGCGCCACCGGCATCGCCAATTATGCCGGCATGGCGCTCCTGGCGATCTGGCTGGTTGCCGCTGCTGCCGATCAGGAAGCGCTCAATCTGGTCAATCTCGTCTATGGCAGCTGGTTCGGCCAGCTCGTGCTCTTCCTCTTCACCTGGAGCCTCGTGCATCACATGCTCGGGGGCCTGCGCCACTGGGTCTGGGACTTTGCCGTGATGATGGAGCCCGGCCAGCGCGAACTGATGGCCTGGGCCACGCTCGCCGCCTCGGTGGTCATCACCCTTCTTATCTGGACCGTCTTTGTGTGGATGGCTTGAACATGCGTGAAACCGTCATCACCCCTGCAACGATCGCCAATCCCAAGGTCCACTATGGCGATGCCAAGGCATCGACGCGCCATTTTATTACCCAGCGCGTCACAGGCCTGATCAATATTCTCTTCCTTGGGCTGCTGCTGTTCATCGTCGTGCGCCTTGCGGGCCAGGATCGCGCCGACATGGTTTCCGTGATCGGCAATTTCTGGATCGGCGTGCCGCTTGCCGTGCTGATCGCCATTGCCGCGATCCATATGCGCAATGGCATGCGCGATACGCTGGAAGATTACTTCCATGGCGCGATGTTTCGCCTGACCATGCTGCTCAACACACTCTTCTGCCTGATCGTCGGCCTCGCCGGCGCCGGCGCCGTGCTTAAAATCGTCTTCTGGGGTTGATCGAAATGGCCAATTACGAACTGATCGACCACGAATTCGACGTGGTGGTGGTTGGCGCTGGCGGTGCGGGTCTGCGCGCTACCCTGGGCATGGCCGAGCAGGGTTTTAATACTGCCTGCATTACCAAGGTTTTCCCCACGCGCTCGCATACCGTCGCGGCCCAGGGCGGCATTGCCGCGTCCTTGCAAAATATGGGCCCCGACAGCTGGCAGTGGCACATGTACGACACCGTAAAGGGGTCGGACTGGCTCGGCGACAATGACGCCATGGAATATCTGGCGCGCGAAGCCCCGGCTGCGATCTACGAGCTCGAGCATTACGGCGTGCCGTTCAGCCGTACGCAGGACGGGAAGATTTATCAGCGTCCCTTCGGCGGCCACATGACCGAATTCGGCGACGGCCCGCCGGTGCAGCGCACCTGCGCTGCGGCCGACCGTACCGGCCACGCCATTCTCCACACGCTCTATGGCCAGTCGATCAAGAACGATGCGCAGTTCTTCATCGAGTATTTTGCGCTCGACCTGATCATGGGCGAAAACGGCGAGTGCCAGGGCGTCATCGCCTGGAAGCTCGACGATGGCACGCTGCACCGGTTCCGCGCCAAAATGGTGGTGCTGGCAACGGGCGGCTATGGCCGTTCCTATTTTTCGGCGACCTCGGCCCATACCTGCACCGGCGACGGCAATGGCATGGTGGCGCGCGCCGGCCTGCCGCTGCAGGATATGGAATTCGTGCAGTTCCACCCCACCGGCATTTATGGCGCGGGCGTCCTCATCACCGAGGGCGCGCGCGGCGAGGGCGGCTATCTCACCAATTCCGAGGGCGAACGCTTCATGGAGCGCTATGCGCCCAATGCGAAAGATCTCGCCTCGCGTGACGTGGTTTCGCGCTGCATGACGCTTGAAATCCGCGAAGGCCGCGGCGTCGGTCCCAACAAGGACCATATCTACCTGCACCTCGATCATCTCGACCCAAAGGTGCTGCATGAGCGTCTGCCGGGTATTACGGAATCGGCAAAAATCTTTGCCGGTGTGGACCTGACCCGCGAGCCGATCCCGGTGCTGCCGACCGTGCACTATAATATGGGCGGCATTCCCGCGAATTATCACGGCGAAGTCCTCAACCCGACCCCGGACAATCCCAACCGCATCGTGCCGGGCCTGATGGCCGTGGGGGAAGCGGCCTGCGCCTCCGTGCATGGCGCCAATCGCCTGGGTTCCAATTCGCTCACCGATCTCGTGGTGTTTGGCCGCGCCGCGGCGCTGCGTGCCGGTCAGGTGCTTGACAAGAATGCCCCGGTTCCCGGCATCAACAAGGCTAAGGACGAAAAAATCCTCGCCCGCTTCGATCGCCTGCGCAATGCCAACGGCTCCCAGCCGACCGCAAAATTGCGCGACGAAATGCAGCGCACCATGCAGGCCGATGCCGCCGTGTTCCGCACCGACGCTTCGCTCAAGAGTGGCGTCAAGGCCATGACCGAGATTTATTCGCGCCTCCACGATGTGAAGGTGACGGACCGCTCGCTGATCTGGAATTCCGATCTCGTCGAAACGCTGGAACTGGAAAACCTCATGGCCTGCGCCATGGCGACGGTGGTTTCGGCCGAAGCCCGCCACGAAAGCCGCGGCGCCCATGCGCATGAAGATTTCCCGAGCCGCGACGACGTCGAATGGCGCAAGCACACGCTGGCGCTGGTCGATATCGAGACCGGCAAGGTCGATCTTTCCTATCGCCCAGTGATCGTCGATCCGCTGACCCCTTACGATCAGGGCGGGATCGACCTCAAGAAGATCGCGCCCAAGGCGCGCGTTTACTGAGGACGGACAGCATGTGCGAGCAGTGCCACGGGTTTGACGAGGACGATGTCGATGCCTTGGCCGCAGCCTTCGTGCTGCGCCAGGGCAAGACGGCCCCGGTCAAGCCGGCATTGCAGAAGCAGGCCGTGCCGAAGCACGAGACGGTTCCCCCGGCACAAGCAAAGAAAGCAGCGCGTTAAAAATCATGTGCCACCTCTGCGAAGAGCGCAGTTATGACGGGTTTCGCCATTCGGCGCCGCAGGAGGCGCATGATGGCAAGGCCAAGCCTGCGGCGAAGGCGGTCACGCCCGAGCGCGCGCCGGCGCCTCCGGCTGCCCCGGCGGGTGCAAAATGATGCGCCGGCTGTTCGCTCTTTGCCCCGTTCTGGTTCTGGCTGGCTGTTCCACCGGCTCTTTCTCCGTGGCCTCCAAGGCGCCGCCCGCCCCCGGCCATTTCGGCCAGACCCAACAGACGGCCTATGGCACGAACGGCCTCGCCACCACGACCAGCCAGATCGATCCGGCCACGGGCCAGCGCGTGGTCACCGGCGGCAGTTTTTCGGTCGGCACCGCGCCGGCGTCCCCGGCCATGACCAATGCCATGATCGGCACTTGGACGCTTTCGGACAGCTATGCCCGCAATTGCACCCTCTCTTTCAGCATTACGCCGCTGGCCGGAGCATCGGGCGCGCTGCAGGCCAGCCCCAGCGGCTTCTGTTCCAATGAATTTTCGGCCCTGGCCGGCTGGATGGTTGCCGGCAACGGCGTCGTCCTGACCGATGCGTCGGGACAATTGCGCGGCCAGCTCGTGGCCGACAATGCCGGGGCGTATCTGGGGACGGTCAACACCATGTTCGGCCCGACCACGGTCAAACTCAGCCGGGGCGGGGTTTAGCCATGAGCGCTCTGGCGGGATATTCGGGCACGCCCCTGGCGCAGAAGCTGGGTCTGAAAGACGGGTTTCGCGCCCTCTTCATCGACCTGCCGGCCTCCCTCGCCGATCTCACGGCATCCCGCGCCTTTGCCGAATCCTCGCGCGTCACGCTCGACCAGCTCGGCGATGCGCAGCAGGGCTACGATTTCATCCATCTCTTCACCGCCAGCCGCGCCGTGCTCGAAAAGCTGGCGCAACCCCTGATGGGGCTCATTGCCCGCGACGGCATGATCTGGGTGAGCTGGCCGAAAAAGGCCAGCAAGGTCGAGACGGACATTACCGAGGATATTATCCGCGAGATCGTGCTGCCGCTTGGCCTGGTCGACATAAAAGTCTGCGCGGTGGACGAGATCTGGTCCGGCCTCAAACTCGTCATCCGGAAGGAGGCGCGATGAATTTTCAAACGCTCCATGGAGTGACCATGCACAAGCTGATTCCGGCCTTGCCGATCCTTCTGGCCAGCGCCTTGCCCGCCTTTGCCGCGGCGCCGACTGCGGCGCAGAAGCAGGAGTTTTACGCGGTCTGCATGGGCATTGCCCAGGACGCGACGCTGTGCGGCTGCAAGGCCGATGCGGCGATGACGCTGATCGACGAGCGGTTCATGGGCGTCGTCATCGCCTCGATGAAGGGCGGCTCGCCCAAGGCGGCCGACTATGACGCCTACAATACCTACGTCGCCAAATCGAACCAGGTCTGCAAGCCGAACTACTGAGTTCCGAGCGACACATGAATTTGCGCCGGGTTGAGCGGCGCTGACGAAGGAAGAGTTGAGAAAATGGCCGAACTGACTTTGCGCAAGGCCGACCAGCCGCAAAAGGGCAAGATCTGGTCCAAGCCGGAAGGCGCGACGCGCCTCCGCGAGTTCCACATCTACCGCTACGATCCGGACAGACAAGAGAACCCGCGCATCGATACCTATTTCGTCGATCTCGACGATTGCGGCCCGATGATTCTCGACGCGCTGCTCTATATCAAGAACAAGGTCGATCCGACCCTGACGCTGCGCCGCTCCTGCCGCGAAGGCATTTGCGGTTCGTGCTCGATGAACATCAACGGGCTCAATACCCTGGCCTGTACCAAGGGCATGGACGATTCCTCGGGTCCGGTGAAAATCTACCCGCTGCCGCATATGCCGGTGGTGAAGGACCTCGTTCCGGACCTGACCAATTTCTATGCCCAGCACCGTGCCATCGAGCCGTGGTTGAAAACCACCTCGCCCACCCCGGAAAAGGAATGGACGCAGTCGGTCGAAAACCGCGCCAAGCTCGACGGGCTCTACGAATGTATCCTGTGCGCCTGCTGCTCGACCTCTTGCCCGTCCTATTGGTGGAATGGGGAAAAATATCTCGGCCCCGCCGCGCTTTTGCAGGCCTATCGCTGGCTGATCGACAGCCGCGACGAAACCACATCGGAGCGCCTCGACAATCTTGAAGACCCCTTCAAGCTCTATCGTTGCCACACGATCATGAACTGCGCCAAGGTCTGCCCCAAGGGTCTCAACCCGGCCAAGGCCATTGCCCAGATCAAGAAGATGATGGTCGAACGCAAGGCGGCGTGATCTTTAGGTTTTGGAATTTTAGGCCCGCGGCAGTGCCGCGGGCTTTTTTGTTTGGGCCAGTGGCTCGGCGAAGGAACGTCCCAAACAAAACGGCGGAGCTTTCGCCCCGCCGTTCCAATCCTAAAATCCCAAAAGCCTCAGCCTTCAATAAGAACGATCGTCCCGGCCTCGAAGGCGGCCTTGCAGTCGTCGGCGTCGGCGAGGCGGTCGCTATCGAGCAGGGTCGTCGCGGTGCCCGGGCCTTCGAAGCGCGGGTCGTCGCATTCGTCGTCATTGGCATAGGAGGAGGAATTGTCGCCGAAATCGATGTCCGAACTGTCATAGGGCGCGCCGGCTGCATATTCGGGCGTATAGACCTTGCGGATCGAAACCTTGCCTTCTTCGAGCAGCGTGCGGCAATCGGTGGCGTCACCCATCAGGTCTTCGGAAAGGAGCTTCTTGTCAACGCCCGGGCCTTCGAAGCGCAGGTCGTCGCATTCCCCGTCATTGGCCCATTTGGAGAAGTCCGAGCCGAAATCGAAAGCGGCGGCTTCCTGTTCGCCATTATAGACCGCCCGGCCCGCTTCGACGGCCGCGCGGCAGTCGGTGGCGTCCCGCTTGATGTCTTCGGCCAGCGTGGTGCTGGCAACGCCCTTGCCGGAGAAGCGCGGATCGTCGCATTCCCCGTCCTTGGCCCATTCCGAGGAATCATCGCCATAGTCGATCTCAGCAGCCGGGGTCGGATTGCCATGCTTGAGGGTCACCGTGCCGGCCTCGAAAGCGGCGCGGCAATCGGTGGCGTCCTTCATGCGGTCGGCATTGACCAGTTCGTCGGCCGTGCCGGGACCGGTAAAGCGCGGATCGTCGCATTCGCCATCATTGGCCCATTCCGAGGAATCGTCGCCGAAGTCGATGTCGGTTGTCGCGGCGGCGGCCGGGGTCGAGGCGGTCTCCTTGAGGGTGACGGTGCCGGCTTCATAGGCCGCCTTGCAGTCGGTCGCGTCCTTCATGCGGTCGGCGTCGACGAGCTCGTCGGCCGTGCCGGTGCCTTCAAAGCGCGGATCGTCGCATTCCCCGTCCTTGGCCCATTCCGAGGAATCATCGCCAAAGTCGATTTCGGTGGCGGCGGCAGCCGCGGTCGAATCGGCTTGCTTGAGCGTGACGGTGCCCGCTTCGAAAGCGGCCTTGCAATCGGTGGCGTCCTTCATCAGGTCGGCATCGACCAGTTCGGAAGCGGCACCCGGGCCGGTAAAGCGCGGATCGTCGCACTCCCCATCCTTGGCCCAGTCAGAGGAATCATCGCCGAAATCGATCGTCGAAGCGGTATTGGTAGAGTTTTTCTGAGCCAGGCTCGGCATGGTCATGCCGGCCATCAGGGCGAGGCTGAGAAAGCTCCCCGCCATGATGTGACTAATCGCGCGCATCGGGTTGTCCCTCCGGTTTAGCACCTTGGTTCTGCGAGGAGATTACAGCGGCTTTGCGGCAGCCCAAAGCGCAAATGGTGGACATTTATCGCGCGCGGGCGCGACTTTGCCTGTCGGTGCGGGCAAAGAGCCAGGAGCCGAGCAGAACCAGGGTCGTGCCCAGTGCGTGCACCCAGGTGAAGGCCTCGCCCAGGATAGCGACGGCAAGAACAATGGTGATTATCGGGCCGAAGGAGGCGGTGGAAGATGTCGCCCGCGCCCCGATTCGCGCAATGCCGCCATTGAGCAGAAAGGAGGGCAGGACGGTGCCGAAAATGCCCAGCATCAGGCCGATACCCCAGACGCTGGGGGTAAAGGCGGCATAGGTCGCGGGCCCATCGACGACAAGACTTTGAGCGATGGCGAGGACGGCGGCGGTCGACATGCCGACGCAGGTGAAAAGCATGGTGCCCAGCACCAGCATCTGCCGTTTGGCCAAGTGCTGGTAAAAGGCGAAGGTCAGTGCCGAGCCCAGTACCAGCAGCGTGCCGATCACCAGCCCATCGGGCTCGACGCTCAGATTCCAGACAAAGATCACCATCAGGCCGGAATAGCTCACCAGCATGGCCGGTACGAGTTTCCAATTCATCCTGTCGCCGAAGAACCAGACCCCGAACAGCAGCACGAAGAAGGGATAGGTGAAGAGCACCAGCCGCTCATATTGCGCGGAGACGAAATTGAGGCCCGCAAAATCGAGATAGCTCGAGAGATAATAGCCCAAGGCGCCGACGCTCATGGCGCCGGCGAGCCGCGCGGGCGTCATCTGGCGGCGCAGTTTTACGTGGCGCAGCAGGAGCACGGTAAGAATGACGAGATAGATCGGCAATGCCATCATCATGCGCAGGGCCAGGGTTGCCTCGACGCTGACGCCCTGGGCGAAGGCGAGCTTGATGAAGACGCCCTTGGTCGAAAACAGGGCCGCGCCGGCAAAGGCGAGGCCATAGCCGAGCATGTCTATTCTGGGCTGGGTCGGCGCTGGGGTGGCGGTTTCTGGGGCACTCATGGGCTTGGTTCTTTCTGGCCCGCCCCCAGGGTCCTGCCGGACACCGCAAGGCGCGGGCCGGGTTGCCAAATGCTGGACGTCAGCCTTCGGTCCCAACCCTTTCGGGGGGAATAAGCGAAATCAGCGAAAGCGAAATCTGCGGGCGCGAAGACATGCCGTTCCTATAGTACCGGCGGGTACGGTTGGAAAGGCGGCATGCGGCAAATTCGTCCAGCCCCGGCATTTTAGCCGCGCGGATGCGCCTTGGCATAGCTTTCCATCAGCCGCTCGGTGTCGATAGCGGTGTAGATTTGCGTCGTCGAGAGACTGGCATGGCCCAGCAATTCCTGGATGGCGCGGAGATCGCCGCCTTTTCCCAGAAGGTGCGTGGCAAAGGAGTGGCGCAGCGCATGCGGTGTTGCCGAGGGCGGTAGGGACAGGGCCGAACGCAATTGCTCCATGCGTTTCTGGATCAGCCGGGGCGACAATACCCCACCGCGCACGCCGCGAAACAAGGGGTCGTCTTCCCAGAGCGTGAAGGGGCTGAGTTTTAGGTATTCTTCAATCCACTGCCGCACCGGGGCGATCAGCGGCACCATGCGGATTTTGCCGCCCTTGCCGGTCACGCGCAGCACATCGCTTTCGAGGTCGCCCTTGGTCAGGGCCAGGGCTTCGGAAATACGCAGGCCCGCGCCATAGCAAAGCGAGATGACGGCCATGTCGCGCGCTGCGACCCATGGCTCGGCTTCCATTGTATCGACCGCGGCAATGGTTTGCCTGGCTTCTACCACCGTCAGCGCCTTGGGCAGCGAGCGTGGGATTTTGGGCGTGCGGACGACATTGAACGCTTCGGTCGCCAAAATGCCCTCGCGCTCCAAAAAGGCAAAAAAGCTTTTCAGCGCCGAAAGCACTCGCGCCAGCGAGCGCGAGCCGAGGCTTTCCGCGCGGCGCTGGGCCATGAAGGCCCTGACATCGGCGGCGCGCAGTTCCTTGAGCGATTGCAGCGTTATCGGCCCACCCATATGGCCGGCGAGAAAACTCATGAACTGGCCGATGTCGCGACCATAGGCTTCAAGCGTATTTTCCGCCAGGCGTTTCACCGATCCCAATTCGCGCATCCAGTGCGCGATCTGGGATTGGACAAAGGCGTCGGTGGCAAAGGCGCTGTCGGTCATGGGCCGATTCTATACCGGCGAGGTTACCGATCTCTAGCTCAATAGGGCCAGCGTGTTTCCTCGGGCAGCGGCGGCAGGCCGAGATCGGCCCGCAGGCGCGAGGGCACCGGCAGGCGCCGCGGCCGGGCCATATTGATCAGCCAGTCATAAAGGCTTGCATTGCGGGCAATGGCGACGAGGTCGCCGGGTTCACGCCGATTTTCATGTCCGATCATGACGTCCTCCTGTTCTTTTCCTCTCAAGAACATTAAGTGAACGTAGTGACAGGGTCTGTCAGGATGTGAGGGCGGGCCGAATCGCTTGCAATTCCTTGGGCCCGATGCGAACCGAACGGCAGAGATGCAGACGCGGATGGATATTGTTGCGGTAATGGTGGGGGTGGCTGTGGACGGCCCCTATAGCTATCGCGTGCCCGAACACATGGTGGTCGAGCGCGGCTCCATCGTGGCGGTGCCGTTGGGGCCCCGCCTTATTCTCGGCGTCGTCTGGGGCGCACCCAAGGACGACATCGCCCATAATCGCCTGCGCGATGTGGCCCAGGTCTTTGATGTGCCCCCGCTTTCCGAGGAATTGCTCAAACTCGTCGAATGGGTCGCCAAATATACGATCACGGCGCCCGGTCAGGTTCTGCGCGGCGTCTTGCGCTCGCCCGAAGCGCTCGATGCGCCAAAGCCGGTCATCGCCTATCGCCGTACCGGGCTTGAGCCGGAAAAGCTGACGCCGGCCAGGCTGCGGGTGCTCGACGCCTTGATGGATGACATGGCCTGGCCCAGACCGGCCCTGATCGGGGCCACGGGTGTGTCCACTTCGGTCATCGAGGGGCTCGAACGGGCAGGGGCGCTGGAAAAGCTCGAAATCCCGGCCCCGCCGGTGGTGCTGCCGCCAGATCCCGAGGCGAGCCCCTCAAAACTCAATTCCGAGCAACAGGCCGCGCTTAACGACATTCTGGCGCTCGATCCGCACCAGTTCGGCGTCGCCCTGCTCGATGGCGTGACCGGCGGCGGCAAGACCGAAGTTTTTTTTGAAGCCGTGGCCGACACTTTGCGCGCCGGGCGCCAAGCGCTGATCCTCCTGCCCGAAATTGCGCTGACCAATACCTTTATCGACCGCTTCACCCGCCGCTTCGGTACGCGCCCGGCCGAATGGCATTCGGACATGACGCCGGTGCAGCGCTCAAAAGTCTGGCGCGGCGTGCTCGAGGGCACGGTGCGCGCGGTGGTGGGCGCCCGCTCGGCGCTGTTTCTGCCGTTTCGCGAACTGGGCCTCCTGGTGCTCGATGAAGAGCATGACGGCGCCTATAAGCAGTCCGAAGGCTTTACCTATCATGCCCGCGACATGGCGGTGGTGCGGGCCCAGTTTTCGCAGGCCCGGGTCGTGCTCTCCTCGGCCACCCCCTCGGTCGAGTCGCGAAACAATGCCAATCAGGGGCGCTATGCGCATGTGCGGCTCGAAAGCCGCTTTGCCCAAGCCGCCATGCCCGATATCACGGCCATCGACATGCGGATCAACGGGCCTGAAAAGGGTTCCTGGATCGCGCCAATCCTTGCCCGCGAGATCTTTGCCGCGCTCGATCGCGGCGAGCAGGCCCTGCTGTTTCTCAACCGGCGCGGCTATGCCCCGCTCACGCTCTGCAATGCCTGCGGCCATCAATATAAGTGCCCCGATTGCTCGGCCTGGATGGTCGAGCACCGGTTCCGCGGCGTGCTCATGTGCCACCATTGCGGCCACGAAGTGCGCACGCCCAAACACTGCGGCGAATGCGGGCAGGTCGATAGTCTCGTTCCCGTCGGCCCCGGCATCGAGCGCGTCGCCGAAGAGGCGGCGGCCCGCTTTCCCGATGCGCGCCGCGTGCTGCTCTCCACCGACATGGGAAGCCACGCCCAGTTGCGCGAGCGCTTTGGTGAGGTCGAGCGGGGGGAATATGACCTGATCATTGGTACGCAGCTCGTCTCAAAGGGCCACCATTTCGAAAAGCTCTCGGTGGTCGGCGTGCTCGATGCCGATCTCGGCCTTGCCCATGGCGATCCGCGGGCGGCGGAAAAAACCTTTCAGATTCTCACCCAGGTTGCCGGCCGCGCCGGCCGCGCCAGCCGCCACGGCAAGGCGTTCCTGCAGACCTACCATCCCGATCATCCGGTGATGAAAGCCATGGTCTCGGGCGATCGCGAGGCATTTTACGCCCAGGAAATCCTGGCGCGCGAGGCCGGGGGCATGCCGCCTTTCGGCCGGCTCGCGGCGCTGATCGTCTCGGCCAATGAGCATGACAATGCCACCAATTTCGCCCGGCTCCTGCTCTCGGCCGCGCCCATGGCCGATGGCGTCAGGCTGTTCGGGCCGGCCGATGCGCCGGTCGCCATGATCAGGGGGCGGCACCGGGTGCGGCTCCTGGCGCAGTCGGCCCGGGATTTCGACCTGTCCGGCTATGTCCGCTTCTGGCTCCAAAGCGCCGAAAAGCCCAGGGGCGACCTCAAAATTCAGGTCGATATCGACCCCATGAGTTTCATGTAGCCGGCCGGGGGAAAAACCTTGCTTGTCCCCACCACAAGCCTGCGACATTTTCGCCGCAATCGAATCGTGCCACCCAGCCTTGCATGGGCCGCTTGGCTTGTGTTAGAGCGAGCCCGACTTGAAGGGGTCCGGCTGGGGGTAGTCCGACTTGGGCCTTTTTTCCGGACACGTCCAAAGCGTTGAATAAGCCGGCCTGATCCGTGTTCAGGGAACGGCAACATAAGAGGGTGAAGCGACATTGGCAGCGCAGAATTCAGTGCTTACCCACATCGCGCGGCCATATGCGTCGGCGCTGTTCGATCTCGCCCAGAGCGAGAATCAGCTCGCGTCGGTCGAAACCGGCCTTTCCGATATTTCCCGCCTCATTGGTGAAAGCGACGATTTCTCGCGCTACCTGCACTCCCCGGTGATCTCGGGCGATGTGAAGGCTGCTGCGCTCGACGCTATTCTGGGCAAGGCCAAGGTCAATCCGCTGGTTGCCAATTTCCTGCGCCTCGTGGCCAAGAATGGCCGCCTCTTCGCGCTCGACAATATCATTGTCGGTTTCCGCGAGCTGGCCGCGGCGGCCCGTGGCGAAACCACTGCCGAAGTCACTTCGGCAACCCCGCTGACGGCGGATCAGGCTGCGGCCCTGAGCGAGACGCTCAAGACCAAGCTTGGCAAGACCGTCACGCTCAATCAGTTTGTCGATCCCTCGCTGATCGGCGGCCTTCAGGTGAAGGTCGGCAGCCAGATGATCGATTCTTCAATCAAGACAAAACTCGCTGCGATGAAGATCGCCATGAAAGAGGTCGGATAATGGACATCAAAGCCGCGGAAATTTCTGCGATCCTCAAGGACCAGATCAAGAATTTCGGCCAGGAAGCCCAGGTTTCGGAAGTCGGTCAGGTGCTCTCCGTCGGTGACGGTATTGCCCGCGTCTACGGCCTCGACAAGGTGCAGGCCGGTGAGCTCGTCGAGTTCCCGGGTGGCATCAAGGGCATGGCGCTCAACCTCGAAACCGACAATGTCGGCGTCGTGATCTTCGGCAATGACCGCTCGATCAAGGAAGGCGACGTCGTCAAGCGTACCGGCGCCATCGTGGACACTCCCGTCGGTCCGGGCCTTCTTGGCCGCGTCGTCGACGGCCTCGGCAACCCGATCGACGGCAAGGGCCCGATCGTTCACACCGAACGCCGCCGCGTCGACGTCAAGGCGCCCGGCATTCTGCCGCGCAAGTCGGTGCACGAACCGATGTCGACCGGCCTCAAGGCCATCGACGCGCTGATCCCGATCGGCCGCGGCCAGCGCGAACTCGTCATTGGCGACCGCCAGACCGGCAAGACCGCCATCATTCTCGACACCTTCCTCAACCAGAAGCCGGCCCACGATGCCGACGCTTCGGACACCGACAAGCTGTTCTGCATCTATGTCGCCGTTGGCCAGAAGCGTTCGACCGTTGCCCAGTTCGTGCGTCAGCTCGAAGAATCCGGCGCTCTGCAGTATTCCATCGTGATCGCTGCAACCGCTTCCGATCCGGCGCCGCTCCAGTACATTGCGCCCTTCACCGGCTGCGCCATCGGCGAATGGTTCCGCGACAATGGCAAGCATGCCGTGATCGCCTATGACGATTTGACCAAGCAGGCCGTTGCCTATCGTCAGATGTCGCTGCTGCTGCGCCGTCCGCCGGGCCGCGAAGCCTATCCGGGCGACGTTTTCTACCTCCACAGCCGTCTCCTCGAACGCGCTGCCAAGATGAACGAAGACCACGGTCTTGGTTCGTTGACCGCTCTGCCGGTTATCGAAACCCAGGCAAACGACGTGTCGGCCTATATTCCGACCAACGTGATCTCGATCACCGACGGCCAGATCTTCCTTGAAACCAACCTCTTCTTCCAGGGTATCCGCCCGGCCGTGAACGTTGGTCTGTCGGTTAGCCGCGTTGGCGGTTCGGCCCAGGTCAAGGCGATGAAGCAGGTTGCCGGCTCGCTCAAGGGTGAACTTTCGCAGTATCGCGAAATGGCCGCCTTCGCCCAGTTCGGTTCGGATCTCGACGCTGCAACCCAGCGCCTCCTCAACCGCGGTGCGCGTCTGACCGAACTGCTCAAGCAGCCCCAGTTCTCCCCACTCAAGACCGAAGAACAGGTCGCGGTGATCTTTGCCGGCGGCCAGGGCTATCTCGACAGCGTTCCGGTCAACAAGGTCCAGGATTTTGAAAAGCATGTTCTGTCGAACCTGCGTTCCAAGCATGCCGACCTCTTGAAGACCATCGCGACCGAGAAGCAACTCAGCGACGATACCCGCGCCAAGTTGAAATCGGCTCTCGACGATATTCAGAAGACCTACGCGGCCTGAGCCCTGAAGGAGACGACAGGCAATGCCGTCGCTAAAGGATCTTAAGAACCGGATCGACTCGGTCAAGTCGACGCAGAAGATCACCAAGGCCATGCAGATGGTGGCGGCGGCAAAGCTTCGCCGTGCCCAGGATGCAGCCGAAGCCGCCCGTCCCTATGCCGAGCGCATGGGTTCGGTGCTGGCGAGCCTGGCGGCCGTCTATGACGGCCAGTCCGACGCTCCCGTCCTGCTGGGCGGCAATGGCAAGGACCAGGTGCACCTTCTGATCGTGGCGACCGGCGAGCGTGGCCTTGCCGGCGGCTTCAATTCCTCGATCGCGCGTCTGGCGCGCGATCATGCCAACAAGCTCATCGCCCAGGGCAAGACGGTCAAGTTCCTGACCGTCGGCCGCAAGGGCAACGATATCCTCAAGCGCCAGTTCGCCGACAAGATCATCGAGACCGTGAGCTATCGCGAAGTCAAGAATATCGGCTTTGCCCAGGCGAGCGAGATCAGCCAGAAGGTCCAGGCCCTCTTTGCTGCCGGCGAATTCGACGTGGCGACCCTGTTTTACGCCAAGTTCAATTCGGTGATCAGCCAGGAGCCGCAGGCCGTTCAGATCATCCCCGCGAAGATCGAACGGACCGAAGGTCAGGGCGAAGCTGCGGCCTCGAGCGTGATCTATGAATACGAGCCGAGCGAGGAAGCGATCGTCGAAGACCTGCTGCCGCGCAATATCAGCGTGCAGATATTCCGCGCCATGCTCGAAAACAGCGCCTCGTTCTACGGTGCGCAGATGTCCGCCATGGACAATGCGACCCGCAACGCCGGCGAAATGATCGGAAAGCTGCAGTTGAGCTATAACCGCCAGCGGCAGGCCCAGATCACCAAAGAACTCATCGAAATCATTTCCGGCGCGGAAGCGCTTTAACCCATCAGCGAGGACGAACAAATGGCAGAAAAAAAGGCCGGTCGCGTTTCGCAGGTCATTGGCGCCGTCGTTGACGTGGTGTTCGACGATCACCTGCCCGCCATCCTGAACGCGCTTGAAACCACCAATAATGGTCAGCGCCTGGTGCTGGAAGTTGCCCAGCATCTCGGCGAAAACGCCGTGCGCACCATCGCCATGGACACGACCGAAGGTCTGGTCCGCGGCACCGAAGTGTCCGACACCGGTTCGGCCATCTCCGTGCCCGTCGGCGACGTCACTCTCGGCCGTATCATGAACGTCATCGGCGAGCCGATCGACGAAGCCGGCCCGATCACGTCCGAAACCCGTCGCGAAATCCACCAGGATGCCCCGGCCTTTGCCGAACAGAACCCGGAATCGCAGGTTCTCGTGACCGGCATCAAGGTCGTCGACCTGATCGCTCCTTATGCACGCGGCGGCAAGATCGGCCTGATGGGCGGCGCCGGCGTCGGCAAGACCGTTCTCATCCAGGAACTGATCAACAACGTCGCCAAGGCCCATGGTGGCTATTCGGTGTTCGCCGGCGTCGGTGAACGCACCCGTGAAGGCAACGATCTCTATCACGAAATGATCGAATCGGGCGTGAACAAGGACCCGCATGAGAACGGTGGCTCGGCCGCCGGTTCCAAGTGCGCCCTCGTCTTCGGCCAGATGAACGAGCCCCCGGGTGCCCGCGCCCGCGTCGCGCTGACCGGTCTCACCGTCGCTGAAAACTTCCGCGACCAGGGCCAGGACGTGCTGTTCTTCGTGGACAACATCTTCCGCTTCACCCAGGCCGGCGCCGAAATGTCGGCACTTCTGGGACGCATTCCCTCCGCCGTAGGTTACCAGCCGACGCTGGCGACCGACATGGGCGCGATGCAGGAACGCATCACCACCACGAACAAGGGGTCCATTACCTCGGTTCAGGCCGTGTACGTGCCCGCCGACGACTTGACCGACCCTGCGCCGGCCACCTCGTTCGCCCACTTCGACGCCGTGACCGTTCTCAACCGCGCCATCTCGGAAAAGGGTATCTACCCGGCCGTGGACCCGCTGGCTTCCAACTCGCGTATTCTCGACGCCAACGTTGTCGGCCAGGACCACTATGAAGTCGCCCGCGACGTTCAGGCGATCCTCCAGAAGTACAAGGCTCTGCAGGACATCATCGCCATCCTCGGCATGGACGAACTCTCCGAAGAAGACAAGCTGACCGTGGCCCGCGCCCGCAAGATCGAGCGCTTCATGTCCCAGCCCTTCGACGTGGCCGAAGTCTTCACCGGTTCGCCGGGCGTGTTCGTGCAGCTCGAAGACACCATCAAGGGCTTCAAGGGCCTGGTTAAGGGTGAATACGATCACCTGCCCGAAGCTGCCTTCTACATGGTCGGCACCATCGAAGATGCCGTCAAGAAGGCTCAGAAGCTCGCCGCTCAGGCTGCTTGATTTTTGCAACTTGGGCCTGCCGC
>DATMSG010000330.1:0-6488 GCA_035565515.1 Devosia sp.
TGCGGCAGCCCTTGCTTTTCTTCGACACGCAAACCAAGGAACCTCACACATGCCAGGCAAGAAAATCCTGATGCTCACGGGCGAATTCACCGAGGAATACGAGATCTTCGTGTTCCAGCAGGCCATGGAAGCGGTGGGCCACACCGTGCATGTCGTCTGCCCGGACAAGAAGGCCGGCGAGCTGATCGCCACCTCGCTCCATGATTTCGAAGGTCACCAGACCTATACCGAGAAGATGGGCCACTATGCCCTGATCAACAAAACCTTCAGCGAAGTGCGGCTCGAGGAATATGACGCCGTCTATGCGGCCGGCGGCCGCGGTCCGGAATATATCCGCACCGACAAGCGCGTACAGGCGATGGTCCGCCATTTCCACGAAACGCAGAAGCCAATCTTCACCATCTGCCACGGCGTACAAATCCTGGTTGCCGTCGATGGCGTGGTCCGTGGCAAGAAGGTTGCAGCACTCGGCGCTTGCGAGCCGGAAGTTACGCTGGCTGGCGGCACCTATATCGACCTGTCGCCCACCGAGGCCTATGTCGATGGCACCATGGTTTCGGCCAAGGGCTGGACCGCACTTGCGGCCTTCATTCGCGAATGCCTCAAGGTTCTGGGGACCGAAATCCGCCACAGCGGTGACGTAACGGAAAAAGCTGCCTGATTTGCGATGGCCGGTCCGATCGACCGGCCATTTTTCCGCCAGTGAGCATCCAGTCCCGCATTGGCCAAAGCCTCGCTGTTGCGCGCACCGGTGCGATGGACGCAATGGTGTTTGTGGCGATGTGATGACCCGGTTCATAAATTCATAGAATCCCCGCCTCTTGCTTTCTCATTGGGGTTGGCCTTTTTATGCAGGGCCGGATTTGGGAGGGCAGGATGCTGGGTGGACGCCGCGCAATTCGTTCCGTCTTGGGCGCTTTGGTTCTGGCTTTGGCCGGGCTCACGGCTGTGGCTGCCGAGACGAAGGTAACGCTCTTCGAGAATACGGACCTGCCCGGGTTCGACTATCAGATCATCAAGGATACCGACCTCGAGATTTGCCAGGCGGCCTGCAACGGGGACGAGATCTGCCGCGCCTTTACCTATAATTCGCGTAGCCAATGGTGCTTCCTGAAAGGCGATAGCGGGGAGCGCTCGGAATTTGCGGGAGCGACATCGGGACGGATCAGCCGATCGCCGAGCCCAGCCGTGACCGAGGCGGCGCGGCAGGCGGAACTGCCTTTCCCGGCGCAATCCCTGGTCGATGCCGCCAAGGCATTTGCACGTGACCTGCCGCAGACCGACACGCCGGCACCGAAGTCGATCTATGGCGATGTTCTGGCGTCGGGTGACGAGGCGGCGGCGGAAGAGAATTATCAAGCGGCGATGGTCGCCTATCGCCAGGCGCTGGCGATCAACCCCAATGACCGGGCCGTGTGGCAGGCACTGGCCGAAGCCGCCCTGCGGCGGGCCGATGCGGTGGCCGGGCAGAGCGAGGGGGACAATAGCTATGACCTCTCCTATGTCGGCTCCAATGCGGCAATGAATGCCTTCTTGCGCTCGACGAGCGAGGACGAGCGGGCGGAAAGCCTGAGGGCGCTCGCCAATGCCATGGAATATCGCGAGATGTGGCGCGAAGTGATCGCGACCTATCGGCTGGCGCTGCAACTTGAGCCCGATGCCGAAGTGGAGGCGCATCTCGATAGCGTGGTAGCACAGCACGGGTTCCGCGTGATTGACCATGTGGTCGACGCGGAAGCCGCGGCGCCGCGCGTCTGCGTGGTGTTTTCCGAGCCGCTCGCGAGCACCGATGTGTCCGCCTATGTGTCGGTGGCCAATGCGCCGCAGGTTTCGGTCGAGACCGAAAGCGAGCAGGTGTGCATCGAGGGCGTGCAGCACGGCAATCGCTATACGATCAAGCTGCGTGCCGGGCTCGAAGCGGCCAGCGGCGAGGAGCTGCGCAAGGATGTCGATCTCAGCGTCTATGTGCCCGATCGCGCGCCCTTCGTCGGCTTTGCCAATAATGCCTATGTGATGCCGGCCGGGCTCGGCGGCGGGTTGCCGATCACGTCGGTCAATGCCGAGACGGCCGAGGTGATGATCTACCGGATCGGGGATCGCGGGATTGCCACGGCGGTGCGCGATGGCGTGTTCCAGGGGAGCCTGACGCAATACAATGCCGAGGATATCGCCGACCGCGTGGGCGAAGAGGTGTGGACCGGTGAGGTCGATCTGGCGCGGGGCGACAATAATGCGCTGACGACGACGGCCATTCCGGTGGCCGAGGCGCTGGGCAAGCTCGAAGCGGGCGCCTATGTGATCACGGCGCGGATCAAGGGCGAGCCGGAGGCCGACTATTGGTCGGACCTGGCGACGCAATGGTTCATCGTCACCGATCTCGGGGTCACGACGATTGCCGGCGACGATGGCGTGCATGCCTTTGTGAGGAGCCTGGCGACGGCGCAGCCGGTGGCCGGGGCCGATGTGCGGCTCGTGGCGATCAACAATGAAATCCTGGGCGAGGCCAAGACCGATGCGGATGGCCGCGCTGTGTTTGCGCCGGGCCTGGCGCGCGGCACGGGTGGCCGGGCGCCGCAATTGCTGGTGGCCGAAACCGAGGGGGATTATGCCTTCCTCGATCTGTCCAAACCTGCATTCGACCTGACCGATCGCGGCGTCGAAGGGCGTCCGTCGCCGGGGCCGCTTGATCTGTTCATGACCACGGAGCGCGGCGTTTATCGGCCGGGCGAGGTGGTGCATCTGACGGCACTGCTGCGCGATGCGCGGGCCGACGCGGTGGAAAATATCAAGCTCACGCTCGAAGTCGAACGGCCCGATGGCGTCGTGGCGTCGAGCCAGGTTCTCGATGACGAGGGCGCGGGCGGCTATTATGCGGCGCTGCCGATGGCCAGCGAAGCCATGCGTGGCTCCTGGACGCTGCGGCTCTATTCCGATCCCAATGCGGCATCGCTCTCGAGCACGACTTTCCTCGTGGAAGATTTCGAGCCGGAACGCCTGGCCTTTGAAATCAAGCCGCAGGCCGAGGGGGCTTTTTCGGCCCATGACGTCAACCTGATCGATATTGCGGCGAAGTATCTTTATGGCGCGACAGCGCCGGGCCTGTCAGTCGAGGCAGATGCCATTGTGCGGCCGCGCACGACGCTGCCGGAATTCCCAGGTTTCACGTTCGGGCGTTTGGACGACACTATTGAAACGACGCGCGAACCGCTCGGCGTTGTCGGGGTGACCGATGACGAGGGCAATGCGGTGGCCGAGATAACCTTGCCCGAGGGCCAGGCGACGACGCGGCCGCTCGAAGCGCAGATATTGTTGCGGCTGGTCGATACCAGCGGGCGGACAGTGGAACGCAGCATTACCCGGCCGGTGCTGGCGGATGGCGACCGGATCGGTATCAAGCCGGTCTTTGCCGATGCGACGGGCCTCAAGGAAGGCAGCGCCGCCCAGTTCGAACTGATCGCCGTTTCGCCCGAGGGCAAGAAGATTGGGGCTTCGGGGCTCGATTGGACGCTGTCGCGCGTCGAGACCAATTACCAGTGGTATCGCGATGGCAGCACCTGGAAGTGGGAGGGGATCACCACCACCCGCGAAGTGGCCAATGGTTCGGCCGATACGCCCGATGGCGGTTCGGTGACGGTGGGTGCCAATGTCGATTGGGGGCGCTACCGCCTCGAAGTCGAGGGGCAGGGCACCTCGTCGAGCTATGAATTCTATGCCGGCTATTATTATGCCGATGCGGGGAGTGACACGCCGGACACGCTGCAGGTGGCGCTCGACAAGCCGGCTTACAAGGTTGGCGAGACGGCAAACCTCAAGCTCGATCCGCAGTTCGCCGGCACGGCTTTGGTCATGGTGATCGACAATCGCGTCATCGCCATGGAGGCAGTCGAGGTTCCCGAAGGCGGCACGACCGTGCCGCTGGAGGTGACCGAGGAATGGGGGCCGGGCGCCTATGTGACGGCGGTGCTCTATCGTCCGTCCGATGCCGCGGAAAAGCGCATGCCGGCGCGAGCGCTGGGCCTGGCCTTTGCCGATGTGGAGCCGGGCGATCGCAAGCTCGACGTCAAGCTCGGGGCGCCGGATATGACGCTGCCGCGGCAGAGTTTCGAGGTCAGTGTCGATCTGGGCAATGTCGCTGCGGGCGAGAAGGCCTATGTGGCCGTGGCCGCCGTCGATCTGGGTATTCTCAATGTCACCAATTTCCAGGTTCCGGCGCCGGATGACTATTATTTCGGCCAGCGCCAGCTGGGCATGGAAATCCGCGACCTCTATGGCTCGCTGATCGATCCGACGCAGGGCCTGCCGGGCGCGATGCGCTCGGGTGGCGATGGCGGGGGCTCGCGCACGGGCACGCCGCCGCCGATCACGGTGCTCGTGGCGCAGCATACCGGAATCGTGGAAGTCGATGCCGAGGGCAAGGCGACCGTCACGTTCGACATGCCCGATTTCACCGGCACGGTGCGCGTCATGGCCATGGCCTGGACCGCTTCGGCGGTGGGGCATGCTTCGGCCGATGTGATTGTGCGCGACCCAGTCGTTGTTACGCTGAGTCCACCGCGCTTCCTGCGTGTGGGTGACGAGGCGCGGCTGCTGGTCGAGGTCAACAATGTCGGCGGGGCGGCCGGCGCCTATCAAGTGGCGCTCTCGACCGGGGAAGGGATTTCGACTTCGGCCGAAACCACCGATGTGGACCTGGGCGAAGGCGAGCGCACTTCGCTCGACCTCAAACTCAACGGCATGCAGATCGGCGACTGGCCGGTGCAATTGACCGTGACGGGACCGGACGGCACCACACAGACCAAGGAATTGCTGCTCGGGGTGCGTCCAACCAGTGCGCCGGCAACGACCAGCCGTCTGGTGCCGATCAAGGCGGGTGGCAGTGCCGCCATCGATGCGAGCTATTTCGACGGGCTCCTGGCCGATACCGGGTCGATGACCCTTGCCATCGGGCCGATCGCGCGGCTCGATGTGCCGGGGCTGTTGCTCTCGCTCGATCGCTATCCCTATGGCTGTGCCGAACAGACCTCCAGCCGCGCCTTGCCGCTGCTCTATCTCAACGAGGTGGCGCAGATGATCGGGGTGGCGCGGGACGACAAGCTCAACCAGACCGTGATCGACGCCATTGCCAGCACGCTGGCCAAGCAGACTTCGGCCGGCGGGTTCGGGCTCTGGGGACCCTTCGACGGTGGGGATTTCTGGCTCGACGGGTTTGTCACCGACTTCCTGCTGCGCGCCAAGGCGGCCGGCTATGCCGTGCCCGAACAGGCGATGAGCATGGCGCTCGACAATCTTTCCAACCAGCTTTCCTATGCCAGCGACTTCGACAATGGCGGAGAAGCCATTGCCTATGCGCTCTATGACCTGGCCCGCGCCGGCCGGGTGGCCATGGGTGACCTGCGCTATTATTTCGAAGCCCGTCTTGCCGCCTTCGGTTCGCCGCTGGCCCAGGCGCAGCTCGGCGCGGCCCTGGCGCTCTATGGCGATAGTACGCGCGCCAACGAGGCCTTTGTCGCGGCGGTGGATAGCGTGGGCAAGGCACGCGACGGCAATCGCTATCGCAGCGATTACGGCAGCCGCTTGCGCGACCTGGCCGGGGTGCTGGCGCTGGCGGCCGAGTTCAAGCCGGCCGGCGTCGATCTGACCTCGCTCGCCAATCAACTGGCGAAGATGCGGGATCGGGCGCGCTATACCTCGACGCAGGAGGACACCTGGACGCTGCTGGCGGCTTCGGCGCTGGGGACGGGCAGCACGGATGGGTCCATCACCATCAATGGCGAGGCGCTGACGGGGCAGGTGTATCGCCGCGTCGAGCAGGCGGGTTTCGAGACGGTCGAGATCGGCAATGCGGGCCCGGCCGATACCGAGGCCAAGGTGACGGTGACCGGCTATCCGGCGACCCCGCCCGATGCATCGGACAATGGCTTTGCCATTTCGCGGGCCTATTATCTGGCCGATGGCACCGAGGTCGATCCGACCGAGGGCACGTTGAGCCAGAACGACCGGCTGATCGTGGTGCTGCGCGTGCGGCCGCACGATCTGGGCTCGGGGCAATATGTCGTCGCCGATCCGCTGCCGGCGGGCTTTGAAATCGAAAACCCGAACCTGTCGGATGGCGAGGGCGTGTCGGATTTCAACTGGCTGTCGCTGAACATTCCGGCGCATGTGGAATCGCGGACCGACCAATATGTCGCCGCCTTCCGCTATGGCTCGGACCCCGGCACCTTTGTCACCGCCTATATGGTCCGCGCGGTGACGCCGGGCACCTTCGTGCTGCCGGGGGCGACCGTGGAGGACATGTATCGCCCTGAATTCCGCGGCAATACGGCGGCGAGCTCGATCGAGATCACCGCTCAGGGCCAATGAGCGAAGAGACGGCAGAGACGAAAAACCAGCAGCCGCGCCCCTGGGTGGCGCGGCTGACGCTTTTTGGTTTTTCGATTTTTGTGATTGTGCTGGCTGGGGTGATCCAGCTGGTGTCGTGGACGACGACG
>DATMSG010000331.1:0-5026 GCA_035565515.1 Devosia sp.
GCCGACCCTCGGCCGGCAGGTGGCGGCGCTGGAAAAGAGCCTGGGCGTGACCCTGTTCGAGCGCGCCGGGCGCGGGCTGGTGCTGACCCAGGCCGGACGGGAACTGGTGGCCCCGCTCCGGGCCATGGGCGAAGCATCGGCGACGATCGCCCTGGTCGCCTCGCGCCAGTCCCAATCGGTCGAGGGATTGGTTCGCATCACGGCCAGCGATGTCTATGCGCAATGGCTGCTGCCGCCGATCCTTACAAAGCTTCGCGACGTGGCGCCGGGCATCGTCGTCGATGTGGTGGCATCCAACGAGATCGAGGACCTGATCCGCCGCAAGGCCGATATTGCCATTCGCCACGTGCCGCCGCGGGAGGCGGAACTGATCGCACGGCGGCTGCCCGATACCGTGGCGAAGATTTACGGCACGCCGGCATTGATCGACAGGATCGGCCGGCCGATCGACGAACGCGCCCTGAGCCGGGCCGAATTTGCGGGCTATTCCGAAAGCGTCGATATCGTTCTGGCCGAATTGCAGCGCAATGGGCTGACGCTGAGTGCCGCCAATTTTCCGCTCTTGACCAATAGCGGGCTCGTCGCCTGGGATTGGGTGCGGCGCGGCATGCTGCTGGGGCTGATGATGCAGTCCGTGGGTGAGCGGACCCCGGAAGTCGAAGAAGCCTGGCCCGATTTTGCCGGCGTGCCGGTGCCGACCTGGCTCGCAACGCATCGCGAATTGCGCACGGCGCGGCGCATCAGGGTGGTTTTCGATCTGCTGGCCGAGGCGCTGACGGGGGCGCCCTAAGCGGCGAATTGACATGGGGCGCGAATGCCATTCTTGTATGGAAGGGCGGGTGAGGCGCTGAAAACCCCAGAAAACTGTGGATGTCCGCCGGGGGCATGCAGCCATAGCCGGTGTTTGGGCCCATGGTCGGCAATCAAGGAATCGGTGAGCCATGGCCGCAACGGCGTTGGAAAATACCAAGGAAACCATCGCCATGCGCGTCGTCGATGCGCTGCGCGACGACATCATCACCATGGCTCTCAAGCCCGGCGATGTGATTTCCGAGAGCGACATTGCCGGCCGCTATGGCGTATCGCGCCAGCCAGTGCGTGAGGCTTTTATCCGCCTCGCCCAGCAGGGCCTGCTTTTGATCCGGCCCAAGCGGGCGACGGTGGTGAAGAAGATTTCGCCGCTCGGGGTGCGCCAATCGCGCTTCATCCGCGAAAGCATCGAGGTGGAAATTATCCGCCGGGTGGCCGGACAGCCAAGCGACGATGCGGCTGACGTGCTGACGAAACTGATCGCGGATCAGGAAGCGGCGTCCGAAGCCGGCGATTCCAGGCGCTTTCATACGCTGGACGAACTCTTCCACCGCACCTTGGCGCGTCTGGCGGGGGTGGAATATGCTTGGCAGCTGATCGACGACCACAAGATGCAGCTCGACCGGGTGCGCTACCTGACGCTCGGCGTCTCCTCGACGCAGCGCGCCATTGCCGAGCACAAGCAGATCGTCGAGGCCGTGGCCAAGGCCGATGCGGCAGCCGCCGAAATGGCCATGCGCGCCCATCTGGCCCGCGCCGAACTGCTGCTTAACCAAACGATCTCGGATTTTCCGGACTTTTTCGAGTAGTGGACGAGCCGCTCTTGCCTGCCTAGTTTGACCCCCAGCTGATTTGGTGGAGTGGGATGATGAAAACGCGGCGCTTGGGCAAGACGGGTTTTGAGGTCAGCGAAATCGGCCTTGGCTGCTGGCAATTGGGTGGCGATTTCGGGCCGGTCGAGGATGAGGCGGCCAGTGCCATTCTCGATGCGGCCAATGGCGCCGGGATCAATTTCTGGGATACGGCCGACGTCTATGGCAATGGCCTTTCGGAGCGCCGGATCGGGGCGCATGCGAAGGCGCCGGGGGTGAAGGTTGCGACCAAGCTTGGGCGCTCGGGGGCGCTTTTTCCCAATAAATACAGCAAGGACCGGCTGCGCGAGAGCTTGGTTGGTTCGGCGCAGCGGCTGGGCGTAGCAGCGCTCGATCTGGCGCAGCTCCATTGCGTGCCGACCAGCATTTTGCGCGAGGGCGAAATTTTTGGCTGGATGGACGAATTCAAGGCCGAGGGACTGGTGCGCCATTGGGGCGCCAGCGTCGAGACCATCGAAGAGGGCCTGATCTGCCTCGAACAGCCCGGCTGCGCCACGCTGCAGATCATTTTCAACCTGTTCCGGCAGGACGCAGCGGAAAAGCTCTTGCCGCGCGCAGCGGAACGGGATGTCGGCATCATCGTGCGGCTGCCGCTCGCGAGCGGGCTTTTAAGCGGCAAGTATGACAAGACCTCGATTTTCGATATGTCGGACCACCGCAATTACAACCGCGACGGGCAGGCCTTTTCGGTGGGCGAGACCTTTTCGGGCATCAAGTTCGAGCGCGGTGTGGAGCTGGTGCAGGAATTGAAGGGCCTTGCACCCGAAGGCGTGCCGATGAGCCAGTTCGCGCTGCGCTGGATTCTCGACCATCCGCAGGTGTCCACCATCATTGCCGGGGTTTCCAAGCCCGAACAGATCGCCGACAATGTTGCGGCCACAGAGCGCAGGAGCCTGTTTCCGGCGCTGATGACCCAGCTCGGGGAGTGGTATCAGCAAGAAGTGAAGCCCGAGATTCGCGGCGGGGTGTGACGCCCGGCGCAGCTGCCCTAGCGCAGCCGGTCTGCCACACCTAGGTTAACGTCACAAAACAACAAGACGAGCCAGTATCATGTCCATCCATCCCGCCTTCGAGCTTGTCCGCGACGAGACCATTGCCGAGATCAATTCACAGGCGCAGCTCTTTCGGCACAGAAAGACCGGGGCGGAGGTGCTGAGTCTCATCAATGACGACGAGAACAAGGTTTTTGGCGTTACGCTGAAGACGCCGCCCGATGACTCCACCGGCATTGCCCATATTCTCGAGCATTCGGTGCTGTGCGGGAGCAGAAAATATCCGGTGAAGAAGCCGTTCGTGGAGCTGCTGAAAGGCTCCATGCATACCTTCCTCAATGCCATGACCTTTCCGGACAAGACGGCCTATCCGGTGGCCAGCGCCAATCTCAAGGATTTTTACAACCTTGTGGATGTCTATCTCGACGCCGTGTTCTTCCCGCTGCTCACCGAAGACACCTTTGCGCAGGAGGGCTGGCATTATGAATTGGACAGCATGGATGCGCCGCTCGTTTATAAGGGCGTCGTCTTCAACGAGATGAAGGGCGTGTTTTCTTCGCCCGACTCGGTGATGCATGACCAGACGCAGCGGGCGCTTTATCCCGACACGACCTATGGTCTTTCCTCGGGTGGCGATCCTAGGGACATTCCGGCGCTGACCTATGAGCAATTCAAGCGCTTTCACACCAAATTCTATCACCCCTCCAATGCGCGGGTGGTTTTCTCGGGTGATGACGCGCCGGAGAAGCGGCTCGAAATCCTGGATGAGGTCTTCAGCCAGTTCGATGCGGCGCCGGTGGACGCCGATATTGCATTGCAGCCGCGCTGGAATGCGCCGCGGCAGGTGAGCGGCACCTATGCGGGCACGGTAGACGCGGAAAAGCGCCGTGACGGCATGGCGAGCGTCAACTGGATGCTCGATCCGCCGGGTGGCCGCGAGGAAACATTGAGCCATGGGCTGCTGAGTTATCTCCTGGCGGGGAATTCGGCAGCACCCTTGCGCAAGAAGCTGACCGAGAGCGGGATCGGCGAAAGCATGCTGGGAGGCGGTATTTCCACCTGGCTCAGGCAGCCCATGGCCGGTTTCGGTCTCAAGGGGATCGACCCGGCCGACGCCGAAAAGGTCGAAAAGCTGGTGCTCGAGACGCTGGCGGAGCTGGCTGACACGGGTTTTTCCGAGGAGCAGCGCGAGGCTGCGCTGAACACCTTTGAATTCCACCTTCGGGAACAAAATACCGGCGGGCAACCGCGCGGCATGAGCTATATGTTCACCGCGCTCGGCTCATGGCTCCATGGGGGCGATCCGCTGGAGCCGCTGACTTTTGAAACGGCCCTGGCCGCGCTCAAGGAGAAAGCCGCGCAGGGGCATTTCGAACGCGAAATCCGCCGGTTGTTTCTCGACAATCCGCATCGCGTGACCTCGAAGATCGAGGCCGATCCGGAAAAGGGTGCGCGGGAGGCACGGCAAGAAGAAGACAAGCTCGCTGCCGTGCGCGCCGGCATGGACGAAGCCGCGCTCAAGGCGACCATGGCGCAGACCGAAAAGCTCAGGGCGTTGCAGGAGGCGGTCGACAGGCCGGAGGACCTGGCAAAAATTCCGACGCTGACGCTGGGCGATCTCGACCGGTCCATTCGCACGCTGCCGACCGATGAAAGCGATCTCTTGGGCGCGCGGCTGATGCATCACGATCTGCCGACGCTGGGGATCCTCTATCTCGATCTCGGTTTTGACCTGAAGGTCCTGGAGCCGGCGCTACTGCCCTATCTGCCGCTCTTCGGCCGGGCGCTGTTGCAGACCGGCACGAGCAAGGAAGATTTCGTCAGCCTGACGCAGCGCATCGGACGCATGACGGGCGGCATTGCCCAGCACCGGAGCCTGGCCACGCGCCTCGACAATGCCGAGACGGCAGCCTGGTTCTTCCTCTCGGGCAAATCGGTTCCGGCCAGGTTCAGCGACATGCTCGACATCATGGGCGATGTGTTGCTCGACGCGCGGCTCGATAACAAGGAGCGCATCCGGCAAATGGCGCTGGAGGAAAAGGCGGGCTTTGAAGCGCGCATGATTCCGGCCGGCAATTCCATCGTCGATACGCGCCTCAAGGCGGGGCTGACCGAGGCGAGCTGGGCGACCGAGCAATTGAGCGGGGTCAGCTATCTCAATTTCCTGCGCGAGCTGGTGAAGCGCATCGATAGCGATTGGGCCGGGGTGGAAGCAACGTTCCGCCGCATTCGCGACCAGCTGTTCAATCGCAAGGGCATGGTGGTCAATCTGACGGCCGATGCCAGCCTCTTTGCCGAAACGCGCGGTGCGCTTGCAGGCTTTATCGAGGGGTTGCCGCAGCGCGAGACACG
>DATMSG010000332.1:0-8083 GCA_035565515.1 Devosia sp.
GTCAGTGCGTGAATTTCTCGCGACATGTCACATCCTTGTACATGCCTCAACCGCCTGTTCGGCAGTGTCGATGGTCACCGGCTTTCGACGAGGCACGAGGACGTTCCTGTCGGTATTTTCCTCAGGCAGGTTTAGCTTCCCTTTCGGGACGGCGACGCCTCGGTGAACTGCAGACCGTGCACCCGAAATACCCCGGCTGCCCGCCAACATCAAGCCACCCCACCCTACCGGTCTCCACAACTCCCGCATTTCATCCACCCTAACCGGCTTGACTCCCCTCTTCGCGTGTTGCTAATACGCATTAGCTGCTAATACGTATCAGCACTTCTGGGAGGAAGATTTGGCCGCGGTAAAGCGACTGACACAAAGGGACATTGCCCAACTGGCCGGCGTCAGTCAGGCCACCGTGTCCCTGGTGCTCAACGGCACGCCCCTCAGCCGCTCGCGCATTCCTACTGAAACCCGCGAACGCGTCGAAAAGGTCATCCGCGACACGGGCTATGTCGCCGATCCCGTCGCCCGCAAAATGGTGAAAGGCCTCAATCGCATCCTCGGCGTTTTCACCTACGAACCCGCCTTCCCCTCCGGCCAGGCCGACTTCTTCACGCCCTTCCTCTTCGGCATCGAAGAAGCCGCTCAGGCCCTCGGCTATGATCTGCTTCTCCTCACGGGCGCCGGCCAGCAGCGCAAGATTTTCGGCGACAATGTCCGCCTCCGCCTCGCCGATGGCTGCGTCATTCTCGGCCGCAAGTTCGACAATACCGAACTCGCCCGGCTCGTTGCCGGCGACTTCCCTTTCGTCGCCGTCGGCCGCCGCGACGATGCCGGCGGCCCCGTCCCCTATGTCGGCGGCGACTACGCCCCCGCCACTGCCGCGCTTGTCGAGCGCGCCAAATCCTTCGGCCACCGCCGAATCGCCTATGTCGGCCTCAATGAAGGCGCCGAATCCACCGTCGATCGCTGGTACGGCTTTTCCCGCTCTGTAGGCGAAGCCGAGCTCGTCACCTCGATCTTCGAAGTCGGTCGCCCGCCCAACGAAACCCTCGACATCCTTCTCTCGGCCGGCGCCACCTGCGTCTTCGTCACCGAACTCGCCGACGCCATCGCCATCGAACACGCCGCCCGCACCCGCGGCCTTTCCATTCCCGATGATCTCTCCATCGTCGTCCTCGGCAATCACATTCGCGCCGAAGAACCCGGCCGCCGTTTCACCTCATTCGCCATCCCGCGCGAGGCCATGGCCCGCGCCGCCACCGAAATGCTGGTCCGCCGCGTCGAACACGATGCCCCCGTGGAACAGCTCCTCCTCCATTGCGAGCCGCTTGAGGGTGACACCCTCGGCGCTCCCTCCTCCAAAACCAAGAAGACCAAATGACCAAAGAACTTTCAGCAGATCTCCTCGTCGTCGGTGGCGGCCTCGGTGGCGTCGCTGCGGCCCTGGGCGCCCTGCGTTCCGGCCGCACCGTCATTCTCACCGAGGAATTCGATTGGCTCGGCGGCCAGCTCACGAGCCAGGCCGTCCCGCCCGACGAGCATTCCTGGGTCGAGCAGTTCGGCATCACCCGCTCTTACCGTCAGCTGCGCAACGGCATCCGCCAATACTATCGCGACCACTATCCGCTGACGGCGGAAAGCCGCGCCTGGGGCGATCTCAATCCCGGCGCCGGCTGGGTCAGCCGCCTCTGCGCCGAGCCGCGCGTGGGCCTCGCCGTCATCCTCGCCATGCTCGCCCCCTGGCGCGGCGGCGGCCAGCTCCGCGTGCTCCAGCCCTATCTGCCCATCGCCGCCGACGTTGAGGGCGACACCGTCCGCGCTATCACCCTGCGCCACCGTGACACCGGCGCCGAAATCACCGTCTCCGCCCCTTATGTGGTTGACGCGACCGAACTCGGCGATCTCCTGCCCCTCACCGGCACTGAATACGCCAAGGGTTTCGAAGCCCAGTCCGACACCGGCGAGCCCAGCGCCCCCGAAACCGCGCAACCCGACAATGTGCAGGCCGTCTCCGTCTGCTTCGCCATCGACCATGTCGACGGCAACCAGGTGATCGACAAGCCGGCCAATTACGATTTCTGGCGCCAATACCAGCCCGATTTTTGGGGCGGCCCGCTTCTCGGCTTCAAGGCGCCCCATCCGCGCACCCTCGAAATCACCGAGCGCAGCTTCACCCCGAACCCGGATGACGATCCGCTGCTCGTGGATGCAGATCAGCGCCGCAATGCCGGCGACGGCAATCTCTGGACCTTCCGCCGCATCGCCGCCCGCCGCAATTTCGTGCCCGGCGCCTATGGCTCCGACATCTGCCTCGTGAACTGGCCGATGATTGACTACATGCTCGGCTCCATCATCGACGTCACAGAGGAAGAAAAGGCCGCGCACCTAAAATCGGCCGCCGACCTTTCTTATTCCGTCTTCTATTGGCTCCAGACCGAAGCCCCCCGCCTCGATGGCGGCCAGGGCTTCCCGGGCCTGCGCCTCCGGGGCGACATCACTGGCACCGACCATGGCCTCGCCATGGCGCCCTATATCCGCGAAAGCCGTCGCATTCTGCCCGTCACCCGCATTGTCGAGCAGGACGTGTCGATGACCATCCACGGCAACACGCTCTCCAAGCGATATCGCGACAGCGTTGGCATCGGCATGTACCGCATCGACCTTCACCCTTCCACGGGTGGCGACAACTATGTCGATGTCGAGTCCGCGCCCTTCGAAATCCCGCTCGGCTCGCTCCTGCCGCGCCGCGTGAAAAACCTGCTGGCCGGCGGCAAGAACATGGGCACCACCCACATCACCAATGGCTGCTACCGCCTGCATCCGGTCGAGTGGAACGTCGGCGAAGTTGCTGGCCTCCTCGCCGCGCACTGCCTCAACCACGGGCTCACGCCGCACCAGGTGCAGGCCGACGACGCCCTGCTCTCCGATTTCCAGGCACGTCTCTATGCGGAAGGCATCGAAATCCGCTGGCCCGACGTGCGGGGCTACTAACCAATTCATGTCATCCAGGGAGGATAAAATGACCAACCATCTGCTGAAAACCACGGCCGCAACGGCCGGCATCATCCTGGGCCTTGCCGCCGCCGGCACGGCCTGGGCCCAGGACGCGGTCAATCTGCGCATGACCATCTGGAGCGCCAACGAGGCGCATCTGGCCATGTTCAACGAGATCGCCGAAGGCTTTAAGGCCACTCACCCCAATGTCTCGGTGACCTTCGAGCCGCTGCCCTTCGACAGCTACACCACGACCCTCACCACCCAGATCGCCGGCGGCAATCCCCCCGATCTCGCCTGGATCCTCGAAACCACCGCCGCCGACTTCGTCAATTCCGGCGCCCTCGCCCCGCTGACCGACGCCTTTGCCGCCACCGAAGGCTATGACCTCGCCGACGTTTCGGAAAAGGCCACCGCCCTCTGGACCAAAGACGGCCAGCTCTACGCCTATCCCTTCTCCACCTCGCCCTTCGCCATCTTTGCGAACAACGACGTGCTGAAGGCCGCCGGCGCCAAGACGCCGGCCGAGCTGATCGCCGCCGGCGAATGGACCTGGGATAATGCCTTCGCTTCGGCCGCCGCTGTCGGCCAGTCCGGCAAGACCGGCCTCGTCGTGCGCGATTTCAAGTTCCAGACCTGGCAGAACCTCGCCTCCATCTGGAACGGCTGGGGCGCAACGCCCTGGAGCGCCGATGGCAAGACCTGCACCTTTACCGATCCGGCCATGGTCGAAGCCATGACCGCCATCCACAAGGCCATCTTCACCGACAAGGCCATGCCTGGCCCGGGCGAAGACATCGACTTCTTCGCTGGCGAAACCGGCATGACCATCACCCAGATCAGCCGCGCCTCGCTGCTGCCCAAGGAAAATCCCTTCGATTGGGACCTCGTGCCGCTCCCGGCCGGCCCTGCCGGTGAATATGCGGTCGTCGGCCAGGCCGGTGTCGGCGTCTTCGCCAAGAGCGCCAACAAGGACGTTGCCGTCGA
The DNA here is from genome assembly GCA_035565515.1 of Devosia sp. Taxonomy (GTDB): domain Bacteria; phylum Pseudomonadota; class Alphaproteobacteria; order Rhizobiales; family Devosiaceae; genus Devosia. The sequence continues at coordinate 3,976 of DATMSG010000332.1, forward strand.
ATTCCTCGGCTACATGACCAATGCTGAAAATTCCAAAAAGCTGGCCCAGTTCTTCCCGCCGGCCCGCGCCAGCCTGCTCAATACCGAAACCCTCGCCTCGACCAATCCCCTGCTCTCCCCCGAGCAGATCGAAACCGTCGTGATCGCAGGCATCTCCAACGGCACCGTTCTGCCGGGCCACACCAACTTCGCCCAGATCCAGCAGACCATCCGCGCCGGCCTCGACGCCCTCTGGACCCCCGATGCCGACGTCGCCGCCGTGCTCGGAAACGTGTGTTCCAGCGTCAGCCCGCTGCTGGCACGCTGATCCTGCACCGCTGGGGGGAAACTCGGTAGCAACCCAAAACACGGTGCTGCCCTCGGGCTTGACCCGAGGGCCACTCGCCACGCCCACAGTGACGCGGCACCCAAACAGGTCCTCGGGTCAAGCCCGAGGACAGCATCGGGAAATTGAATGCAAAGCGTCCGCCTTCCAACGGAGGGAGGGAGACGAAGGAACCAAACCTATGAGCGCCTCGGCCTCGCCAAACCCAAAGCCACCCTTCTGGACCATCGCCCGGCGCGACGCGGCGACAGGCTACGTCTTCATCGCGCCCCAGCTCGTCGGCATCATCACCTTCGTGCTCGTGCCGCTTGGCCTCGTCTTCTGGTATTCCCTCCACGAATGGAACGTGCTGGCGTCGAGCTTCAATTTCGTCGGCGCCGCCAATTACCAGATGCTGTTGGCCGACCCGAACCTGCCCCAGGTGCTCGTCGCCTCCGCCATCTTCTCGGCAGGTCTCGTCATCCTCAACATGACCTTGGCGCTCCTCCTCGCGGTCCTCCTCGACCAGAAGCTCAAAGGCATCGTCGTCTTCCGCACTCTCTTCTTCTCGCCGGTCGTCGTCTCCCTCGTCGCCTGGACCATCGTCTGGAGCTTCCTTCTCCAGAACAATGGCGGCATCAACGGCCTCCTTTCCATGCTCGGCATCGAGGGCCCCAACTGGCTCCGCACCCCCACCACGGCCATGATCTCCGTCGTCGTCGTGCAGGTCTTCAAGAATGTCGGCCTCAACATGATCCTGTTCCTCGCCGCCCTCCAGGGCGTGCCCAAGGAACTCTACGAGGCCGCGCGGGTCGATGGCGCGGGAGCCTTCAAGCAATTCCGCCGCATCACGCTGCCGCTGATCTCGCCCACGATCCTCTTAACCTCGATCATCACCATCGTCGGCTCGCTCCAGGTCTTCGCCCAGATCGCGGTTCTCACCCAGGGCGGCCCCGGCATGACCACCACGGTGCTGGTCTATTACCTCTACCAGCAGGCCTTCCAGTTCCACTTCTTCGGCTATGGCTCGACCCTATCGATCCTGCTCTTCGTCATTGTCGCGGTCCTGACCTTCATTCAGTGGCAGCTCCGCAAGCGGATCGTCTTCTATGAAAACTGATCTCAGCCCCCGCATGAAGACGGCTCTCTATGGGCTGATGTGCGTCCTGCTCATCCCCTTCGTCTTCCCCACCTGGTGGATGATTACCTCGTCGGTCAAACCGATCAGCGACATCTTCGCCTTCCCGCCCGACCTCTGGCCGCGCCGCTTCGATTTCTCGACCTACGCCCAGGTCTTCGAGCTGCAACCTTTCGCCCGGCAATACTGGAACTCGGCCTATATCGCCGCCCTCGTCACCGCCGGCACCATGGTCATCTCCTCCATGGCCGGCTACGCCTTCGCGCGGATCAAGTTTCCCTTCAGCAATGCCATCTTCATGGTCGTGCTCCTGGGTCTTCTTATTCCCTCCGAAGTCACCATCGTGCCGCTGTTCCAGATGTTCCTGGGCTGGGGCATGATCAATACCCATTGGCCGCTAATCCTCGTGCCCATCTTCGGCGCGCCCTCGGTCTTTGCCACCTTCGTCATGCGCCAGTTCTTCATTTCGCTCCCCAACGAGTTGGAAGAAGCCGCCCGCGTCGACGGCCTCGGCCGGTTCAAGATTTTCTGGACCATCGCCCTGCCGCTGGCCAAACCCGCCCTTGGCGCCGTTGCCATCTTCACCTTCCTCCACTCCTGGAACCTCTATCTCGAACCCATCGTATTCCTCTCTTCGACCCAGATGTTCACCCTGCCCCAGGCTCTGACCCAGTTCACCGACGCCTATGGCGGGGCCATGTGGAACATCCAACTCGCCGCGGCCACCATGACCGCCATCCCCGTTTTGCTGGTCTTCATCGTGGCGCAGAAGCAATTCGTCGAAGGGCTCGCCCATACCGGGCTGAAAGGCTGATCCCATGGCTCCCGTTACCCTCAAATCCGTCACCAAAAGCTATGGCGCCACGTCTGTGCTGCATGGCATCGACATCGACATTACCGACGGCGAATTCGTCGTCCTCGTCGGCCCCTCCGGCTGCGGCAAGTCCACCCTCTTGCGCATGATCGCCGGTCTCGAAACCATCACTGGCGGCGCCATCGAAATCGGCACCCGCGTGGTCAATGACCTCGAGCCCAAAGACCGCGACATCGCCATGGTCTTCCAGAACTACGCGCTCTACCCGCACATGACCGTCGCCACCAATATGGGCTTCTCGCTCGAACACCGCGGCGGCTCGAAGGCCGAAATCGCCGAGCGCGTCCAATGGGCCGCCGGCATTCTCGGCCTCACCCACCTTCTCGACCGCTACCCCCGCCAGCTCTCCGGCGGCCAGCGCCAGCGTGTCGCCATGGGCCGCGCCATCGTCCGCAATCCGCAGGTCTTCCTCTTCGACGAACCCTTGTCCAATCTCGACGCCAAACTCCGCGTCGTCATGCGCGGCGAGATCAAGGGCCTCCACCAGCGCCTCGGCGTCACCACCGTCTACGTCACCCATGACCAGGTCGAAGCCATGACCATGGCCGACCGCATCGTCGTGATGAACGGGGGGCGGGTGGAACAGGTCGGCGCCCCGCTCGATCTCTATGATCGCCCCGCCAATCTCTTCGTCGCCGGCTTCATCGGCTCGCCCGCGATGAACTTCATCGAAGGCGAATTGACCCCCGAAGGTTTCAAGGCCGGCAACATCACCCTGCCCCTCCCACCGAATGCGCCGACCTCCGGCAAGGCGACCTACGGCGTCCGCCCCGAACACCTGACCCTCGCCGACGACGGCGTTGAAGCAACCGTCCGCCTCGTCGAGCCCATGGGTTCGGAAACCCAGGTTTCCCTGACCCTCGGCGAACAATCCATCAGCGCCGTCTTCCGCGAACGCATCAAGGCCCAGCCCGGAACCAGTATCCGCATCCGGCCCGATGCCAGCGCCATCCACCTCTTCGACGCAACCGGCACCCGGATCGACTGATGTACCGCCCGACCAAATTCTACACCGCCCTGACCACCGGCCAGTTCCCGGTCATCGTCTCCCTCGCCCGCCACGATCTCGACCTCGCCAAGGCCGCCCTCGATGGCGGCGCCTTCGCCCTCAAAACCCACCTCAACGCCTATCACCGCGCCACCGGCACCACTTTCGGCACTTTCGAGCAGGAACGCCCCTTCTTCGAACAACTCGCCAAACTCGGCTGCCCGCTCCTCGTCATGGCCGGCCAGGAAACCGTCCCGACTGCATCCGAAATGGACGCCCTGGCCGATCTCGGCTTCGAAGGCTTCAACGTCTATATCGACCACCTGCAGCCCCATCTGCTGCAATCCCGCCTCCGCCCCATGCCGGCCCTCTCCTCGACCAGCACGCTCGAAAATGTAGCGGAAATCGCCGCCCTCCCCGGCTGCATCATCGAAGCCTCGATCATGCCCTTCGAGCGCTATCGCACCGCCAAGACCCCCGCCGACCTGGACCGCTATCGCGCCATCGCCGCCGCCGTGGATGTCCCGGTCATCGTCCCCAGCCAATTGAGCTTCACACCCGGCGACCTCGACCAACTCCGCCAGGTCGGCATAGCCGCCCCCCTTCTCGGCGCCATCGTCACCGGCGACACGCCAGCCTCGATGCGTGCCGCCGTGGCGGCTGCGGTGAAAGCAAGGAACTAGCGCGCAACGCAAATTTGGCCTTGCCACTCGCCATGTGAAACCCTAGGAAATCCGCAGCGCGCCTATAGCTCAATTGGTTAGAGCCGACCGCTCATAACGGTCTGGTTGGGGGTTCGAGTCC
>DATMSG010000333.1:0-9392 GCA_035565515.1 Devosia sp.
CCACAACCCGCAAGGGGTCTGGGGTCGGCAAGTTTTAGGGCCGTGTTGGATGTGCTTTATCAAGAGAGCGCCAAAGGGGCAACGGCGCTGACGGGTCAGGACGGATTCACGTGAAACCATGCTCCAGACCTTGCGCCGGAAAAGCACAAGAAGCTCCGTTCAACGTGGTAGCTTGTGGCCAAAACAGGGAAGAAGCGCGATGGAATACCTTCCAATTTTTGCAATTTTGCTCTTCATCGCGTTTTCGGTCTTCGTAGCGGGATTACTGATCATCCGCTTCATTTTCGGACGCATGGTGGCTCGGGGCGTTGGAATAGTGGGGGCGGCCTACCTGCTCTATGGCTGGTGGAAGACTTACATCGCTTGTGAAAATTCCCCTATGAGGAGCTACCAGCGGGTCGGCGAAGACTGGTTTCCAATACCGTCGGTGTGCACCGCTTGGACGGGGCCAAGCTATCTTGATCTATGTTTGGTGGTGTCTGCACTTTTGGCAACTTGGCTCACCTCCAGGCTTGGCTATGTGGTCGTGAAAGATAGATCTATCGACTGATGCCAGAGCCACAACGTTCTACCGCGTTGCGCTGACGTAGCAGGCGGCACAAATCCCGCTCAAAAATACAAAAGGGCCCGATGTCGCCACCGAGCCCCCAATCACTTCAATGACAAAACTTACTTCTTGTCGTCGTCCTTGACCTCTTCGAAGTCGGCATCGACGACATCGTCTTCGTCGTCCTCATCGCGGGTGCCATTGGCCTTGGCTTCGGCTTCCGCCTGGCTGGCCTTGTACATGGCTTCGCCAAGCTTCATCGAGGCTTCGGCGAGAGCCGAGGTCTTTTCCTTGATCGCTTCGGCGTCGTCGCCATCGATCACGGCCTTGAGGTCGGTGATCGCGGTTTCGATCGCGGTCTTGTCCTCGGCCGAAACCTTGTCGCCATAGTCCTTCAGCGATTTTTCGGTCGAGTGAACCAGCGATTCGGCCTGGTTGCGGGCTTCCACCGCTTCGCGCTTGCGCTTGTCGGCTTCGGCATTGGCTTCGGCATCCTTCACCATCTTTTCGATGTCGGCGTCGCTGAGACCACCAGAAGCCTGGATGCGGATCTGCTGCTCCTTGCCGGTGCCCTTGTCCTTGGCGGACACGTTCACAAGACCATTGGCGTCGATGTCGAAGGTCACTTCGATCTGCGGCACGCCGCGCGGTGCGGGCGGAATGCCGGCAAGGTCGAAATTGCCGAGCAGCTTGTTGTCGGCCGCCATTTCGCGCTCGCCCTGGAAGACCCGAATGGTCACGGCCGACTGATTGTCTTCAGCGGTCGAGAAGGTCTGGCTCTTCTTGGTCGGGATCGTGGTGTTGCGATCGATGAGGCGGGTAAAGACGCCGCCGAGCGTTTCGATGCCGAGCGATAGCGGGGTCACGTCGAGCAGCAGCACGTCCTTGACGTCGCCCTGCAACACGCCGCCCTGGATGGCTGCGCCGAGCGCCACGACTTCGTCGGGGTTGACGCCCTTATGCGGTTCCTTGCCGAAGAGCTGCTTGACCGCTTCCTGCACCTTGGGCATGCGGCTCATGCCGCCCACGAGAACGACTTCGTCGATCTGGCTGGCGGAAATGCCGGCATCCTTCATGGCCTGCTTGCACGGTTCGATCGTGCGCTGGATCAGGTCGTCGACCAGCGTTTCGAGTTTCGAGCGAGAGAGTTTGAGCGTCAGGTGCTTCGGGCCCGAAGCATCTGCCGTGATGAAGGGCAGGTTGATTTCGGTCTGGGTCGAGGACGACAGTTCGATCTTGGCCTTTTCGGCAGCTTCCTTGAGGCGCTGCAGAGCCAGCTTGTCGTTCCTGAGATCGATGCCCTGCTCTTTCTTGAATTCGTCGGCGAGATAATCGACGAGACGCATGTCGAAGTCTTCGCCACCGAGGAAGGTGTCGCCATTGGTCGACTTCACTTCGAACACGCCATCGCCGATTTCGAGGATGGAGACGTCGAAGGTGCCGCCGCCGAGGTCATAGACCGCGATGGTGCCCGAATTCTTCTTGTCGAGACCATAGGCAAGCGCGGCCGCGGTCGGCTCGTTGATGATGCGCAGCACTTCAAGGCCGGCAATCTTGCCTGCGTCCTTGGTGGCCTGGCGCTGAGAATCGTTGAAATAGGCGGGAACGGTGATCACGGCCTGGGTGACGGTCTCGCCGAGATAGGCTTCGGCGGTTTCCTTCATCTTCTGCAGCACCATGGCCGAAACCTGGCTCGGCGAATATTTGTCGCCCGAAGCTTCGACCCAGGCATCGCCATTGTCGGCGGCCACGATCTTGAAGGGCACGAGACCCTTGTCCTTGGCCACGACCTTGTCGTCATAGCGGCGGCCGATCAGGCGCTTGACCGCAAACAGGGTATTTTCGGGATTGGTGACGGCCTGGCGCTTGGCCGGCTGGCCAACGAGGCGCTCGCCATCCTTGGAGAAGGCGACCATGGACGGGGTCGTCCGCGCGCCTTCGGCATTTTCGATCACTTTGGGATTGCTGCCGTCCATGACGGCGACGCAGCTATTGGTTGTACCGAGGTCGATACCAATGACTTTAGCCATAAAACTAGCCTCTCTTTATAGCGAACCATCCGGCGAGACCCTTTTTGCAAAGCAGCCTCTGTGCCCCAAAGGAGCCTGGTCCCTCGTAGGTTGATTTGCCCCGCGTGGGGCCTCGGGGCGTATATAGGGGGGTGCGCCTGGGGCTTCAAGCGCGTCGGCGGCCAAAATGGCTTTGCCGGAAAGAAAGAGCGCCGCCCGGCGGGCGGGCAGCGCCGCAAGTCCATCAGTCGGTAATTGTATATGAAGCGAGTTCGCAGATATCGATACCGGGCTCGATCAGCTCGGCCCCGCTATCCATCACGAACTTGAAGTCATAGATGCATTCTTCCGAGCCGTCGCCGATGGTAACCGTGCCGTTGTAGCCCGATTCGAGCGTGCCGGTTTCGCCCAGAAGGTCATCGCCCCAATTGTTGTCATTGCTGGGCGAGGTGTAAAAATAGTGGAGCGCCTGCGCGCTCTCATTGACCAGCGTGAATTCAACGGTCTGCGCGGCGGCCGGCGCGATGCCGGCCACAAGTGCCAGGGCGGCAAAGGCGCCCCGCAGTTCGGTCTTCATGGAAATGCCCTCGAACCGGTCGCACATCGCGCCGGGATCGCTCCTATCTGCCACGCCCCAATTTTCCCGCCAAGGGAGTATGATGCTCGATCGGGTCAAAGCCACCGGCGCAACACCTCCCCTTTGATGGGGAGGAGGGAGGGGTGGAGGAGAGCCACGGTCTCTGTGAAATCCCTCTTCGCCCCCGTCGGCAAACCCACTAAAACCCCTCCCATGTTTTCATCAGACACCGTCCTCCTCCACGACAATCTTTCCCCCCACGGCCAGAGCCGCCTCTTTTCCGAGCCGAAAGAGGTGCTATGCGCCTATGACGCTGAAACCGTTCGCGAAGCGCTCAAACGGATCGTCGAGGCGGGAAACCAAGGTCTGTGGGCCGCCGGCTACTTTGCCTACGAACTCGGCTTTCTGTTCGAGGAACGCCTGGCAAAACTCCTGCCCCAGCGCAGCGAAACCCCTCTCCTCTGGTTCGGCCTCTATGACGAGCCAAAACCTTTTGCCGGTCTCCCCGACGGGCCCGATGGAGCGGCCGAAAACCTCGCCCCCGCCATTTCCTTTGCCGACTATGCTGCCGCCTTCAAAGAGGTAAAAGACTACATCGCGGCCGGCGATACCTATCAGGTCAACCTGACCTTCAAGGCCCATTTCCGGCTTTCCGGCTCCCCGCTCGACCTTTACCGCCGTCTCGCCCAAAGCCAAAAGACCGCCTATGGCGCTTATATCCATGCCGGCGATCATTTTGTGCTCTCGCGTTCGCCCGAACTCTTCGTCTCTGGTGCCGGTGACACGCTTTCCGCGCGGCCGATGAAGGGCACTCTTCCCCGCGCGCCTCTCGCCGCGCAGGACGCCGCCGATCGTGCCGCCCTGGCTAATGACGAAAAGAACCGCGCCGAAAACCTGATGATCGTCGATCTCCTGCGCAACGATCTCGGCCGCATCGCCGAAATCGGCTCGGTGAAGGTAACCGACCTTTTTACCGTCGAAACCTATTCCACCCTCCACACCATGACCTCGGGCATTTCGGCCAGGCGCCGCCCCGATGTCACCATGCTCGAAATTCTCGAAAACCTCTTTCCCTGCGGCTCGATCACCGGCGCCCCAAAACTGCGCGCCATGGAAATCATCCGCGAAGTGGAAGCAAAACCCCGCGGCCTCTATACCGGCTCCATTGGCTATATCGCCCCCAATGGCGATTTTTGCTTCAACGTCGCCATCCGCACCGCCGTCATCGATGCGGCAGGCAATGGCACGATCGGCATAGGCGGCGGCATCGTGGCGGATAGCGAAGCCCAATCCGAATATGCTGAGGCCCTGCTCAAATTGCGTTTCCTCTCCGACCCCGCTCCACCGGTCACCCTGATCGAAACGTTGAAGTGGTCGCCCGAAGAGGGTTTTGTCCTCCTCGGCCGCCACCTCGCCCGGCTTCTCGCCTCGGCCGCCTATTTCGGCCTCCCCGCTGACGGCGCTGAAGTCACCACCCGCCTCATGACTGAAAGCGAAAACTGGACCGCCCCCATGCGCGTCCGCCTGACCCTTGCGGAGACCGGCATCGCGGTAACGGCCGCCCCCTTGCCGCCGAACCCGGAAAGATTCCGCTTCGTCCTCGCCGCCGAACCCCTTATGTCCACCTCGGTCTGGCTCGCCCACAAGACCACCAATCGCGGTTTCTATGATGCGCCCCGCATCAAGGCGCATGATGCTTTCGGCGTCGACGAAATCGTGTTCCTCAACGAGCGCGGTGAGCTTACGGAGGGCTCGATCACCAATCTTTTCATCCGGCGCGGCGACAAACTTCTCACCCCCGCGCTTTCGTCAGGCCTCCTCCCTGGCACTCTCCGCGCCGAACTGTTGGAGGCCGGCAAGGCGGAAGAAGCCATTCTCACCCTTGCCGATTTGCGGTCCGCCGATGCAATCTTTCTCGGCAATTCCGTGCGCGGCCTCCTCCGCGCCGAGTTTTTACAACCGGAGAAGGCCGTCCCATGACCATCACCATCGCGCCCGAAGACGTGCTCGTCGTCGTCGATGTGCAATATGACTTCCTGCCCGGCGGCAGTCTGGCCGTTTCCGGCGGCGACGAAATCGTGCCGCTGATCAATGCCCTCAGCAAAAAATTCAAGAACGTGGTCTTCACCCAGGACTGGCATCCCGCCGACCATATCTCTTTTGCCAGCAATCACCCCGGCAAGGCGCCCTTCGACACCGTCGAACTCGCCTACGGCACGCAGGTCCTCTGGCCTGACCACTGCGTCTGGCAGACGCGCGGCGCCGAACTATCCGCCGACCTCGACATCCCCCATGCCCAGCTGGTGATCCGCAAGGGCTATAACCGCCTCGTAGATTCCTATTCCGGCTTCCAGGAAGCCGACCGCGAAACCCTGACCGGCCTTGCCGGCTATCTCAACGAACGCGACACCGGCCGCCTCTTCATCACCGGCCTTGCCACCGATTTCTGCGTCGCCTGGACCGCCCTCGACGGCGCCGCCGGCGGCTTTGACGTCACCGTCATCGAAGACGCGACGCGGGCGATCGATTCCAACGGTTCGCTCGAAAAAGCCTGGGCCGATCTGGCAGAGGCCGGCGTCGAGCGCATCATGAGCCGGGAGATTCTCGGATAGCCCAAAGGGTCGGCTGAGGGGCCTGCCTTCTTCCCCCCAAACAAAAAGGGCGCCTCGCGACGCCCTTTCCAAAAATCCAAAAATCCAAAACTCAGACGTTCTTGTCCACGCCCTCGGGGGCCGCGGTTCCTGTCGCCCCGCCGCCCTTGGCGACGCCCACCATGGCCGGACGCAGCACGCGATCGCCAATGGCAAAGCCTTCCTGCACCACCTGGACTACCGTGCCTTCGGGCACGCTGGGATTCGGCACTTCGAACATGGCCTGGTGCTTGTTCGGGTCGAATTTCTGCCCCGCCGCCTCGATCGGCTTGACGCCGTGCTTGCCGAGAAGGCGCTGCATTTCGCGCTCGGCCAGTTCCAACCCTTCGATCAGGCTTTTGAGTGCGCCTTCTGCGGTGGCCCGCGTTTCCTCGGGGATGACCAGCAGCGCCCGGCTCAGTGCGTCGGTGGCGCTCAACATGTCGCGGGCAAAGCCGGCAATGGCATAGCTACGCGTATCGGCGACATCGCGCTCGGTGCGCTTACGCAGGTTTTCCATCTCGGCATGCGTGCGCAGCACGCGGTCCTTCAGCTCGGCATTTTCCGCCAGCAGTGCCTCGACGGGATCGACCTCCGGCGTTTCGGTGGCCGGAATTTCGGTCTCCGGCGTTTCGCCCTGGGCGGCGTTCTCGTCGCTCATCATGGTTTCCATGGCCTCGATCATAAAAAACTTTCGCCCCGCATATCGGCCAGAACGCAGCGCATTTCAATAGTTCAACACCTCAGGTGCGTTTGCGCGCCATCAGCCGCGTGAGAACATTGGCGGTATAATCCACCACCGGCACGATCCGCGCATAGTTGAGCCGCGTCGGCCCGATGACGCCCAGAACACCCACCACCTTGTCGTTCGCATCCTTATAGGGCGAGAGAATCACCGAAGAGCCCGAGAGCGAAAACAGCTTGTTCTCCGAGCCGATGAAAATGCGCACTCCCTGCGCCTTTTCCGCATCGCCCAGAAGCTCAAGCAAGCCTTCCTTGCTCTCGAGTTCGTCGAAAAGCTGCCGCATGCGTTCGAGCTCGTCGCTTGCCATGGCGTCATTGAGCAGGTTCGCCCGCCCCCGCACGATCACCCGGGGCGCGGTGGACGGGGAATCCTGCACCAGGGTCGCAATCCCGTCGTCGACCAGTTTTCGCGTCAGTTCGTCGAGCTCGGCCCGCTGCTCGGCCCGCCGCTCGTCCAGCGCCTTGCGCGCCTCAGATAGGGTTCGCCCGACGACATAATGCGCCAGATAATTGCTCGCCTGTTGCAGCGCCGCGGCCGTAAAGCCCGGCGGCAGTTCCAGGATGCGGTTTTCCACCTGCCCGTCGTCCCCGACGAGAATGGCCATGGCGCGCGAATTGTCGAGGCGCACGAATTCCACATGTCGCATCACCATGTCGGCCTTGGTGGCGATCACCAGCCCCGCCCCCTGGCTCAGACCCGAGAGGAGCGAGCTTGCCTCGGTCAGCAGGTCGTCCACCTGTCGCCGCCCGGCATGGCCTTCGATATGCTGGGCGATGCTGCGCTTCTCGCTTTCATTGACCGCGCCGACTTCGAGCATGGAATCGACGAAAAACCGCAAGCCCTGCTGCGTCGGTGCCCGCCCCGCCGAGGTGTGCGGCGCCGCAATCAGTCCCAGATCCTCAAGGTCGGCCATGACATTGCGCACCGAAGCGGGCGACAATTCGGTCTGCAAAAGTTTGGAAAGATCGCGCGATCCCACCGGCAGGCCGGTATCGAGATAGCGCTCCACCAGCCGGCGGAAGATGTCCTGGCTGCGATCATTCAGAACATTGAGAAAATCGTCGGGCGGACGGACCATGGCGCGCTTTGATTCAAATGATCGGCTTTAACCTTGCTCCCTCATTTAAGCGTTCAGTGCAAGGCCACCAAGCTCTGGAGTGCTTGTTCCCAAGGGCGAGGAAGGTTAAGAGGCGGTAAACAGCAAAAGAGACGAGCCTTATGCGGCCTTCCGGACGCGCCCCAGACCAGATGCGGGCTGTCACCATCGAGCGCAACGTCGCCATGAAAGCCGAAGGCTCCTGCCTCATCGCTTTCGGCAATACCAAAGTGCTCTGCACTGCCTCGGTCGAAACGAGCCTCCCCGGCTGGTTGCGCGGCAAGGGCCAGGGCTGGGTCACGGCCGAATATGGCATGCTGCCCCGCGCCACCGGCACGCGCACGCGCCGCGAAGCCACGGCCGGAAAACAGTCCGGCCGCACCCAGGAAATCCAGCGCCTCATCGGCCGCTCGCTCCGCGCCGTGGTCGATCTGACGGCCCTCGGCGAATCCCAGATCACGCTCGATTGCGACGTGCTGGAGGCTGATGGCGGCACCCGCACCGCCTCGATCACCGGCGCCTATATTGCCCTCGTCGATGCCATCAAATGGCTCGAAGAGCGCAAATTGACCAAGGGCCCGGTCCTCAGGGATAGCGTTGCCGCCATTTCCTGCGGCATCTATCGCGGCGCCCCGGTGCTCGATCTCGACTATCTCGAAGATGTGGAAGCGGAAACCGACGCCAATTTCGTCATGACCGGCAGCGGAAAATTCGTCGAAATCCAGGGCACCGCCGAAGGCGCGCCCTTCGATCGCGCCGAACTGGACGCCCTCATGACCCTTGCCGGCAAGGGCATTTCCGAACTGACGCTCCTGCAGCAGGCGGCGCTTTCGGCATGAGCATTTTCGATCTGTTGAAAAAGGCCCCCGCACCCGCCGGCCAGACCGGCGACCTCTCCCCGCAGGCGGAGGTGGGTGGCTCCCGAGGCGCGAAGCGACACCTCTCCCTCTGGGGCAGAAGTCGAGCCGCAGGCTCGGGTGAGCGGGCCTTGCCGACCTTCTCCGAAGAAAGCTGCGCCATCTGGAACGACATCAATCGCGCCCTCGACGCCAAGCCACGGAGTGAAAAGTGACCATTGCAAAACTCCGCCGCGGCGACCATCTCGTTCTCGCCACGCACAATGCGGGCAAACTGAAAGAATTCCAGGAGCTTTTCGCCCCCTTCGGGCTTGAGCTCGTCTCGGCTGGCGAACTCGGCCTGCCCGAGCCCGAGGAAAACGGCACCACCTTTGCCGAAAACGCCCGCACCAAGGCCCATGCCGCGGCCAAGGGCGCCAATATGCTGGCGCTGTCCGACGATAGCGGCCTTTGCGTTGATGCGCTCGATGGCCAGCCCGGCGTCTACACCGCCGACTGGGCCGGCGTGCCCCGTAATTTTGGCAATGCCATGAGCCGCGTGCAGGACGAATTGCTGGCCCGGGGCGCGACCGCGCCCGACAAGCGCAAGGCCTCCTTCAATGCCACGCTCTGCCTCGCCCATCCCGATGGCCGCGACGTGCTCTATGTCGGCAAATGCGATGGCACCCTGGTCTGGCCGCCGCGCGGCTCCCAGGGCCATGGCTACGATCCCATGTTCCAGCCAAACGGCTACGACATAACCTTCGGCGAAATGGCTGCCGAGGCCAAGCATTCCTGGGCCCCCGGCCAGCAGGGCCTCTCCCACCGCGCCCGCGCCTTTGCCCAATTCGTGGAGAACCAGATTGAGCAGAGCTGAGAGCTCTTTCGCACAATCTGACCTCCCCCACCGGGCTGCCCTCGGGCTTGACCCGAGGGTCACTTTGGACGCCAC
>DATMSG010000334.1:0-5341 GCA_035565515.1 Devosia sp.
CTTAACCGGCCGCTGTCCCGAGCTCCCTACGGCTTTTCTCAGGTCCGCCGCAACTCCTGAGTCCCGTAGGGCGGTTGGTCCGGATGCGGTGAGAGTGGCCTCTTCGACGTACCGCTCCGGACCAGCCACTCATCCCCCGAATTGGTCATGCAATTGCGTCCTGATGTTGACAGACTGTTAGCATCGAGCGCGGCTCTCTGCACAATTGGTTACCCAAATGCGAAAAGGCCCCGCACGAAGTGCAGGGCCTTTAAAACGCATGGAAGGTTCGATTAGATTACTTGATCTTGGCTTCCTTGAATTCGACGTGCTTGCGAACGACCGGGTCGTACTTCTTGAATGCCAGCTTTTCAGTCTGGGTACGGGCGTTCTTCTTGGTCACGTAGAAATAGCCGGTATCGGCGGTCGACACGAGCTTGATCTTGATGGTGGCGGCTTTTGCCATTTTCGTAGTCCTTGTAAAAACGAAAAGGCGCCGCGAGCCAAGGCAGCGCCGGAATTTGGGCGCAACCTACGGATTTGCGGGAAGTTGTCAAGCATATAGAGGCGGATGGAGACAGTGAGATGACCACACCGACCGAATTGCTGCGCCGGCTGCAGATCAAGGCCGGGACCAAGCTCTGGCTGATCAATGTGCCACAGGAAATTGCCGAGGAAATCACGGCCGGTGCCGAGGTGGAGCCGGTGCATGGTGATTCCTATTATGACGGGGTTTTAGCGTGTTTTGCGGGCCCGGCGGAGGTGGAGGCCATGGTGCCGCGGATTTTGGCGGAACTGCCGCCGGACGGCCTGCTGTGGGTGGCCTACCGGAAGGGCGAGGTGGGCAAGGAGGCGGGTTTGACGCGCGATAGGGGCTGGGCGCCGCTGGAGGAGAAGGGGCTGCGGCCGGTGCGCGCCGTGGCGCTGGACGGGGAATGGTCGGCGCTGCGGTTTCGGCCGAGGGAAAAGGTGAGGGCCAAGGAGGGGTCGCAGTTCGCTTGAACCTGAGAAGGCCTCATGGTGAGCCCGAGTGCCGCGACCTCGCCCTTCGACGGGCTCAGGGTGAGGTCTACCGGCAGGCGCGCTGCCCTAGTCCGTTGTCGGGTTCCCGGGCCACTTGAGCATAGTTCTCGTGGGCTCGGATTAATCCGCCGGATCAATCCGCCCGGCTGGGGGCACTCCGAAGCCATACATGCGCGTCGCCCATTGCAGGCCGACGATGGCGCCCTTGATCGAGGGCAGCATGGCCAGCGGCAGCACGATGGCCAGCGGGATCATGGTGACCACATAGGTGATCGGCTGGACATGGTAGGTCATGTCCATGTGCAGCATCAGGAAAACGATGATGTGGCCGACAATGGTGATGGCGATATAGGGGGGGAAGTCGTCGGCGCGGTGGTGCTTGAGCTCTTCGCCGCAGACGTCGCACTGGTCGGCGACCTTGAGATAGGCGCGGAACAGCTTGCCCTGGCCGCAATGAGGGCAGCGGCAGAGCGTGCCGCGCCACATTGCCTGGGCGATGCTGCGATCATCGAGAGTTGTGGCGTTCTGGCTCATGGAACTACCTCTTTCTCCGGCCCTTGGGACCGAAGCTCCTAGATGGGCGCTTTTGTGGGCGCCGGCCAGATGGCGGATTGCCGCGGGTGCCTTCGGACAGAAGTTCGAAACGTAGCGCGCCGGCTACGGGTGCCGCTTCGAGCAGGCGCACGGTGACACGATCGCCGAGGGTAAAGGTTTCCCCGCCGCGCTCGCCGATCATCGCCTGCCGCTCTTCGACATAGCGATAATAGTCTTCGCCCAGGGTCGAGGCGGGAATGAACCCGTCGGCGCCGGTTTCAAGCAGGCGGATGAAGAGGCCGGACCGGGTGACCCCGGAAATGCGGCCTTCGAAACGGGCGCCGATTTTTTGCGCCAGGAACTGTGCGAGCAGGCGATCGGAGGTTTCGCGCTCGGCCAGCATGGCACGGCGCTCGGTGGCCGAAATGTGCTGGGCGATGCCCTGGAGCTTGGTCGCTTCCTGGTCGGTGAGGCCGTCGTCGCCAAGGCCGAGGGCTCTGACCAGGGCGCGATGCACGATGAGGTCGGCATAGCGCCTGATGGGCGAGGTGAAGTGGGCATAGCGGTCGAGGTTCAGGCCGAAATGGCCGTAGTTCTCCGCGGAATATTCGGCCTGCGCCTGGCTGCGCAGCACCATTTCGCTGACCTGTTCGACATTGCCGGCCTTGCGGGCCTGGCCGAGGATGCCGTTGAAATCGGAGGCGCGGACGGAATCGGATTTTTTGACCGCGATGTCGAGACTGCCGAGGAAATCGCGCAGGCTCTGCAGCTTTTCCGAACTCGGCTCGTCATGGACGCGATAGAGCAGTTCGCTGCGCTTCTGTTCCAGCGTTTCGGCGGCGGCGACGTTGGCCGCGATCATCATTTCTTCGATGAGGCGATGGGCTTCGAGGCGCTCGGGAATGCGGATGTCGGCGACCATGCCCTTGTCGTCGAGGATGATTTTCCTCTCCGGCAGGTCGAGATCGAGCGGGCCGCGCTTGTCGCGGGCCGAGGCCATGGCGTCGTAGGCGGCCCAGAGGGGGCGCAGTATGGGCTCCAGGAGCGGGCCGGTCTTGTCGTCGGCATTGCCGTCGATGGCGGCCTGGGCCTGCTGGTAGCTCAACTTGGCGGCCGAGCGCATCAGGATGCGATGGAAGCTATGGCCGATCTTGTGGCCGTCGGCATTGAGCACCATGCGCACGGCGAGGGCGGCGCGGGGCTCGCCTTCTTTCAGCGAGCACAGCTCGTTTGAAATGCGCTCGGGCAGCATGGGCACGACGCGATCGGGGAAATAGACCGAATTGCCGCGTAGATAGGCTTCGCGATCGAGCGCGGTGCCGGGACGGACATAGGCGGCGACGTCGGCAATGGCGACCGTGACCACATGGCCGCCGGGATTTTTCGGGTCTTCGTCGGGCGCGGCGTGAACCGCGTCGTCATGATCCTTGGCATCAGGTGGGTCGATGGTGACGAGCGGCAGATCGCGCCAGTCTTCGCGGCCTTTCAGCGTTGCTTCCCTGGCTTCTTCCGCCTCGCGAATGACGCTGGTGGGGAATTTGTAGGGAATTTCCAGATTGTGGATGGCGATCATCGAGACCGCGCCCTCGGAGGCGGGATTGCCGATGACGGCAGTGACGCGGGCGCGCGGAATCATCAGGCGGCCGGAAAGCTTTACTTCCACTTCGACGAGATCGCCGTCCTTGGCTTCGCCGAGATCGCCCAGCGGAATCCGCATTTCCTTCTGCTTGCGATCGACGGGAATGAGGCGGGCGCCGTCATCATCCATGCGGATAATGCCGATCTGGCCGCGACGGGGCTTGTCCAGCACCTTCATCGGCTTGGCAGTGTAGAAGGGAATTTCGCCATCGCCGGCGTCGATGCGGGCGAGAATGCGGTCGCCCGGGGCGGGGACGACGCGCGAATCCTTGCCGACAAGCACTTCGACGCGCGGCTTTTCGCCTTCTTCCGGGTTCCACTGGGCCGGGAAGGCGTGGAGCGCGTCGGGATCGGCCTCGGAGGGAATATCGAGAACGGTCACATGAGGCAGGGCGGCGGTACGACGCAGGGCCTTGCGGGTGCGTGTGATGACGCCTTCGCCTTCAAGCTCGGCCAGCATGGCCTTGAACGGCCGGCGCATATCGCCGCGAATGCCGAAGACTTTGGCGAGGTCGCGCTTGCCCTTGATGTCGGCATCCTGCTTCAGAGCTTCGAGCAATTGTTCGCGCGTGGGCAATTCGCCGGCGCGCGGCTGTGCGCTGCGCTTCGGGCCCGAGGTATTTTTTGGTTTTGGTTTTTTGGTGGTCATGTTGCCCGATATGTAGGGGATTGCCGGGCATTTGCCAAATTGGCTCGCCATGCCGGGCAAAGGCCGCTTGAATGGATGCGTCAACCCAAGGCGATTCCATGACCATTCCATTTTTCGACGGACACAATGACACGCTGTTGCGGCTCCTGGATGACCCGCGACCGAACAAGATGGAACTGTTCACGAATGGCATGCCCGAGGCGAATATCGATCTGCCGCGGGCGCGGGAAGCAGGCATGGCGGGCGGGTTCTTCGCCATGTTCCCGCCGCCGCTGAAGACGAATTTGACCGCCGTGGCGGCGAGCCCGACGACTTCGGGCGGGAAATTGCCGCCGGAACTGGACATTGCCGAGGCGCAGCGCTCGACCAATGCCATGGCGGCCCTGATGTTCCGGCTGGAAAAGGCGGGATCGCTGGCTGTGTGCCGGAGCGCGGCGGAATTGCGGGCGGCGATTGCGGCGGGAAAACTGGCGGCGATTTATCACCATGAGGGCGCCGAGGCGATCGACACCGATTTCAACGCGCTCGAAGTGCTTTATGCGGCGGGTTTCCGATCATTGGGGATCACCTGGAGCCGGGCCAATGCCTTCGGCACCGGGGTGCCGTTCAAGCACAATGCCGATCCCGATATAGGGCCGGGCCTGAGCGATGCCGGCAAGGAACTGGTGCGGGTATGCGACCGGATGGGGGTGATGATCGATCTCAGCCATCTCAATGCGGCCGGTTTTCGCGATGTGGCGGCGATTTCCACCAAGCCGCTGGTGGCGACGCATTCCAATGTCTTCGCGATTTGTCCTTCGACGCGAAATCTCATGGATTGGCAGCTGGCGGCGATCCGCGAGAGCGGCGGCGTCGTCGGGCTCAACTATGCGACGGGCTTCTTGCGGCCCGATGGCAAGATGGAGCCGGACATGGAGATCGATCTGATGGTGCGCCATGTCGATGCGCTGCTGGAAGCGCTGGGCGAGGATGGCGTGGCGCTCGGGAGCGATTTCGACGGGGCGGTGATACCGGCGCCGATCAAGGACGTTACGGGCGTGCCAAAGCTGCTGCAGGCGCTGCTCGACAAGGGCTATGGCGAAGCGCTGGTGAAGAAGATTGCGCTGGAGAATTGGCTGGGGCTGGTGGGGAGGACGATGGGGTAGGGGCTGCTTGCTCCGCTATCTCGAAGACCTCATGGTGAGCTCGTCGAACCACGAGGTCGGGTGAGTGGAGGCCTGAATGCCACGACCTCGTCCTTCGACAAGCTCAGGATGAGGTCTACTGGGGCTGAGGTCTTGTGGGGGAAAGGGACGTGAGCTTTACGGTCTACATTCTGCGGTGTTCCGACGGCTCTTACTACACCGGCATTACACGGCGCACAGTGGAGGAGCGGCTCTGGGAGCACAATGCCGGCATCGTGGAAGGATACACACGTTCACGGCGACCGGTTGAAGTTGTCTGCGTGGAAGAGTTTGAAAGTGTCCTTCAGGCCATCGATCGTGAGCGGCAGATCAAAGGTTGGAGCAGGAGAAAAAA
>DATMSG010000335.1:0-5522 GCA_035565515.1 Devosia sp.
GCAGCAGCTCGACATCGAAGAAGGCCTGCTCGTCGTCGAGGCCCCGAGCGACCATCTCTTCGCCCTCGTCCGCCTCTCCCCGCCTCACGACGTCATGCGCCCGCGCTTTGCCGAACGCCTCGCCGCCATCCAGTGCGGGCCCAAACGCGGCTAGCTGCGTTTGGTGATCCAGCGCAAAATTCCACAACCCAGTCCATGACCGCGGAGACCGCCCGGTGCCACCCGAATCCTTCCCCGCCGCCCTTGCCGCTGCCGTCTCCCGCTATCGTGCCGAGGTCGCCGCCCCCGCCGAACACCTCTCGCTGCTGCTCTGGCAAATGGGCCAGAACCATCGGCTGGATCTGCGCGAGACCATGCCGGGCCACCTGACCACCAGCGCCATCGTGCTCTCGCCCGACCACGCCAAAATCCTCGTCATCGACCACGCCACCATCGGCCGCTGGCTCCAGCCCGGCGGCCACTATGAGCCCAGCGCCTTCTTCCATCTCTCTGCCCAGCGCGAAGCCGAAGAAGAAACCGGCGTGAGGGGCCTCAAACTCCACCCCTGGCACCAGGGCCAGGATCTCCCCTTCGCCATCGACAGCCACGATGTCTCCGGCAAACGCTCGCGCAACGAAGCGCCGCATATCCACCACGACCTGCAATACCTCTTTATCGCCGACCCCAACCTGCCGCTCGTGGCCCAGCTCGAAGAAGTCCACGCCGCCCAATGGCGGGAAGCCGAAATGCTGGCCGAATTTGCACCAAAGGCGGCGGCACGGCTGAAATTGATCGCGTCGCCGGGCTGACATTTATTGCTTATCTGATAATAAGTTAGCCAGGAATATTTGCGATCCGGAGCCATACGATCGATCCTCAGCCAATTTACCTCGCGCCCATCGATGACATCAATCGGGCCTCGGCCCTCGCGCTCAGGCCGAAACCTGACCAGCAACAGTTCGTCGCGACGAATGAGCGCTCGCTACAACAAGCGGTACAGAGCCCGTCCTGCATCCCCTTTCTAATCCTCGCCGGCACACAGCCCGTCGGGTTCGCCATGTATGCGCTCGACCCGGACGACGGTAACTATTGGATTTACCGCCTGATGATCGATGGCGACTTCCAGGGCCGGGGTTACGGGACCAGGGCTCTTGCTGCGATGACCGACATGATGTTCGAAACGACCGGATGTCCTTTCATCACGCTGGGTGTCGCGCCGGAAAATGTCACGGCGATAAAACTTTACGAGCGCGCCGGCTTTCGCGATGCCGGGTTTGAAATCGACGGCGAGATGATCATGCGCCTCCAGCGCTCAGAGGCGCACCATTAGGGTGCTCAAATAACCCCAACCGCCCCGCCTGCTGCCGCCAATGCGATCACCACCACCAGCGGCGGCAGTTTCCAGCTCACCAGCGCCACAAACCCTGCGAGAGCCAGTGCGAAATCGAGCGGTGACAACACGGCGTTGGTGAATACCGGATCGTAGAGCGCCAGCGCCAGCACCCCGACCACTGCCGCATTGGCGCCGCGCATCGCCGCCTGCGCCAGACTATTGCCCCGCAGCCCATGCCAGAACGGCAGCGCTGCCACGAGAATAAGAAGCCCCGGCAGGAAGATCGCCACCAGCGCAATGCCCGCCCCCAAAAATCCATTGGGCGGCATGGCGCTCGCTGCCCCGAGATAGGCGGCAAAGGTAAAAAGCGGGCCCGGCATGGCCTGCGCCGCGCCATAACCGGCAAGGAAAGTATCGGCACTGAGCCAGCCCTGCCCGACCGTCCCCGCTTCGAGCAGCGGCAGCACCACATGGCCGCCCCCGAACACCAGCGCCCCCGCCCGATAGAAGGCGTCGAAGAGGTCCAGAGCGGAGTTCATCCCGGCAAGCAGCGGCAAACCAACGAGCAGGCCGGCAAACAGGCAAAATGCCAAAATGCCGAAACCACGCGAGACCGGCGCTGCGGTGTCGTCCACGGCGCCGGCAGCACCCTCGCGGCAGAGCAGCAGCCCCAATGCAGCGCCGAGGGCAATGGCGCCGACCTGCCCGAGCACGCCGCCGAGCAAGACCATGGCCAAAACGGCAAAGACGGCAATACCGGCACGGGTCTCGTCCGGCGTCAGGCTTTTGGCCATGCCCAGCACTGCCTGCGCTACCACTGCCACGGCCACCAGCTTGAGACCATGCAAGATGCCCTGCGCCAGTTCGCCGCCGAGCGCCGCCGCGCCCAAGGCCACCGCCACCATCAGCAGCGCCGAAGGCAGGGTGAACCCGATCCATGCCGCCGCCGCGCCCAGCGGCCCGGCCCGCATCAGCCCGATGGCAAAGCCGGCCTGGCTCGAGGCAGGCCCCGGTAAAAACTGACACAGCGCCACGAGATCGCCATAGGCCTTGTCGTCGAACCAGCGGCGGCGCGTGACGAATTCATCGCGAAAATAGCCGAGATGGGCGATAGGTCCGCCAAAGCTGGTCAGGCCGAGTTTGAGAAAGGCCCAGAAAACCTCTCCGGCTGACCCGGCCCGTTCCATATTCACGCTGTGCTCCGGCAACTATTTGATCTCGATCACTTCCGTGTCGGGGACCATGGTTTGGAAGCGTGACGGTATGGTGACACTGCCCTCGCCCGGGCGCGTGCCGTGGCCCGCGCAGAAATCGTACCGGCTCGCCCTGTCGGCCCAGGCGCGCAGCTGTTGCAGCGACCTGTCGACCGCGATGGATTGCTCATGCGGGGTTTCGACCAGCAGATTGTCCAGCGCATAGGAATAGCTCTGGTAGCGATAGTTCACCGCCCGCACGAACCATTCGATGTAATGGGTATTCTCATAGCGCCGCGCCGCCACGTCATTGGCCGCCGTCGGCGCCAGGTTGGTCAGCGAGGCCAGCGCCACCTCGCGATTGCGATCGACCTCGATCACCGCGCAGACGCTGGCAAAGGTAGAGGGCAAGGTGTCGAGATCGGCCAGAATATGCCGGCCGAGCGTTGCATAGCGCACCCGCGAAGATTGGTAGTGCTCGCGCTTGAGCCAGTTGTAGTAGCGGTCGGGGGCGAACTTCCAGTCCTTGGCCCGCGTGATCCGCGTGCGCTGCATTTCCGCTTCCGTGTCGAACATCCAGTCGCGCGCATGCGCGGCGACGAGGAAGCGCCAGGTGCGGTCGTGCATTTCGCGCTCCTGGTCGGTCTGGTTGAAGTTCGACACCGGCTCGCGCTGCCTGGCCATGAACGTGCCGACGGCGGGCAGCACATCGTCGTGCAGAACCCCCGGCTGCGCCCGGCCGAAATCGCCAACGGGCCGCGCCGCGCAAGCGGTCAGCAGCCCGGCCAAAAGTGCCGTTCCCAGAAAACCAAAAAAGCGCGGCATGAAATCAGCCGCGTTTACGACGACGCCGTGAGGGGTCGAGACGGTCGGTGGGTGGCGGCGTCGGACCGCGTTCATAACGTACCCCGGTGAATAAAAATATCTGTGCGTCGCCCGACAGGCTCTGTCCGGATTTTTGGGGCCGATCCCGCTTTTCGAATTTCAGCAGCTTTCCCAAGCTGACCTCCATTTTCGCAGCTCCCCCGTCCCTAGTGGGGGCAGCCAGTTCAGTGTGATTCTCCCGGCGCGGCGACGCATCCCGCGCTATCCCCATTAAGAGATCGTCAAGGTTAACAGTCTGCTAACGAATTGCAGGCAAATTGCTTATCGAAAAGCGCCGGGGGGCGCGCATTTACTCGATGGTCCTGCCTAACATGCTCGGTTTTCAGCCTTACGAAACCTTCCAGCTTCTCATTGAAACCGGCGGTGTTGACCGCACCAACACCCTTCTCATAGCCGCCTGCGATGCCTATGCCCGCCGCGGCCGCCCGACCGTTCCCGAAATGGAACAGTTCGAGACTTTGGCCACGCGCCTCTTCCAGTCGGCCAGCCCCCAGGCCCGCACCAAGGCCGCCGCAATCCTGGGGCGCAGCGAATTGCTTTCGCAGGCCCTCGAACAGTTAGTCGTTGAAAACATTGGTGAAGATCTCGTCTCCTTCCTCGCCAGCGCCCAGGAATTGTCCGACCGGACCCTGCTCGACGTGCTCGGCCGCTACGATGTCGCCGCCGCCGCAACCATTGCCGGCCGCAAGAACCTGACCAATGTCGTTCTCGCCAAACTGTTCCAGATGAACTCGCGAAAAGTCTATCGGGCCCTCGCGACCAATCTCGACATCACCCCGCGTGGCGCCTATCTCAGCGCCCTCGCCCGCTCCGCGCAGATGGATCATCTCGTCGCCGAAGCCCTTGGCGAGAGGAAGGATTTCGACGCCGCCCTGCTCGCGCCGGCCTTCTTCGATCTCTCCGATTCCCACCGAATCAAGGTCATCCAGGCCTTTGCCAATCGCGAAACCCCGGCCGCGCCGATCTCGCGCACCATCGAACAGCTTTCGGTCGCTACCCCCGAATTGACCAAGGCCCTGATGAAGCTCTTCTCGGAAAACCGGCGTCCCGAAGTCACAAAACTTCTCGCTCAGATCACCGGGCTCGACGAAGTGCGCTGCGGCCAGATCGCCCATGACGTCACTGGCGCCTCGACCTTCGTCGTCCTCCGCGGCTTCGGCGTTTCGGCCTATGACGGGCTGAAGGTTCTCATCCATGCCACGAGCCACGATAGCGAGCGCTCGCGCGCGCTGGCCGATTTCGCCTCGCTTTTTGCGACGGTCTCTGCCGAATCAATGGCCTATCTGATGAGCGCATGGCGCGGTGAGGTGAATCTCCTCGATCTGTCCAAGCCCCAATATCGCCCGGTCAACATGCCGAGCCGCCGCACGCCGCAGCCGGCGACGGGCTCAGGCAATGCCGTGGTCGAACAGGCCATGGTCGCCCTCTCCCGCATCGGCGCCCGCCGCGCCGGCTAGGTTCTCGAGGGATTGGCATCGCGGAAATCGGCAGGCGGCGGGGCTTAAGGCTTCCCCGCCTCCTTGAGCACGTCGATCCCGAGATCGTCGCCGCGCAGATCGATACTGAGTACCCACAGGTCCGGATCGAAATCCACTTCCCGCGCAATGCGCTCGCGCACCGTGCCGGGTTCGACACGGGAGAAGCGGATCTGGAACACCAGCCCCGCCCCCTCGCCCCGGCTCACCACCGGCGCCGGCGTATAAAGCGAGCGCGTGCCATCGAGATGGTCCACCTCGATAAAGACCTGTCCGGCAATGGGATCGCCCTTGCGCGCGACAACGCATATATGGCCCAGATCATTGTGGCGCCGGACAAAGGCCATGCACCACAAATCGCTGCGAATGGAGCCGGCCACTAGATGGTCGCGCCAGCCTTGCGCAGCAGATCGACAAGATCGGGCTGTACCTGGCCGGTAATCTTGTAGCGATGGAAGTTTTCGAACTCGCGAATGGCGCGGGCCGTTTCCGGTCCCGGATTGCCATCGATCTGGCCCCGGAAAAAGCCGAGGCTGGCAAGACCGCGCTGAATATCGGCGACCAGTTCGCCATCCGTTGCCGGGCGCGCCGCCCGCGGCGGCGATGTCGGGGTGGTGTTGACGACCGGCTGCACGGCAGTTTGCGGCTGCGCGGCCG
>DATMSG010000336.1:0-10918 GCA_035565515.1 Devosia sp.
TGTATATCATCAATCCCCTTTCGGGCGCGCGGATGGACAATCTGTTTTCCACCCAACCCGATACCGGCAATCGTATCGCCGCCTTGCAGAGGCTTGCGGGCGAGATGCGCGTGGACGATAAGGGCCGCAGACCCGCGCCCCGCCCGCAGCCCGCTTCCAGCGGCCGCGATACCGGCGGCGGCTGGCGGGTACCGAGCGCAGGCCGTAGCGAAGACGATAGCGGCATGCGCGGTCCATGGGGATAGATGCCTCGCGCGGAAAAGGGACTGCCGCTTTTCCGTCCAGCGACGCAAAGAGAGTGCTGATTGTCGAAAAAACCCGATCCGGCCGGCCTTGGCCTCCGTCTGATTGCCGCCCAGAGGCTCCGTGCCGTTCTGGGCGGCGAGCATTTTGCGCCCCTCTCCGCGGCCGAACTGCCCGATGGCCGCGACCGCTCGCTTGCCAATCGGCTGATCAATACCGCTCTCCGCCGCCAGGGCCAGATCAACCTGATGATTGCCGAATTGCTCGAAAAGGGCATGCCGGCCAAGTCCGGCACCTTCGAAGCCGTATTGCGCCTGTCGCTGGCCCAGTTGGTGTTTCTGCCCGATATCGGCGCCCATAGCGCCCTATTCCTCGCCGTCGAAGCCACCAAGCGCGACGCCAAGGCACGGCACCTTTCGGGCCTGATGAACGCAGTGCTCCGCCGCGCCCAGGCCAATTCGGCCCGCTATGGCCTGCTCGAAGACGACCTGCTGCTTCCCGAAACCTTCCGGCGGAAGTGGGAAGCCGCTTATGGCGCCGAGGCCGTTACCCGCTTTGCCGATGGCCTCATCGACGGCGCCCCGCTCGATCTGACGCTGAGGGATGACGACCCGGACCTGATCGAGGCCCTCGGCGGCGAAAAGCTCATCGCCGATTCCATCCGCCTCGAAACCCGCGATCGCCCCGTAGACGCCCTGCCCTTTTATGATGAAGGCCGCTGGTGGGTGCAGGACGTGTCTTCTGCCCTGCCAGCCCGTCTTCTCGCTGCGAAGGCCGGCGGTACCGTGCTCGACCTTTGCGCCGCCCCCGGCGGCAAGACGGCCCAGCTGGTCAAGGCCGGTTACGTGGTGACCGCGCTTGACAGCGACGGCACGCGCCTCGAGCGTCTAAACGAGAATATGCGGCGGCTCGGCTATGCGCCGGCGGTCATCGAAGCCGATGCGACAAGTTACATCGCAGCCGAACCATTTGACGGCATTTTGCTCGACGCGCCCTGCTCGGCCACCGGCACGTTCCGCCGCCACCCCGAAGTCTTGTGGCATCGCAGCGCCGCCGACATCGAAGGCCGCGTCAAACTGCAGCAAGGCATTTTTGCCCGTGCGGTGAAAAATCTCGCGCCCGGCGGCAGCCTTGTCTATTGCGTCTGCTCGCTTGAACCCGAAGAGGGTGAGGCCATCGTGGATTGGGCCCTGAAAGCCTTCCACAACCTCGAACTTCACCCCATTGCCCCAGCCGAGCTTCCAGGCCTTGAGAGCGCCGTTACGCCGGCCGGCCTTGTCCGCACGCTGCCCTCGATGGCGCCCAGTGGGGTCGAGGGCGGCATGGATGGTTTCTTTGTGGCGCGTTTCCGGCGCAAACTCTAGTTTGTCTCCTGCGCAACCGATAGGTTGTCGCCGGCGCAGACACTGGTTTGTCGCCAGCGCAAACTCTGGTTTGTCGCCGGCGCGCGGGCTAAAGTCGTTGCGGGCAGAGTTTTCCAGCAAGAAATCTATCCCCTTCTGGGCAAATCACGGCAAATTCACTAGACGCTTCATCATTGGGCGGCCGATGCCGCATCTGAAAAGGTTGAGTTGGGTGAGTTTTAAGGGCAGCGACCGACCTGCCCGCGTTGGTTTCTCGCGCGGAGGCAAAAGGTGAACGGGCGGTTCGGTGCAACTCCCCGGCGCTTCGGATTGCGCCTTGCCGACGCCATCGTGACCTCGCGGTTCATCCGCTGGACCTGGCAGGGCCTGGCCGAGCAGGGGTATAAGGGCGAGCTTCCCGAATTCCGACCCACCGACCGGGATGCGGTGCGCGAAATGATGTCGGGGCGCTATCTCCTCGCCTCGAAACTCATCGAAACCGGCGGCACTTCGCCCTTTTCCGTCGATGTCGATTTCCCCGACTGGTGGAACAATCTCCAGAGTTTTTCCTGGCTCCGCCATTTCCGCGATGTGCGCGATCCCGGCGAAAAGCTCTTTGCCCGCACGCTGGTGCTCGACTGGATAGGCCGCGAAGGAAAATTCGATCCGGAAAGCTGGTCCCTTCCCCTGACCGGCCAGCGCGTCCTCAATTGGCTCCGCCACCTGCCCATGCTGCTCGATGGCGCCACCGCCGATCAGGCAAAGACCATGCAGCGCAGTCTCGGCACCCAGGTGCAGAGCCTGCGCGTCCGTGGCAGGCTGGCGACCGACCCGGTCGATCGCCTCTTTGCCGCCATGGGGATTCTGGGCGCCGAACTTTGCGAGCCCGAAGAATCGGCCGACGTCGAAGCGCGTCTGATGCAGCTCGATACCGCACTCGCCGAACAGCTCGACGAGGAGGGTCTCCACAAGAGCCGCAATCCGCGCATCCAGCTCAATCTGCTCGTGGAGCTCTCGAGCCTGCGCCAGGCCGCCAACCGCCATGGCAGCCCCACTTTTGCTTCGCTCTCCAATCGCATCGACCGCATGCATGAAGCGCTCGATGCCGTTACCCTGTCGAGCGGAGAACCCGCTTATTTCAATGGCTGCGGACAGGTGCCCCATGACGTGCTGGTGGCGGTGCAGGCCAATGGCCCCACCCCGGCGCGGCGCTCGCGCATTCTCGGGGGCTATGGCATTTTGCGCAGCGGCCGCGCCGTCGTCATCGCCGATTCAGGCCTGCGCCCCGAGCCCGGCTTCGATGCCGAAGCGCATGCCGGTGCCCTTGCCTTCGAGTTTTCCTTCGGCAGCGAACTGATCCTCGGCTCCTGCGGGCCGGCGCCGTCCGACATGCCGGAAACGCGCGACCTCTTCCGCCAGGCCATCGCCCATTCTTCGCCCACTATCGAAGACGAAGACGCCTTTGTGCCGCCCAAGGGATTCCGCGCAAAACCGCTCACCGTGCCCGATATGGAACTGGTGCCTGCCGAGCATATGCTGGCCGTCTCCTCCATCGGCTATGCCACCCGCTTCGGCGCCGAAATCGAGCGCCGCCTGACCCTTCTCGGCGACGGCACGACGCTGGTGGGGCAGGATCGCGTCATTGCCGAAGGCACACCGGACGGGCATCTCTCCATTCGTTTCCATCTGGCGCCGGGTATTTCGGTCCATGCCCCGGTCGGCGAGGGCATGCGCCGGCTGACCCTGCCCAATGGCGAAGTCTGGAGCTTTCTCTGGGAGGGCGCGACCCTCCGCCAGGACGATAGCGTCCGCCAATCGGCCTATCTCGGTTTCAACCGCACCATCCAGCTGGTGCTGGAAGTCGATCTCGCGCCGGGCGTGGAAGTGGGCTGGATCCTGACGCGCGAACACGGTTGAGCTTGGCCTGCTGGCCCGTTCGTGCTAGCGGAGCGCCGAAATCTCCTCCAATGCGAGCAAAAACTCATGGGCAAGACGGTCACGGTCGGGCGGGCACTGCTTTCGGTATTCGACAAATCGGGAATGGCGGATTTTGCCCGCGGGCTGTCCGAAGCCGGTGTGGAACTGGTCTCGACCGGCGGCACCCATAAACTCATCGCCGAAACCGGCCTGCCGGTGCGCGAGATTTCGGACCTGACCGGCTTTCCAGAAATGATGGATGGCCGGGTCAAGACGCTGCATCCCAAGGTGCATGGCGGCCTCCTCTCGGTGCGTGACAATCCCGAGCACAAGGCGAGCATGGACGAACACGAGATCGGCCCCATCGATCTCGTCGCGGTCAATCTCTATCCCTTCGAAAAGACCGTCGCCTCGGGCGCCTCTTACGACGAGATCATCGAAAATATCGACATTGGCGGCCCCGCCATGGTGCGCTCGGCGGCCAAGAACCACGCCTATGTGACCGTCGTCGTCGATCCCGCTGACTATCCGGCCATTCTGGACGCCATCCGCAATGGTGGCATTCCCTACGAACTGCGCCAGAAGCTGGCGGCAAAGGCCTATGCCCGCACCGCGGCCTATGACAGCGCGATCTCTGCCTGGTTCGCTAGAGAAATCCAATTTGCCGATGTGAGCTATCGCAGCTTTGCCGGCACTCTGCGCGAAGTCATGCGCTATGGCGAAAACCCGCATCAATGGGCCGCCTTCTATGCCACCGGCGAAAACCGTCCGGGTGTCGCGACCGCGAGCCAGGTGCAGGGCAAGACGCTCTCCTACAATAATATCAACGATACCGACGCCGCCTTCGAACTGGTTTCCGAATTCGACCCCAAGGAAACCGCCGCCGTCGCCATCATCAAGCATGCCAATCCCTGCGGCGTCGCCACCGCTGCCAATCTGACCGAGGCCTATAAGAAGGCGCTGCGCACCGATCCGGTCTCCGCCTTTGGCGGCATCGTCGCGACCAATCGCGAGATCGATGCGGACACGGCGACCGAAATCGTCAAGGTTTTCACCGAAGTGATCGTCGCCCCCTCCGCCACACCGGAAGCGCAGGAAATCATCGCCGCCAAGAAGAATCTGCGCCTCCTGCTCACCGGAGGCCTTGCCGACCCCAAGGCCGAGGGCCTGCAGGTCAAATCGGTGGCCGGTGGTCTGCTGGTCCAGAGCCGCGACAATCTCAATGTCGATGATTGCGAACTCAAGGTCGTGACCAAGCGCGCGCCGACCGAGGCCGAACTGGCCGACCTCAAACTTGCCGCCAAGGTTGCAAAGCACGTCAAGTCCAATGCCATCATCTATGTGAAGGACGGCGCCACGGCCGGCATCGGCGCCGGCCAGATGTCGAGGGTCGATTCCGCCCGCGTCGCCCATCGCAAGTCGATCGATGCGGCGGAAGCTGCCGGTATCGATGGCGCGCTCACCGTCGGTTCGGTCGTCGCTTCCGACGCCTTCTTCCCCTTTGCCGATGGGCTTGAGGCCCTCGTCGCGGCCGGCGCCACCGCCGTCATCCAGCCCGGCGGCTCCATGCGCGATGACGAAGTGATCGCTGCCGCGGACGCTGCCGGCATTGCCATGGTGATGACCGGCATGCGCCACTTCCGCCACTAGGCGAACACGCTGCCGTGAGGGCCAAAAAACCCTCACGGTAAGACCTTCTTGACGGGGTTCTGGCACTCTCGGCCTGCTCGGCATTTGGGCCGGCACGAGGACCCTTCATGCGGCTGGCCGTTCCATCCGATCTTTCTGCCCTGCTCTCCACCGGGTTCTTGCGCTCGGTGGGCTCGCTCGGCATCAAGGTCGCGACCGCCGGCCTCACCTACATCACCTATGTCGTGCTCTCGCGCACCCAGACCGAGAGCGAATATGGCCATTTTGCCTTTGGCCTCGCCTTGGCAACCGTGCTCGCCATTCTCGCCGGCATGGGCCAATCGACCGCCGTGCTGCGTCTCTGGCCGCAATTGCGGGCGCAGGGCGCCAAGGGCGATGCCGAAGCGGTGGCCGCCGCCGGCTCTGCGCTGACCATCGGCGCCAGCCTGATCCTTGCAGGCCTCCTCTGCGTCCTCGCCCTTATCAGCATTCCCTTCCTGCCGCCGCGCGAAACCATCAACCATTTCATCGGCGCAGCCTTCCTGATCCTCCCCATGGCGCTGGCCGAGTATAATTCCTCGCTGCTTCGGGCTCAGGGATCCTTGTGGACGGCACTGCTCCCGCGCGACATCATTTGGCGCCTGGCTCTGCCGGCGGCCGTCATCGGGCTCTTTTCCATCGGCATCGTACTCAGTGGCCCCGATGCGCTGACGCTTTCAGCGGCGCTGCTGATCGGCGCGCTGGTCATGCAGATGACCATCGCCCTCAAGCGCAACTATGCCGTCCTGCCGCGGATCGCCCCGGTGCGCGGCCATTGGCAGCGCTGGGGGAGTCTGAGCAAGTGGCTGCTGCTCGGCGCCCTCATCGAAACCTTCACCCTAAATGCCGACGTCATCCTTGTCGGCCTCATGCTCGATCTCGAAAGCTCCGGCCTCTATTTCAACGCCTTCCGCACCGCCGGGCTGATGACGCTCTTCACCTTCGCCATCGAACTGGTGATCGCCCCCATGGTCGCCGAACACTATCATTCGGGCGCCATGCGCAAAGCCCAGGCCATAACCGCGCTTTGCGCCTGGGCCGGCTTTGTCTTTTCCCTCGTGATCTTTGCGCTCTTCCTGTTCTTCGGCGAATTCATTCTCTCGCTCTTCGGCCCTGGCTATGCCGAGGGCACGCTGGTCCTCTTGTTGCTCGCCTTTGGCCTGCTTTTCGATGCCGTGACCGGGCCTTCAAAAATCGTGATGATGATGACCGGGCACGAGCGCGCCTATGTCGCCATCTTCGGCGCCATCATGGGTTTTGGCTTTCTCGTGCAAATCGCCGTGATCCCCATCTGGGGCATTGTCGGGGCCGCGGCGGTCAATATGGGCGCCCGCATTCTGGCCCAGATCGCCATTGCCCTTTGGTGCCGCTACCGCATCGGGCTCGACACGAGTCTGTTGGGCGCGCTCGCCGTCGGCCGTTTGCGCGACGCGCCGGCAAACTGATTTCGGCAAGAGCGTACCCAAGAGTACGGTTGTTCTTGACCCAAAAGCCGGTTCAGGCTTAGAACCAATCCAAACTTCCATTCCTGCCCCTCGGAACAAGACGAATGACCAAGGCCCGCACGCTTTACGACAAGATCTGGGACGACCATCTGGTTCAGAACAATCCGGACGGCACGAGCCTTCTTTATATCGACCGCCACCTCGTCCACGAAGTGACGAGCCCGCAAGCCTTTGAAGGCCTGCGCCTGAACGGTCGCAAGGTCCGCCATCCCGAGCGCACCCTGGCCGTGGTCGATCATAATGTGCCCACCACCGATCGTTCGCTGCCCAATCCCGATCCGGAAAGCGCCATCCAGATCGAGACGCTGGCGGAAAACACCCGCGATTTCGGCATCGAATATTACGACCCCTTCGACAAGCGTCAGGGCGTCGTGCACATCGTCGGCCCCGAACAGGGCTTTACCCTGCCGGGCATGACCATCGTTTGCGGCGACTCGCATACTTCGACGCACGGGGCCTTCGGCGCCCTGGCCCACGGCATCGGTACCTCCGAAGTGGAACACGTTCTGGCGACCCAGACCCTGATCCAGCAAAAGGCCAAGAACATGCTGGTGCGTGTCGACGGCCAGCTGCCGCCGGGCGTCACCGCTAAGGACATCATCCTCGCCATCATCGGCGAAATC
Organism: Devosia sp.; assembly: GCA_035565515.1. GTDB lineage: Bacteria > Pseudomonadota > Alphaproteobacteria > Rhizobiales > Devosiaceae > Devosia. Next base: position 7,300 of record DATMSG010000336.1, read on the forward strand.
GGCACGGCCGGCGGCAATGGCCATGTCATCGAATTTGCCGGCGAAGCCATCCGCTCGCTCTCGATGGAAGGCCGCATGACGGTCTGCAACATGACCATCGAAGGCGGCGCTCGCGCCGGCCTGATCGCTCCCGACGAGACGACCTTCGCCTACGTCAAGGACCGCCCGCGCGCGCCGAAAGGCGAAGCGTTCGATATGGCCCTCGACTATTGGAAGACGCTCTATTCCGACGAAGGCGCCCATTACGACAAGGTCGTCATCCTCGACGCCGCCAAATTACCGCCGATCGTTTCCTGGGGCTCTTCTCCGGAAGACGTCATCTCGGTGCAGGGCGTTGTCCCGAACCCGGACGACATCCAGGACGAAACCAAACGCGCGTCGAAATGGCGTGCCCTCGACTATATGGGCCTCAAGCCCGGCACGCCGATCACCGATATCAAGATCGATCGCGTCTTTGTCGGCTCGTGCACCAATGGCCGGATCGAAGACCTTCGCGCTGCTGCCGCCGTCATCGGCAATGGCAAGGTCGCAAGCCACGTCTCGGCCATGATCGTGCCGGGCTCGGGCCTGGTAAAAGCGCAGGCCGAGGAAGAAGGTCTCGACGTGATCTTCAAGAATGCCGGCTTTGAATGGCGCGAGCCGGGCTGCTCCATGTGCCTGGCCATGAACCCCGACAAGCTCAAGCCCGAAGAACGCTGCGCCTCGACCTCGAACCGCAACTTCGAAGGCCGCCAGGGCTTTAAGGGCCGTACGCACCTCGTCTCTCCCGCCATGGCGGCTGCGGCCGCCATTGCCGGCCACTTCGTCGATATCCGCGAGTGGAAGTAAAAGGCACCGATTGGTCGGGGCTTTATGCCCCGACGCTCGATGACATCGAGGCCATGGCCAGCAAGGCCCTGGCCGAACTCCCCGAACCCTTCAAGTCGCTCGCGGCCGACGTTACCTGCACGGTGGCCGAATTCGCCGAAGACGACGTGCTCGACCATTTCGGCATGGAAAGCCCCTTCGAGCTGATGGGCCTATTCACCGGCATCGGCCTCACCGAGGACGGTGCCGTGCCGCAGACCGGGCAGCTGCCCAACACGGTTTTCCTCTATCGCCGCGCCATTTTGGACTATTGGGCCGAGAACGACGACAATACGCTCGGCGAAGTCGTCACCCATGTTCTCATTCACGAACTCGGCCACCATTTCGGCTTTTCCGACGAGGACATGGAAGAGATCGAAGCCCGCGCCGACGCCGAAGACTGACCCCGTTCCCCAGCGATTTGAAAAGGCATAGATTGCCCCAGGCGCATGCTGCGCCGTAGGGGGAATCCGATGTCGTTTCTTGCCGTCAACTGGCTGGCCGTCGTGCTGGCCACCGTCGCCAGCTTCGCCTTTGGCGCCGTCTGGTACATGAGCCTGTCGCGCCAATGGCTGGAAGCCGTCGGCAAGACCAAGGAGCAGTTGGGCGTCGGGTCCACGCCCTTCATCTGGTCCGTGGTGGTCGAATTCGTCATGGCCTATTTCATCGCGCTCTTCATCCCGGCCCTGATGGGTACGCTCGATGTCGCGGCCGGCATCACCACGGCCGTGCTCTGCTGGTTCGGCTTTGTCCTGACCTCGATGATCATGAACCATCGCTATGAAGGCATGAAATGGTCCCTGACACTGATCGATAGCCTGCACGTCCTCGGCGTGCTGGTCATCCATGGCATTGTCATCGGTCTTTTTGGGCCAATCGCTGCGGCCTAGTTAACCGGCCGGCCGTGGTAACGACGGGACGAGGAAGCGATCATAAAAAATCCCCGTCAGAGCGGGGATTTGTTATTAGCTTTCGGCCACGATATGGGGCGGCGAAGGCGGTTCGTTCGGCGGGGCATATTTGCTCAGAAGCGGCAGCTGGCTTATCGAAAACAACGCCGTCAGCGGCATGATGCCCCAGACTTTGAAATTGACCCAAAAATTGGTGTCGAAGTTGCGCCAAACCACCTCGTTGATGACGGCGAGCAGCACGAAGAACAAACCCCAGTTCAGCGTCAGCTTCCACCACCCTTCCGGGCGAAGCCGGTAAACGTCGCCGAACACATATTTCAGCAGCGATTGTCCAAACAGCAGGCCACCGAGCAGCACCGAGGCGAAGAGCATATTGGTGATGGTCGGCTTGAGCTTGAAGAACGTCTCGTCCTGCAGCCAGAGCGTGAGCCCGCCGAAAATCAGTACCACGACGCCGGTAACAAGCGGCATGACCGGGATTTTCTTGAGCACGACCTTGGAAATGATCAGGGACACGGCCATGGCGAGCATGAATACCGCCGTCGCCAGAAAGAAACTTTCGGGGAAAAGCGCGGTCAGGGCCGGGAAAGCCGCCAGGATACGATCGCCGAAGAAATTGACGAGAAAGAAAATCACCAGCGGGCCCAGCTCCAGCGAGAGCTTGGTAATCTGCGGCTTGAGCTCGTCCCAATTGACGTCTGCTTCGGCTTTGTCGGTCATTGAACGTTCCATGGCGTATCCTGCCAATGTGATGGCATGGGCCACCTGATGCAAGCCGAATAGCCCGCAAGAGTGGTTAGATTTTGTCCGATATGTCTACTCTTCGCCGGCGATCGCCCGCGCAAAGTCCCTGGCTTCAAACGGCTCGAGATCGTCGACACCTTCGCCCACGCCGATGAAATGCACCGGCAGGCCGAATTTTTTGGCGATGGCGACGAGAATGCCGCCGCGCGCCGTACCGTCGAGCTTGGTCATGACCAGGCCCGTCACCCCGGCGCGCTGGCCGAAGATTTCGACCTGCTTCAGCGCATTCTGGCCCGTAGTCGCATCCAGCGTCAGCAGCGTCGCATGCGGCGCATCGGGCTCGACCTTCTTGATGACGCGAATGACCTTTTCAAGCTCGTTCATCAGCTCGTCGCGATTCTGCAATCGCCCGGCAGTGTCGATAATGAGTATATCCCGGCCTTCGGCTTTGGCCTGGGTGACCGCATCGAAGGCAAGGCCCGAGGCATCGGCCCCGGCCGGCCTGGTGATCACCGGCGCCCCGGTGCGTTGGCCCCAGACCTGCAACTGCTCGATGGCGGCGGCGCGGAATGTATCGCCGGCGGCCAGCATCACCGATTTTCCTTCGGCCGCGAATTTCTGCGCCAGCTTGCCGATGGTCGTGGTCTTGCCCGAGCCGTTTACCCCGATCATCAGGATGACAAAGGGCTTCCTTGTCGCGTCAATGGTCAGGGGACGGGCGACGGGCCCGAGCACTTTTTCGACCTCCGAAGCCAGCACCGCGCGCACATCGCTATCGGACACTTCGCGATCAAAGCGGTCGCGCCGCAGAGTTTCGGTGATGGACATGGCCGTCTCGATCCCGAGATCGGCCTGAATAAGCACGTCTTCCAGCTCCTCGAGCGTCGCCGCATCGAGCTTGCGCTTGGTGAAGACCGAGGTGATCGAACTGGTGAGATTGTCCGACGAACGCTTCAGCCCCGAGGTGAGGCGCGAAAACCAGCTCTGGCGCTGGGCGGGAGCCGGAACGGCAGCGGGCGGGGTGACGAATCGGTCTTCCACCGCCTCGATATAGTCGGGCGTCGTTTCCGGCGGACCGGGAGGCGGCGGCGCGTCCTGGGGCTCGGGCTGCTGCACCG
>DATMSG010000337.1:0-7072 GCA_035565515.1 Devosia sp.
GCCCTTTTCTTTTGCCCGGACCGACCTACATCCACCCCGCCATGTCCAGCCTCGTCACCCGCTTCCATCTGCTGATCTTCTCGGTGACGCTGTCCATCACCGCCGTCGCCATCCTGCGCATACCGGCCGATTACCTCTTTCCCGCCCACTGGCACGGCTCCAATGCCGACTGGCGCTGGCCCCGCAATACCGCTCTGGCCGTCGCCCCGCTCATCCAGACCGCATCCTTGCTCGCCTTCTTCGTCCTCGGCCGCGCCCTCACGCGCAATCACCTGGCAAAGGTCCGGCACATTCTCGATCCCGCACTCAGCCTGATCCTCGCCGTGCCTGCCGCCTATCAGTTCGGGCTCTTGTTCATGGGCATCGGCTCGGACCTCGACATCATCCGGGGCCTGGGCTTTCTCTTTGCCGCCACCCTGGTCCTCTTGGGCCTCGTCCTCTTCCATGCCGAGCGCCACAGCTACGGTGGCCTGCGCATGCCCTGGCCCATCCGCTCCGATCGCGCCTGGCTGGTTGTGCACCGTACAAGCGGTCTCGCTGCGGGTCTGGCCGGGGCAGGGGTGGCCGCGCTCTCCTGGCTCGATGCCGGCCCCGGCATTCTGGCCCTCGCCTTCGCCGCGAGTCTCCTCGGCCTGCCGCTCTTCGCGGGCCTGGTGAGTCTGGCCGTAAACCGCGCCTGACAACTTCTATTCTCTCTTTCGGTCCTCCGAATGAGAAAATTCTTCTAACGCGCGCAGAAATGGAACGGCATGCGCTGCGACAAAACTGTGGCGGGCGTATGGTTTGGCCAATCTGCGGGCATGACGCTCAAGTTTTGAGCAAGTGACCTGCCAGCCGAAAGGTTACCCTCATGTCTCCCACGTCCGTTTCCGCGGCGCGCGCTGCCAAGGCGCCCAAGCCGTTCTATGCCAGTTTCGGCTTCCAGGTCCTCGTGGCCATGGTCATCGGCCTCTTCCTCGGCTTCATCGCCCGCAATATGGGTCCCGATGCCGCCGGCAATGCCAATTGGCTGACCCAAACCCTTGCCACCATCGGCTCGTCCTTCGTGTCGCTGCTGCGCGCTTTGGTGCCGGTCCTGGTCTTCACCGCCATCGTCGCCTCCATCGCCAATCTGCGCGAACTCAACAACGCGGCCAAGCTCGTCTGGCAGACCCTTCTCTGGTTCGCCATTACCGCGCTGATCGCCGTGGTCATCGGCATTGCCCTCGGCCTCATCATTCAGCCGGGCCTCAATACCGAAGTCGCCGCGGAAGCCGCCAAGGCGCCGTCTTCGACCGGCTCCTGGCTCGATTTCCTCAAGGGCCTCATTCCCTCCAACATCCTCGGCCTGCAGGCGTCCACCCGCGTCAACGATAGCGGCGCGACCACCAGCCTCTCCTTCAACGTGTTGCAGATCCTCGTGATCTCCATCGTCGTCGGCATCGCGGCCCTGCGGGTCGGCCCGGCCGCGGATCCGTTTATCGCCTTCACCCGGTCCTTCCTGAAGGTGATCCACAAGGTCCTGTGGTGGGTGATCCGCCTGACGCCCATCGGCACCATTGGCCTGCTCGGCAATGCCGTCGCCGTCTATGGTTGGGATGCTTTGGCCCAGCTCGGCTGGTATTCGGCCGCCATCTATATCGGCCTCGCCATCGTGCTGTTCGTGGTCTACCCGGTCCTACTCCAGGCGCACGGCCTCAACCCCATCCGCTACTTCCAGAGCGCCTGGCCGGCCATCCAGCTTGCCTTCGTGTCGCGTTCCTCCATCGGCACCCTGCCGGTCACCGAGCGCATCACCGAGCAGAACCTCGGCGTGCCGCGTGAATATGCCGCCTTCGCCGTGCCGCTCGGCGCCACCACCAAGATGGACGGTTGCGCCTCGATCTATCCGGCGATCTCGGCCATTTTCGTCGCCCAGTTCTTCGGCATTTCCCTCGGCATCGAGCACTACCTGCTCATCGCCTTCGTGGCCGTCATTGGTTCGGCCGCCACCGCCGGCCTCACCGGCGCCACGGTCATGCTGACCCTGACGCTCTCGACCCTCGGCCTGCCGCTCGAAGGCGTCGGCCTCCTCCTCGCCGTCGATCCTATCCTCGACATGGGCCGCACCGCGGTCAACGTCGCCGGCCAGGCTCTGATCCCGACCATCGTCGCCAAGCGCGAAGGCATTCTCGATCAGGCCACCTATGACCGCGGCGAGAGCATCGAAGCTCTCGACGACACTCAGGCCGTCCCGGCCCAGTAAGCGCCATCATATGAATGTCGAAAAAGGGGGAGGCATTGCCTCCCCCTTTTGTTTTCGTCCCCCGATCCTTCGTCTTGACGCTAATTAGCGAAACACTAATTAGAAAAACATCGAAGGAGAACGTCGTGGGCATCAACGCCGTCTTTGAGGCTCTGTCTCACCCCGTGCGCCGCAAGGTTCTGGCGCTGCTGAAGTCGGGCCCCAAAAGTGCCGGCGAACTGGCCGATCATTTCGAACTCAGCCGTCCCACGCTTTCCGTTCACTTCGCCAAGTTGAAAGAGGCCGATCTGGTCGCCGTCGAGCGCCAGGGTACGAGCCTCATCTATCATCTCAACACATCGGTCCTTGAGCAGGCGCTCGCCGATGTCCTTTCGCTGCGGGAAGAAAAATGAACCAGTTGCGCCTCTTTGGCCCCCTCGCTCTCGCCTCCGTCGCGGCCCTCGCGGCCGCAACAGTTGTCGGCTATCTCGCGGTCCCGCCCGAAACCCTGATGCCGGTCCATTGGGGGCCCGATGGCGCCGCCGATGCGTTCTGGCCGCGTAACCTTGCCCTCCTCATGCCGCCCGCCATCCTCGCTGCACTCTGGCTGGTCTTTGCCTTGGTTCTGTCGCGGGGAGGGGAGGCGGATCGCGCCCGTCATGGGCTTCGCGCCGCCTTTGCCGGCATCGCCGCGCTCATGGCGGCCATCCAGATCGCCACCATTGCCATCGCCCTCGGCTATCCGGTGGACATGGTCCGCGTCATCGCCTTCTGCCTGGCTATTCTCTTCATCGGCCTTGGCAATATCATGCCGAAATCCCAGCCCAACAGCTATGCCGGCTTCCGCTTGCGCTGGACGCTCGAAAGCCCGGCCAATTGGGTCGCGACCAATCGTTTTGCCGGGCTGCTGATGATGATTGGCGGCGTAATTCTGGCGCTGGCCGCGCTGTTCGTCGTGCACCCGCTCTGGCTTTTCGCGGCCATTGCGCTTTGCACTGCCGGTCCGTGCCTTGCCGGCATTGTCTATAGCTATCGTTTCGCCCGGCGCGAAAAGGCTACACGGCCTTCTTGAGCGAAAGCTTTTTGGCCTTGGATTTGCGGGCCACCTTCGCTGCTTTCGGTACGAAGTTGGCCATCACCCGCTCGATCACCCTGATCGCCTTGTCGGTGCCGTCCTCGCTCCGGAGTTTTTCGGCCAAGAGGGCGGCATTGCGCCGATAGGAATCATTGCTGTTGAGGTCGGCCAGCGCCTCGGCCAGCAGCTCCGCCGTCAGTTTTCGCAGGCGGATGGGCTTGGGCCCGCAACCCAGTTCATAGACACGCCGCCCCCAATAGGGCTGGTCCATCGCCTGCGGCACCACAAAGCTCGGCCGCCCCAGATGCAGGCCCGCCGAAGTCGTGCCGGCCCCACCATGATGCACCACCGCGCTCACATAGCGGAAAAGCCGGTCATGCGGCGCCTTCTCGATCGGGAAGATGGTGTCAGGCAGATCGCGCGGATCGATGCCGCCCCAGCCCCGCGCCACCACGGCCCGTCCGCCCCAAAGCTCGACGGCTTCTTTCAAAATGCGTGTATTGCGCTCCGCCCCAAAAGGCATCGAGCCAAAACCGATATAGACCGGCGCCTCGCCGGCCGACAAGAACGCCTCGAATTCCGGCGTCGGCTCCCAGTGGCTGCGGTCGCGCAGGTTCCAGTAGCCGGTCACCAGCGCCGTCTTCGGCCAGTCGCGCGGCCGCGGGCTCACGGCTGTCGAATAGGCGTAGAGCGTGGTCAGCGGCGAGCCGTCGGTATTGGTGAAAACCCCGCCCATATTCCGCGCTTCGAGCCCCATCAACTCCCGCCGCAGCCGGTTGCGCGGCAGGTTCCAATAGGCCTGCTGCATGGTGGCGGCGGTATAGGAGAGCTTGTTGAGCGTCGGCCCGAGATCGTCGGCGACGTAATACATCGAAAGCGGAAATTCGCTGGTCGAATTGAGCGGCTGCAGCGCCGTCATGATTGCGGGCACTTTCAGCGCCTCGGCAATGTCGATGCCGAAACTGGTATTCATATTGACCACGATCGCCTCGGCGCCCTGGCACATGCGCCAGGCGGCACGCGCTGCCGTATCGACGATCTGCTGGCCCTGCCGGAGAAGGGATGGGCCGTTGATGAGCATGGATGTGCTCATCGCATTTTCGAACCGCGATTCCTTGAGGAAGGACTGGATCGAGGGGCCAAGCGAGTGAAACTCGAGGCCGTAATTGCCCACGAGGTCCTCGAATTCTTCGGTGGCGCCCAAGGCGACGGAATAGCCGCGCTCCTGCAGAGCCAGCGCAAGCCCGATATAGGGTTGGACGTCGCCTTGCGTGCCGATCGTCACCAGGGCAATGCGCTTCAAGTGTGGAACCTCATCATACGCCGCTATGCCCGAAGGTTGTTCCGCTCGGAGCCATTTACAAGACCCTGCGGAAGAATTATGAACGGCCTGTCGATTGTTGCATTTCTTACAAAAACGACCTTCGAAGGGCAAGAGACATGGTGTCTCCATTCACTGTTGCATGGGTTGGAGCTTTGCTCGCCGGCAAGGTGTTTGTTGCTGCCGCCGCGGCGGCAAGCGCCCGATAGCTCTTCCCGCGTGGCCAAGCTGTGGCCGGGAAGAGCCGAATAGATCGTTACGGCCCCAAAAGGGTCCTTTTAACCCCTTCAAAACCATAATTCCGCGATAATATGCGCCGCATCATGGCGCAGCGCCCAAGGCGCGTCGCGGCCAGTTCTGGGTCCCCAGCGGACCTCCCGAGGAAAAAATGAGCGAAGTCTTCCATCGCATCCGTCGTCTCCCGCCCTATGTCTTTGCCCATATCGATCCGCTCAAGGCCAAGGCGCGCGCCGAAGGCGTCGATGTCATCGATCTGGGCATGGGCAATCCCGACATGCCGACGCCCGAGCATATCGTCGCCAAACTCCAGGAGACGGTGAAGGACCCGCGCACCCACCGCTATTCCACCTCCCGCGGCATTCCGGGCCTGCGCAAGGCCCAGGCGAGCTATTATGGCCGTCGTTTCGGCGTGAAGCTCAATCCCGATACCCAGGTCGTCGCGACCCTGGGCTCCAAGGAAGGCTTTGCCAATATGGCCTCGGCCATCACCGCCCCCGGCGATGTGGTGCTGGTGCCCAACCCTACCTATCCGATTCACTCGTTCGGCTTCATCATGTCGGGCGGCGTCGTGCGCTCCATGCCCGCCGATCCCGGCGAGGATTTCATGCGCGCGCTGGATCGCGGCGTGCGCCATTCGATCCCCAAGCCCATTGCGCTGGTACTGAATTACCCAGCCAACCCAACCGCTTACACCGCCGATCTCGATTTCTACACCGAGGTCGTCAAGTACTGTAAGCAGCACGACATCTTCATCCTCTCCGATCTCGCTTATTCCGAGATTTATTTCGACGAGAACAACCCGCCGCCCTCCGTGCTGCAGGTTCCGGGCGCCATCGACATCACGGTGGAATTCACCTCCATGTCGAAAACCTATTCCATGCCCGGCTGGCGCGTCGGCTTCGCCGTCGGCAATGAGCGCCTCATCGCAGCTCTGGCCCGCGTAAAATCCTATCTCGATTATGGCGCCTTCACCCCCATTCAGGTGGCCGCCGTCGCCGCCCTCAATGGCTCGGATGACGTGATCGATGAAGTCCGCAAGGTCTATAAGCACCGCCGCGACGTCATGGTCGAAAGCTTTGGCCGCTCCGGTTGGGACATTCCCGTGCCAAAGGCCACCATGTTCGCCTGGGCCCCGATTCCGGCCCAGTTCGCCCATCTCGGCTCGCTCGAATTCGCCAAGCTACTCATTCAGGAAACCGGCGTCGGCGTTGCTCCGGGCGTTGGCTTCGGCGAATATGGCGATCAATATATCCGCCTCGCCTTCGTGGAAAACGAACAGCGCATCCGCCAGGCTGCCCGCAACATCAAGAAACTGCTCGGCACCAAGGGCGATCAGAGCAATATCGTGCCGCTCGCCACCGCAGCGAAGTAATTTGCGTTTCGAGGGGGTGGCATCCCACCTCCTCGACACTCCGGGATAAAAGCGTGTACGCAGATCTGAGCGCCGCGATGCAATGCGGCTATTACGATAAAGGCGTCTGCCGCTCCTGCACCCTCATGGGCACGCCCTACGATGCGCAGCTCCGCCGCAAGGTCGAGCACGCCCAAAACCTCCTCGCCGCCTGGCCCGGCGCGCTCTGGCTTCCGCCCATGCCAAGCCGCCCCGAAGCCTTCCGCAACAAGGCGAAAATGGTCGTTGGCGGCACGCCCGATGCACCGACCCTCGGCATCCTCGATGCAAACCAGCATGGCGTCGATCTCACCGGCTGCGGCATTCTCGCGCCCGGTCTGCGCGCCGCCTTCGAACCCATCAAAACCTATATTTCGCGGGCCCGCATCGCGCCCTACGACGTCCCCGGCCGGCGCGGCGAGCTCAAATACGCCCTACTCACCGAATCCGCCGATGGCGAACTGATGCTGCGCTTCGTGCTGCGCTCCACCGAAGCGCTCGGCCGTATGCAAAAGCATCTGCCCGGCCTTCTGGCCGATCTGCCGCAACTCGCCATCGTCACGGCCAATCTCCTGCCCGAGCACAAGGCAGTGCTTGAAGGTGATGAAGAGATCGCGCTCCATGGCGGCGAAACGCTGCCCATGCGCCTGGGCGATCGCGTCCTGCATCTGCGGCCCGCCAGCTTCTTCCAGACCAATACCGAGATTGCCAGGGGCCTCTACCTCCAGGCGAAAGAATGGATCGACGAACGCGCTCCCCACGCGATCCTGGACCTCTATTGCGGGGTAGGGGGCTTTGCCCTCCATGTCGCGGCCCCCGATCGCAGTGTCCACGGCGTTGAAC
>DATMSG010000338.1:0-11343 GCA_035565515.1 Devosia sp.
GTCACCCCCTCCCGGCCTCCCCCATCAAGGGGGAGGTGTCGCATCGGGGGTGTGGGCGGGTCTCGCCAGGCCGCGGAACCGGTGCCGTCCTTAATGGGGGGCCTTGGCTGGGTAATCTGGCAGGCGAGGGGGCGGGAGCGATCGGGGCGTGAGGCCGCAAATGGGTTATGCGGTTTTTGGGGTGGGGGTTTCGCCTTCGGTGCCGGCCGCGCGGGTGATGGTGTCGCCCATGGGGTCGTCGGGGGTGGCGTCGTGGTCGGCGGTGCGGACGCGGATATTGCCGAGTTTGTGGAAGAACTTGCCGCCGGCCATGAGGAGGGCGGGCAGGATGAAGAGATCGCCCAGGATCGCCAGCGCCAGGGTGATGACGAAGAGCGAGCCGAAAAGGGCGACCTGCGGCAGTTCGGAGAACATGATGATGGCCGTGCCGGCGCAGAGGATGATGGTGGTGGCGACGATGGCGCCGCCGATGCGCAGGAGCGTGTGTTTTACCGCGTCTTCGTGGCTGCGACCTTCCTCGCGCCGGCCGTGGAGATAGTGCGAGAGGAAATGCACGGTGTCATCGACCGCGATGCCGAAGGCGATGGTGAGGGCGATCACCGTGGTCAATTGCAGGCCGGAGCCGGAATACCAGAGCCAGGCTTCGGTGCCGAGGATCGGGAACAGATTGGGGATGGCGGAGGCGAGGGCGACGCGGAAGGATTGGAAGGCAAAGCCGATCAGGCCGAGATTGACGATGACGCTGAGGGTCAGGTCGAGTTGCAGGCCGCGCACGATGTCGTCGGTGGCAAAGGTGGTGAGCACGCGGAAGCCGCCGACTTCGGCATCGGGAATGCCGGCGGCGGCCAGTTCGGTTTCGACGCGATGGACGAGATTTTTGAGGACGTCGCTGTCGATAATGGTGGGCATGAAGCCGGTGACGAGAGCCTGCGAGCCGTCATCGGTAACGAAACGGCGACGCATGAAGGGGCCGACGGCATCGAGCACTTCGGCGCGGGTGAAACCGCTATCGGTGTAATTGGTCATGCTGGCGGCGGAGATGACCTTGTTTTCGCCCAGCTCCTTTTCGAGCAATTGGTGCACGAGCCTGATGCGCTGGAAATCGACCTCGCCGACATCGGGATTATGCTCGATCAACGGCACGCGGATATAGAGCGGGGCGACGCCGCCGACGCCTTCATCGATGTTTTCGGCCGCGGTCAGGGCGGTCGATTCCGTGGCCACGAAATCCTCGAAGGAGAAGCGCGGCTGGATGAGGAAATAGGGCACGAGCAAGAGCAGCGTCGTGACGATGCCGGCGATGGCGATGGGGCGGCCGAAGCGGCTGGCGAGGAACCAGCTGAGGGGCAGGGGTGCGGTGAGCACCACGCTCGACTTGGGCGGGGCCTTGAAGCCGAGGCGCACAGCGAGCTTCAGCAGCAGCGGCTGGAAGGTCATGGTGCAGGCGAAAAGCAGGAACGAGCCCATGGCGCCGGCCATGGAGAATTCGCGCACGCCCTGGCCGGGGGTGAGAGAGAGCGACGCGAAGCTGACCATGGAGATGAGCATGGTGAGTGCGGTCGCGGGGCCGACGAGTTTTATGGTCGCGTCGACCGCCTTGTTGGGCTCCATGCCGTCTCGCCAATAGGCCAGCCAATTGAAGGTGAAGAACATGGATTCGGCAAAGGAGATCACCAGCACCAGGGTGGTGACGATGATGGTGAGGAAGGAGAAGGAGCCGAAGAAGAGGAGAATGATGCCCATGGACCACATGACCGCGAGGAACGGCGTGGCGGCGACGATGAGGGCGCCGGCGATTGAACGCAGGGCCAGAAGGGCGATGAGGGAGCCGAGGGCGAAACCATAGACGGTGAATTTCACCTGATCGTCCACGGCGGCATTGAGCATTTCCGTGGTCCAGACCGGCGGGCCGGTGATCTCGATGGAGATGTCGCCAGACTGGAAGGGCGCGATGGTTTCGCGCAGGTTTTCGATCATGGCCTTGGCGCCACGCTCCTTCACCACGTCCTGATTGGGAAACATGATGAGCACCACGCCATTGAGATCGGGCGTGATGAGATTGCGCATCATCGGATCGTTCTGCTGGAGATCCATGAGGGCGAAAGCGACTTCGTCGGCCGTTTGCAGGCCTTCGGGCACGGCAGGCTCGGAGCCGCCATAGGGCGAGGGTTTTCTGAGCGTAAAGGGCGACATGGTGCCGACGGCGAAATCGTTGAGTTCGAGCTCGAAGGCGAGGCTGCGGACCTGCTCGATGATTTCGGGTTCGGCGAGGCGTTCGGAATTGACGAGGATATAGAGGTCGTTCTCGAAGGTGCCGAAGGTTTCCGAGAGGTGCTCATAGGCGTCGTAATAGTGGCCGGAATGGGCATAGACGCGCAGCAGGTCGCCATCGACATTGGCCTTAGGGATCTGCGTGAAGCAGAGCACCGAAAAGAGCAGCACGCCGAGCGCCATCAGGCGCGGGTAACGCACCGTGGTCAGGCCGAGATGTTCGAGACCGAAACCGATGGAGCGATCATAGGTGAGGCGGGCGAGGACACGCTTGAACCAGGAAGGTGAAGACACGGGAACCCCGACTCCGCAAATGAGGCGACAATCCGGGGAATCTCTATGTGTTTCGCCCTTGTGCGTCCAGCGGCCGCAGGGGGCAGAATGTTATGTGGGCGGGGCGGGGAACGCCCCGTCTATCAAGGGGAGGCAACCGAATTCGCCGCGGGCGAATTCGGTTGGGGTAAGATCCGGCCCGGAGCGATCAGGCTTCAGCCGGCCAGGGCGGCCTTGTTGGCGGCGAGGAAGTCGGCGAACGTGGTCGGCTTGCGGCCGGAATAGCGTTCGACGACATCGGTAACGACGCCATGGAAACCGGTGACGGCATCGCGCTGGAAGGCGACGAGGGCGGCGGCAAAGCCTTCCGGCAGGCCCGCGGCGACGAGGCCAGCAGTCAATTCGGCCGGGGTGATGGCGATGACGGCGATCGACTTGCCGGTGAGCTGGGTGAAGAGCGCGGCGCGTTCGACATTGGTTACGGGAGCGGGGCCGGTGACGTCTTCAACGCTCTTGCCTTCGGCCGAGAGCAGGGCGCCGGCGGCGGTGCGGGCGGCATCGGCGCGGGTGACATAGGAGGTGCCACGATCGCCGATAAGGCCGAAAAGCTGGCCGGAGGAGACGACGTGGGCGCCGTCCATCAGGACATTTTCGGCATACATGTGATTGCGCAGGATGGTGAAGTCGAGGCCGCTGGCAGCGATGGCCACTTCGGTCCAGAAATGCTCGGGATTGAGGCCGGCATCGGCATTGGGGCGGGCGGCGGGAGCCGAGGTATAGATGATGTGCTTGACGCCGGCTGTCTTGGCGGCATCGATGATGGCCTGCTGCTGGGCGGCGCGGCGGCCGACGGCATCGGTGCTGACGATGAGGAGACGTTCGACGCCGGCAAGGGCGGCGGGCAGGGTGGCGGCGTCGTCGAAATCGAGCTTGCGGATTTCGGCGCCCTTGGCAGCCAGGTCCTGCAGCTTGGACGGGTCACGCGTGCCGGCAATGACCTTGGTAGCGCCGCGGGCCAGCAGCTCTTCGACGGCGATGCGGCCCAGATTGCCGGAGGCGCCGGATACCAGCAGGGTCGAATTGGTGAATTTGCTCATTGTGGTCTCCAAAGCATGACGTCGCAATTCGAACCCCTTGTCCGCCCCATTGGCAGAGAGTAAGTATCGAAAGGAGAGTGCTGTCTAGTGGCTGCTGATGCAACTGAAAAGGAGGCACTTTTTCGGGTGAAGATTACCTTGAGGTAAGTGCATGCTGGACGCGCAGGATATGGCCGCCGTTTATGTCGAACGCTGGAACGCTGCGGCAAATGCCGGGCCGGCGGAACCCTGTCCGGTACGGAACGTGCTCGACAAGATCGGCGACAAATGGAGCATGCTGCTGGTGATGACGCTGGCGGGCGGGCCGCGGCGCTTCAACGAACTGCATCGCGAAGTGCCCGACATTTCCCAGAAGATGCTGACGCAGACGCTGCGCGACCTGCAGCGCGACGGGCTGGTGGGGCGGCAGGTTTTCGATACCAAGCCGCCATCCGTCGAGTATCGGCTGACCCCGCTGGGGCATTCGCTGATCGTGCCCTTTGGGCAATTGATCGAGTGGGCCAATCGCAGCTTTGACAAGATCGATGCCGCGCGGGCCGCGTATGACGCGCGGGATTGAATGTCGGGGGTTTGGCGGCGCGAGGAGGCCCGGGCGCTCTCCACAGCCTATTGGGGTGGAAATTGGCCTTTCGAGCCGAAATAGACTACATATGGGGCAAGAATAACCAACGTAGAATCACAACGTGACCGATACGCCAGAAGGTGCAGCCGGCTCCATGCCCGGCTCCGACATCGCTCCGATCTACATTACCGACGAGATGCGCAAGAGCTACCTCGATTACGCCATGAGCGTGATCGTCAGCCGCGCGCTGCCCGATGTTCGCGACGGGCTCAAGCCTGTGCATCGCCGTATCCTGTTCTCGATGAGCGAGAACGGCTACGAATATAACAAACCCTTCCGCAAGTCGGCGCGCGTCGTCGGCGACGTGATCGGTAAATATCACCCGCATGGCGACAGCGCCGTCTATATGGCGCTGGTCCGCATGGCCCAGGAATTCTCCATGGGCGAGATGCTGGTGCAGGGCCAGGGCAATTTCGGCTCGGTCGACGGCGATATGCCGGCCGCCATGCGTTATACCGAAGTGCGCATGCAGAAGATCACGGGCTTCATGCTCGACGATCTCGACAAGGACACGGTCGATTTCCGCGACAACTATGACGGCTCGGAGCGCGAGCCCTCGGTCTTGCCGGCGCGGTTCCCGAACATGCTGGTCAATGGCGGCGGCGGCATCGCTGTGGGCATGGCGACCAATATTCCCACGCATAACCTGGCCGAGACGATCAACGCCGCGCTGGCGGTATTGGACAATCCCAGTGTCACGACCGAGGAACTGCTCGAGCACCTGCCGGGTCCGGATTTCCCCACGGGCGGGATCATTCTGGGGCGCGCCGGCATCCGCCAGGCCTATGAGACCGGCCGCGGCTCGATCATCGTGCGCGGGCGCTCGAGCGTCGAGGAAGTGCGCAAGGAACGCGAAGCCATCGTCATCACCGAGATTCCCTATCAGGTGAATAAGGCGGCGATGGTTGAGCGCATTGCCGAGCTGGTGCGCGAAAAGCGGATCGAAGGCGTGGCGGATCTGCGCGACGAATCCAGCCGAGAAGGCATGCGCGTCGTCATCGAGGTGAAGCGCGATGCGCTGCCCGAGGTGGTGCTGAACCAGCTTTATCGCTTTACGGCGCTGCAATCCTCGTTCGGCTGCAATTTCGTGGCGCTCAATGGCGGCAAGCCCGAGCTGATGAATCTCAAGCAGATTCTCGATGCCTTCATCGCCTTCCGCAAGGAAGTGGTGACGCGCCGCGCCCGGTTCCTGCTCAACAAGGCCAGGGATCGCGCCCATATCCTGGTCGGCCTCGCCGTGGCCGTGGCCAATATCGACGAAGTCATTGCGCTTATCCGCACCGCCCCCGATCCGGCGACGGCGCGCGAGCAGTTGATGACGCGCCGCTGGCCGGCGGCCGATGTGGCCCCGCTGATCGCGCTGATCGACGATCCGCGTCACCGCATCAATGACGACGGCACGTTCAACCTTTCCGAAGAGCAAGCCCGCGCCATTCTCGAACTGCGACTGGCGCGCCTTACCGCGCTTGGCCGCGATGAAATCGGCGAGGAGCTCAATGGGCTCGGGGCGGAAATCGAGGATTATCTCGATATTCTGCGCTCGATCGACCGCGTGCGGCAGATCATTCGCGAAGAACTCGAAGCGGTGCGCGAAGAATTCGGCTCGAAGCGCCGGACCGAGATTTCCGATCACGTCGCCGATTTCGACGACGAGGATCTGATTGCCCGCGAAGACATGGTGGTGACGGTCAGCCATGCCGGCTATATCAAACGCGTGCCGCTCTCGACCTATCGGGCGCAGAACCGCGGCGGCAAGGGCCGTTCGGGCATGTCGACGCGCGAAGAGGATTTCGTGGCGCGGCTGTTCGTGGCCAATACGCATACACCGGTGCTGTTCTTCACCAGCCGCGGCATCGCCTACAAGCTGAAAGTCTGGCGCCTGCCGCTCTCCGCCGCCAATGGCAAGGGCAAGGCGCTGATCAATATCCTGCCGCTCGAGCAGGGCGAGCGCATCACCTCGATCATGCCACTGCCCGAGGATGAAACCTCGTGGGGCAATCTCGACATCATGTTCGCCACGACGCGCGGCACGGTGCGCCGCAACTCGCTGGCCGACTTTGTCGAAGTGCGCCAGAACGGCAAGATCGCCATGAAGCTCGATGAGGGCGACGAAATCGTCGGCGTCGAGACCTGCACGGTCAACAATGACCTGTTGCTGACGACGGCTTTGGGTCAGGCCATCCGCTTCCGCGTGGACGATGTGCGCCTGTTCAAGGGCCGCGACTCCATGGGCGTGCGCGGCATTCAGCTGGCCGAGGGCGACAAGGTCATTTCCATGGCCGTCATCAACCATTCGGACGCCGACGCCGAACAGCGCGCTGCCTATCTCAAGATGAGCCGCGCGGTGCGCGGCGAAGCCGAGAGCGAGGAGCCGGGCACGGACGAGGCCGATGTGGTTGCCGGTGCTCTCAGCCCCGAACTCTATGCGGCGATGAGCGCCAGCGAACAGTTCATTCTCGCCATTTCCGAGAATGGCTATGGCAAGCGGACCTCCAGCCACGAATACCGGATCACCGGCCGCGGCGGTAAGGGCATCGTCGCCATGGCGGTCAACAAGCGCAACGGCAATCTGGTGGCGAGCTTCCCGGTGGAAGATGAAGACCAGATCATGCTGATCAGCGATGGCGGCCAGACCATTCGCCTGCCGGTGGGCGGCGACAAGCCGATCCGCATCGTCAGCCGCGGGTCCCAGGGTGTCATCGTGTTCGACACGGCCGCGGACGAGAAGGTGGTTTCGGTGGAGCGCATCAGCGAGCCCGAAGGCGAAGAGGGCGACGACGCCACGCCCCCGGCCGAGGGTGGCGAGGCTTCGGGCGAATAAGCCCGGACCGGCCCTCGCGGCAAAGCTTTGGAAATCAAGGGGCGCTTCGGCGCCCCTTGTCTTTTCAGGCGTCACCATCTGCGTTGCGGCGGGCGGTTTTATTGGGGACTTGTCTTTTCCGGCGTCCGGTGGCTTGCTCGGGTCTTCCGAGGAGACTCATCATGTTCGATCCAGCCACGCTCATTCCCTATCTCGGGGCCTGTTTTCTGCTCGCCATCGTGCCGGGGCCGACGGTAACCGTCATCGTGGCCAATTCGCTGGCGCGGGGAACGGGCGCGGGCTTCGCCATCATCGCGGGGACGCAGGCGGGCTTTCTGGTGATGACGCTGGTGGTCGCCCTGGGCATGGAGGCGCTGGTCTCGTTCATGGGCGCAGCTTTCGACTGGCTCAAGCTGATCGGCGCGGCCTATCTCATCTGGCTCGGGTTCAAGATGATGCGCAGCGATGGGCATCTGGGCACAGTGAGAGCGGAGCAGGGCAAGTCCAGCGCTCGCATCGCACTTGAGGGTTTCCTCGTAATGCTTTCCAATCCAAAGACCTTGATCTTTCTGGGAGCGTTTCTGCCGCAGTTTGTCGATGTGTCCAAGCCGACCTTTCCGCAGGTCATGGTGCTCGGGCTGTTCTTCATGCTGGTGGCTGCCAGCACCGATGCGATCTATGCCGTGGTGGCCGGGCGGGCGCGGGGCATGTTGAGCGCGGCGCGCGTGCGGATGGTGTCCCGCGTTTCGGGCGTGCTCCTGATGCTGGGCGGCGTTTGGCTGGCCATGCAGAAGCGCGCCTGAACCGATAACCGAAAGCAGACCGGGGACGGCACGTGCCATCAACGAGAATAGAAACGCGGCGCGGCTGGCTCGATGGGCAGCGCGGCGCCGTGCTGGAAGCGGTGCAGAGGGCGCTGGTGGCGGGATTGCTCATTCCCGCCAAGGACAGATGCGTGCGGCTGGTTGAATATGACGACGACGCCATGATCGTGCCGCCCAGCGTGGGGCCGCGCTACACGATCGTCGAGATCAGCCTGTTTACCGGCCGCAGTATCGAGGCCAAGCGCCGGCTCTATGCGGCGCTGGTCACGGAACTGGCCGCATTCGGCCTTGCGGAGCGGGACGTGAAGGTCATTTTGCATGAGGTTCCGCGCGAGAACTGGGGCCTCAAGGGCAAGCCTGCCAGCGAGATCGAGCTGGGTTTCAAGGTTGATGTCTGAAGCCAGGGCAGGCGGCTATGGGGCATTGCTGGCCCTGCCGATACCACGGCGGCTGGCCGCTGCCAGCGTTCCGGCGGATTTTTCCGATTGGCTCGACTATGCCGCCGTCGTGGCATTGGTCGTTTTCGCCTGGGGTGAGGGGCCTTTTGCGCTGGCAATGTTCGCGCTGGCACTAAGCCTGCCTTACATTCTGGTTGGCCCATTCGTGGCTGTGGTGGTCGATCGGGTGCCGATCCGGGCCGTGCTGGTGATCAGCAATCTGGGGCGGGGACTGGCGACGCTTGGGTTTGCCTTTGCCGGCGATACGGCCGTGCTGCTGACGCTGGTTTTCCTGCGCGGCTGCGTGGATTCCGCCTTCACACCGGCGCGGCAGGCCGCGATCCAGGCGAGTACGCCTGAAAACCTGCGGGGCGTGGCGAACGGGCTGCATCAGGCGATCAACCAGACTTCCAAGATTGCCGGGCCGGCGCTCGGTGGTCTCTTGCTGGCCTTCTGGCCGGCGCAGAATATTTTTATCCTCAATGCCGGGCTGTCGCTGGTGGCGGCACTGATTGCGGCGAGCGTGGTATTGCCGGCGCGTGCGGCTCCGGCAGAGGAAAAAGGGAAATTCTTCACCGAGTCGCTGAAGGGAATCAGCGAATTCCGGCGGAGCCGGCGGCTTCTGGTGGCGCTGATCTTTTCGGCCTGCGCCTATTTCGCGTTCTTTCTCTATGACGCGCTGATGGCGCTGCTGGCGGAAGGATTTGGGTTCGATGCCACGGCCTTTGGCCTATCCATTTCGGCCTCGGGGCTGGGGGGACTGATCGGGGCGCTGGTGGCCGGGAGCCTGGCGAGCAAGCGGCCCATGCTGACCATGTCGCTGGCCGCGGTGATTTCCGGCCTGACAACCTGTGCGATGGCTCTTGCCGCGATCATGGGTTGGCCGGTTCAATTGCCGGCATTTTTGCTGGCGCTGTGCTTCATGGGCGGGGCGACGGCATTCATGCTAGTGCCCTATCGCACGATCGTGCAGGCCGATGCGCCGCCGGACCGGATCGCGCGGGTGTTTGCCACGGGTGAGGCGGTGATCACGCTCACCATGCTGTCGGCGCCGCTGATCGGCAGCTTCATCGCCAGCCAGTGGGGTACGCCTGCCGCTTTTATCGCCGGGGGCGCGGTGCTGGTGCTGCTGGGGGCCGTTACGCTTGCCTCGCATCGCGGCCCGTGACAAAAACGTCGTGATCACCGGCGTTTGGCTAAACGCTAATGATCTCAGACCCTTGGGGTCGCGTTTTCGAACCAGAAAAGTGGCATCCGCTTTTCTCGAAAACGCTCAAGTGAATATAAGAGGGAGGGGCCGATGAACGGTCTGGTTGGGTTCTATCCCGGTTCGTTCGATCCACTGACCAACGGGCATCTCGACGTGATCGAGCGGGCCTGCAAGCTGGTGGATACGCTGGTGGTCGGGGTCGGCGTCAGCGCCACCAAGAAAAATCCAATGTTCTCGCATGCCGACCGGCACGCGATTTTGCAGCAGGTGCTGGGGCCGGTCGGCATTCGCACCAATACCGAATTCAAGATCGTGGATTTCTCGGGCCTGATGGTCAATGCGGCGCGCGAGCATGGCGCCAAGCTGATCATTCGAGGCCTTCGGGACACGACCGACTACAATTACGAAATGCAGATGGTGGGGATGAATGCGCAGATGGCGCCGGACCTGCAGACGGTCTTCCTGCCATCGAGTCCGCCCGTGCGGCATATCTCGGCCACATTGGTGCGTCAGATCGCCGAGATGGGTGGTGATATTTCCGCCTTCGTTCCGCCAATCGTCCTCAAGGCCCTGAAAGCATCATGATGACCTTTTCCCGCCGCCTGTTCTCCGGCCTCGCCATTGCTGCCCTTGCCCTTTCCGCCGTGCCGGCGATGGCGCAGACCGGCAAGCCGCATCTGATCCTGACGCTCGAAGACGGCACCGTCGATATCGAATTGCTGCCCGAACTGGCGCCCAAGCATGTCGAGCGCGTCATCGCGCTGACCGAAGCTGGGTCCTATGACGGGGTGGTGTTTCATCGCGTGATCGACGGCTTCATGGCCCAGACCGGCGACGTGCAGTTCGGCAAGTCGGATTCTCCCAACTATGATCTGTCGCGCGCGGGCATGGGCGGTTCGGATCAACCCGATGTCCAGGCCGAGTTCAATTCGGAAAGTTTCCAGCGCGGCGTGGTCGGCGCGGCGCGGGCGCAGGACCCGAACTCGTTCAATTCGCAGTTCTTCATCACCACAGCCGATGCCAGCTTCCTCGATGGGCAATATACCGTGTTCGGCAAGGTGGTGTCGGGCATGGAAGCGGTCGATGCGCTGGAAAAGGGCCCGCAGAGCGCCAATGGCGCGGTGGCCAATCCCGACAAGATCGAGAAAGCCACGATCGAATATAAGTAACACCCCGCCGCTTTTGGGGGCCCGGAACTTGCCGGGCCGCCTTGCGCTTGGAGCACATTGCCCCTAAATCCGGGCCACTTCATTTCTACGAAAGCGAAAATCATGGCCGATTACGCCGATCCCGAAAACACCCTCGTCATCGAAACCACCAAGGGCAATGTCGTCATCGAGATGCGTCCGGACCTGGCCCCCGGCCATGTCGATCACATCAAGAAGCTGGCCCGCGAAGGCGCATATGATGGCGTGGTGTTTCACCGCGTGATCGATGGCTTCATGGCCCAGACCGGCGACGTGAAGTTCGGCAATTCCAATACGCCCGACTTCAACCCCTCGCGCACCGGCACCGGCGGGTCGCAATATCCCAATATCAAGCAGGAATTCTCGGCCGAACCGCATGTTCGCGGCACCGCGTCGATGGCCCGCTCGCAGGATCCGAACAGCGCCAATTCGCAGTTCTTCATCTGCTTCGGCGATGCCCGTTTCCTCGACCGTCAGTACACCGTCTGGGGCAAGGTCATCGAAGGCATGGAAAATGTCGACCAGATCAAGCGCGGCGAGCCGGTCATCAATCCCGACAAGATGGTTTCGGTCAAAGTCGCGGCCGATATCGCCTAAAACCTTTGCTGGCGGCTACGGCCGC
>DATMSG010000339.1:0-11388 GCA_035565515.1 Devosia sp.
CTTTGCGGCCTTCGGCCGGGGCTGGACGCGCCGGGTGGCCGAGGTCAGGGCAGCGGCGCTCGCCGATGTGAAACATCCTTCAATTGTGCAACGGAGAGAGATCATGACCATATTGACGGGTTATCGGACCTATATCGTCGCCGCTTTCATGCTGCTGGCGGGGTTGGCGCAGGTGCTGGGGGTGGAACTGCCGGCGCTCGATGGCGGGTCCGCGGGCAGCCTTATCCTCGAAGCCCTGGCCATCATCTTCCTGCGCAAGGGGCTGAAGGGCGGGGCCGCGTAAGGCGGTCGGGGCCCGCCGAAAATATCGGGAACTGTGGACGTCAGGATGAATTGCCTTATTCATGTCCCATTCAGTAAGGCCCCGCTAGTTTAGCTCCATGAAAACCACAGCCCCAAAACCTTCCGCTGCCGCAGCCATCGCCCTGGCGCTTGCCCTTGCCCTTGCGGGCACCGGCTCGACCCAGGCCCAGTCCTGCCTTGGCCGTCAGGAAATTCAGGAGGCGGTCACCTCCGGCCGGATCATGTCGCTCGACGCGGTGCTCGCTTCGGCCGGGGTCGATCCGTCGGCTGAAATCCTCAACGTTCAGGTTTGCGACCAGGGTGGACAACTGGTTTATATCATTGGTGTCTTGACGGCCGACGGTCAGGCGCAGAATTTGGTATTGAACGCGCAATAGTCGCCGAGCGGCGGGGGGCAATCATGCGTATTCTAGTTGTCGAAGACGATACCAATCTCAACAGGCAGCTCAAGGAAGCTTTGACCGAAGCGGGCTATGTCGTGGATGTGGCCTTTGACGGGGAGGAAGGACACTTCCTGGGCGATACCGAACCCTATGACGCGGTGGTGCTCGATATCGGCCTGCCACGGATGGATGGCCTTTCCGTGCTCGAGGAATGGCGGCGGGCGGGCAAGACTTTGCCCGTCCTGCTGCTGACGGCGCGCGATCGCTGGAGCGACAAGGTGCAGGGCATCGATGCCGGCGCCGACGACTATGTGGCAAAGCCCTTCCATATGGAAGAAGTGCTGGCGCGGCTGCGCGCCCTGGTGCGCCGTGCGGCGGGCCATGCGAGCAATGAAATCACCGCCGGGCCGGTGCGGCTCGACGCGCGTTCGGGCCGGGTGACGGTAGACGGGCAGGCGATCAAGCTGACGAGCCACGAACTGCGGCTTCTGAGCTATCTGATGCATCACAAGGGTAAGGTGGTGTCGCGCACCGAACTGACCGAACACCTCTACGATCAGGATTTCGACCGCGACAGCAATACGATCGAGGTTTTCGTCGGACGCTTGCGCAAGAAGCTGCCGGAAGACTGCATCCAGACCGTGCGTGGCCTCGGCTACCAGATCATCGAATAGGAGCGGCCTTGTCCAGCGAGGCCGAAAAGCCGGCACCGCAAGCCAATGCGCCCAAAAACTGGCTGCGCAAGGGCTCGATCGCTGCCTCGCTGTTCTGGCTGACGGTCGGTTGGCTGGTCGTGGCCCTGCTGGCGACCGGCTTTTTGCTCACCGATCTTTATTCGCGCGCGCTCGACACGACGCTGTCGCAGACGCTGGATTTTCACGTCGAGAGCCTGGCCGGCATATTGCTCGAAGTGGGCGACCCGCGCGATCCCGATATTGCCCTGGCCGACCCGCGTTTCGATCGGCCGCGCTCGGGCTGGTACTGGATCATCCGCGATGGCGACGGCGTGCTCGTCAACCTCTCGACATCGGTGGTCGGCATCGATCTGCCCCAGCTCTCGGGCTCGCTCGACGATCTGGGCCGGCGCACGGGCGTCGTGGCCGATGCCTTCGGCACCCAGCTGCGCGTCGTTGAACGCAGCGTCACGCTCGATGGCGAAAACTATCGCATCGAGGTCGCGGGCAATCTCACCGAAATCCTTGGTCTGGTGGAAGATTTCCGCGGGCAGACCTTTATCGTGCTCGGCGCGGTGGGCGCCATGCTGGCGATCATGAGCGTGATCGTGGCGCGCTTCGCGCTGCGGCCCATCGACAGGCTCAGTGCCGCCATCGAAAGCGTACGCGAGGGCGAGAGCACCGAAATCACCGGGCAATATCCCACCGAAATCGCGCCGCTGGCCGAAGAGGTCAACGAACTCCTGCGCTCCAATGCGCAGATCATCGAGCGGGCGCGCAATCAGGTGGGCAATCTCGCTCATGGGTTGAAGACCCCGATTGCGGTTCTGCGCAACGAGGCGGCAGCCAAAAAGGGCGCGCTGGCCGATGTGGTGCAGGCCGAGACCGAGAAGATGAGCAATATGGTTTCGACCTATCTCGAACGGGCGCGGCTGGCGGCGCGCACCTCGATCGTTGGCAAGAAGGCCGACCCCACCATGATCATGCTGCGCCTGACGCGCGTGATGCGGAAAATCCACCCCGACGTGACTATCGCTTTTCAACGGCCCGACGCATCGCTGGCCTGGTTCCGGGGCGACGAAGCCGACCTGGAAGAAATGGCAGGGAACCTGCTCGACAATGCCTGCAAATGGTCCAAGGGTCAGGTGGGCGTGCGGCTGTCGAGCGAACGCAACGCCAAGGGCACGCAATTGTTGATTCGGATCGACGATAACGGGCCCGGGCTTTCCGAGGACGACGCGCGCAAAGTGTTGCGCCGCGGTGTCAGGCTGGACGAGAAAACGCCGGGATCAGGACTTGGGCTGGATATCGTCAAGGAACTGGTTGATGTCTATGGCGGAAGTCTCGAGCTCAAGCGTTCTGCGCTTGGCGGACTTCTGGTCGAACTCCGCCTGCCTACGGCGCGGCTGGGGGGATTGGTTCGATCCCCTGCGGCTTGACGCACTTTCGCCGCATTGGCTCAACAAGTACCGACCATATGCTGAAAAGGTCCATATCGATGAATCGCT
This sequence comes from Devosia sp., assembly GCA_035565515.1. GTDB lineage: Bacteria > Pseudomonadota > Alphaproteobacteria > Rhizobiales > Devosiaceae > Devosia. The sequence continues at coordinate 2,869 of DATMSG010000339.1, forward strand.
TCGCCCTGTTTGCCATGCCAGTTCTTGCTCTGGCTCTCGCCGGTTGCTCCACTGCCGGCACGAGCCAGGTGGCTCAGGCCCCGGTTGTTGCCGCTCCTGTCGTGACTCAGCCGCTGGTCGCCAGCTCTGCTCAGAACGTGCAGCAGGCGCGCCTGACGACCAATATTTCGAGCGGCTTTGTCGATCCGGCAGCGCTTGCGGTGATGACGGCCAAGGATTCCAACGAAGCCAATAGCGCTCAGTTCTATGCGCTGCAGTTCGGCCGCCCGGGTGCTCCGCGCCAGTGGGCCGGCGACAAGGGCACGACCGGTTCGGTCGCAGTGGGTCCCTATGTCCGCGTCAACAATCTCGATTGCCGCGACTTTACGCACACGGTCAAGGTCAACGGCCAGGACTATGTGAAGAAGGGCACCGCCTGCCGCGAGCAGACCGGGAACTGGAACGTGGTTCAGGGCGCCGCATAGCGATAAGTCCACCTTCGGCAGTTAAGGATTGTTTACCTGCGGCCTATAGGCTGGCCGCAGACATCCTTCTGACCGATTGTATTGATGACACAACTTGCCAACCGCGTTGACGAGAGTGCGCCGGCTCCGACCAAGCCGGCGACCAGGGCTTCGGGGCCGTTTTGTGGGCTGATCGATGCCGTTCTCGTGCACGAACCGGTTATCGAGAATTTTCCTGGCGCGGTGAATGCCGATGTGGCCCAGGCCATCTGGGTCTGGGTGACGCGCGACCTCTGCAGTGACATCTTTGCGGCCGAAAAACTGAGCAACGGCACGCTGATCGCGGCCGATGTGGAAGCCGCCATGCCCGAAATTCTCGGCCGCATGAAAGCGGGACTCGCCCAGGGCCAGGCCGATTCGGAAGGCGCCAGGCGGCTTGCGGCCCAGCTCGGCCGCGAGGATGCGCGCCAGCACCTGGCAACGGTGATGCTGGCGCTGCGCAACCGGGCGCTTTTGGGCAAGGCGCAGGCTTTCGGCAAGGCGACCAACACGATTTCCGACGAAACCGCGCTCGGCACGGCTATGCAGGCCATGCCATTGCAGGATCCGGCGCTGGCCGCCCTGGTCTTCCAGGCCGCCATGGGGCAGGTGGGGCAACCGACCAAACTCATTCTGGCAGCGATCAAGGTTTCGGGCGCTGCGACCGAAGTAGCGGTGCGCCGCGCGGGCCTTGGGCCGCTCGTCGATGCCTGCGTTTCCCATGCACAGAACCAGTTGCGGTTCTTCCAGGCCATCGGGCCCTTTGCCGATGTCGACCTGATTTGCCGGGCGCTCGAGCGGTTCCATAAACTGGTGCGCGCCCTGACCGGCTATCTCGAGTTCTCGCGCGGCAGCCAGGCAATGGCGGTGTTGTCGGCGATCACCAAGCATGTCTCGGATCGCATCGAGCCGCGGCTCAAAGAGATCGTGACCGATCTCAACCAGGCCATGCGCCGGCGCGAAAATACCGATCGCCTGGATACCGACAAGCTGCTGGCCGCGGTCGGCGGCATGTATCTGCTCGCCGCCGTGCGCGATTGCCGCGATTCACTGGCGCTGAATACGGTCTATGAGCAGGCCTGGCACCAATCGGGGCAGGCGCTCGAAATTCACATCCAGCGCAATATGGATCTGTTCAGGGCCAATCCCGACGATCCCAATACCATCGCCCGCCTCGACGCCGTCATCCAGATGGCGCAGGTGCGCTTCTCGCCCGAATATGCCGAAACGCTGAAACGCGCGCGGCAGGCGGCAGAGCGGCGGAGCTAGATCGTTTTTTTTGCGCTGCAACGCCCATCCATGAGGCCCCATGGTGAGGTGCTTTGCGGAGCAAAGCCTCGAACCACGAGGTCGAGCGGGTGGAGGCTTGGTGCCACGACCTCGCCCTTCGAGGCTGCGCACCTCAGGATGGGGTCTACTTTTGTCGCAGTTCTTAAGTGAAACGATCTAGATATCGACTTCGGCCGGGATGGACTGGCCGAGATCGCGCACGATGACCTTGCGGGCCGAGGCGGCGACCAGCGCTTCGGTCTTGCCGTCGTGGCTGCGCAGCACGACGCCGACTGCCCTGCGCGGATCGAGCATGTCTTCCCCTTCGAAAATCAGGGCGCCGCTATCGAGATGACGCGAGAGATCGTGGCGCAATGTCGTCACCACGGCATCGGTCCCGAAGCGGCCGGCGAGATAGGGCGGAACCGTCGCGAAGTCCTGAGCGGCGGGGGCATGAGAGGATTTGGCACGCGCGAGCGGCACGAGGGCGACGCGTTCCTGCGCCACGATGCCGGCTGAATCGGGCGGGATAAGGCCAATGCCGACGCCGGCGCAAATGGCGCCGATGGAAAGGGGCTGCGGCGCTTCGGAAAGGACGCGCACCGGGCCGGTTTGGGCGCCGCGGAAAATGTGCCACGAGCGGCGGCGTGGCGGCGGCGCGGGGCGCAGCATCAAGGTGTTATCGGCATCGAGATAGGTTGGCGCTGTTGCGTCTTCGCTATCGGCAACATGCATCTGCCGGTCCGGGGTTTCGTAGATCGCGTCGATAACGGGATCATCGACGCCATGGCCGGCGCGCCCGAGCAGGCGATCAACCGCATGAATACCGCTGGTGACGCAGCCGCGGCGGGTGAAATGCCCCGCGGCGGATCCGGCAAGCATGAGGCCCGACACTTCGCCGATGGGCTCGAGGCGCTGCCGGCGCGTGTTCCAGCGGCTTTCTCCGCCGGCAAGGTGCCAAAGCGTCAGATCGGGCTGCCAGCCGCCGCAGAGGACCAGCCGATCGACCGAGACGGGTTCGCCATGCGGCAGTTCGATCAAGAGACGGCCGCCCGCGCCGGGGGCGATGCCGAGCGGAACGGTGCCGGGAAACTGCCTGATGCCATAGGCCTTGCAGAATTCGATATAGCGCGAGCTGGCATGGTCGCGCCCGTCGAGAATGCGATCGAGGGCCATGCCGCTTTCGGCAAGAAGGGTGGCGAGCCGGTAGGCGGGATTGCCCGAGGTCGCGAGAAGCCAGGACTGGCCCGGCCAGATGCCGTAGCGATAGGCCAGCTCGAACGCATCCTGCGCGCCCGCTATGCCGGGGAGGCGATTGCCGGGCAGCACGGGCAGGCGCTCGAAGGCGCCGGTCGCAAGGACGATATGGCGCGCGGGCAGGTCGATGACTTGGCCTTCGACGCGTTCGCCGCCGATGTCGAGCCGGTGCATTCGCACCATGCCCTCGCCAATGGCAAACACTTCGGCATGGGTGAGGACCGTGATTGCCTCGGTGGCGGCGATCTCGGCCGACAGGGTGGCGACATTTTCCTCGGGCGTGCTTTCGCCGTCCTGCGTGCCGAAAAGGCCGGAATGGCCGCCAAGATGCGGGCTCGCTTCGATCAGGGTAACGGCAAGGCCTGCATGGGCGCCTGCGAGCGCTGCGGCCATGCCGGCAACGCCGCCACCGACGACGATGAGATCGGTCGCTTCGACGAGATGCCCGTGAACGGATCGCCAGGGGCGCGCGAGGCCTTTGGCCGCGTCGAGCCTGAGCCCCAGCGTGCGTCCGGGCTGAAAGAGCCGCGCAAAGAGGCCAGGGGGCGGACCTTCGGCGACAACGCGATATTCGGCGCCGTCGCGGGCGGGGGTGCGCTCCATGGGGAGAGCATGTTCGGGCGCGACGGATTGGGCGGCATATGTAATGGCGGGAGCCGCGCTGGCGCGGAGGCCGAGCGGCCGGCCGGCATGGCTGCCGATCGTATCGACGCCGGCCGCCAGGAGCGCACTGAGCACCGTGTCGCCCGCAAAGCCGGGCGTGACCCTGCCATTGATGGTGAAGCGGATGGGGCGGGTCCGGTCGATATGTACGCCCGCAAGGCCCTTGCCGGTCGTGGCGGGCAGGCGGTTGGTCTGTGGCCTCATGCCGCCCGCTCTTCGATCGGGAAATTGAACTCGGCGACCGAATGTTCGGGGGCACGCCTGTCGGCGCGGCGCGCCTCGCACCATTCGGCCTCGTCGCTGCTGGCTTCTCCCGCGAACCAGCGCGCCAGCACGGGCGCCAGAAAGGCCCCGATGGGGCCAAGGCCGGTGAGGATGAGAGGGCCATCGCTTGCGACGGGGCCGAGAAGCGGCGCGCCATCGCTCGGGATCAGGGTTTCGTAGCCGACCTGGCCGACCTGCTGCAATTGCCCGGCATCGGCGAGGAGGACCGCCAGTGCACTGGAAAAAACACCAAGGCTGCCCGGCCCCATGGCGGCCATGCCGCCCTCCTCGTGTTCCACCAGCGTAATGCCGCTATCGAGCTGGGTCATGATGGGGCTGGCCAGGTGGCGGTTCGAGGCGGTCAGGATGGTCGCGTGCTGGCGGCGCAGAAGCGGGGCGGGCCATTGCCGGCTGGGCAGGCCGCGGAAAATGGCTGAATCGTCAACCAATATGGCCCGGCGGGCGGTGAGCACCTCGCCCTCGGTCTTGATCACCGCAGCGCCGCCGGGCGCCATCGTGGCCGTTTCCGGGGCAAAGCGGGGAATATCGAGCTTGGCGAGCCACGTTTCGAGAGCCGGCTCGAACACCGGCCGGTGAATGGTTGCCGCATCGTTGATGCGCAGGGCGGTGCGGCCGGTGCCGATTTTTGCCGGAGGCACGGTTTCGAGGATCATGCCATGGGCCCGGGCCATATGAGCGAAATGGCCGAGGGCCTCGCGGGCTGGGCGCTCGTCGGCAAAGAAAATGGGATCGACGCGGCGCAACGCGTGGCGTCCACCGATCCTGGCGATCAGCCTGGACATATCGGGCTGGGAAGCCTTGAGCAGTGCCCAGGTTTCGGGCCGGGTGATCGGGGCGACGGACATGTCGAGCGTGCGCGGGAGGCGATAGCGCGCCTGCGCTTCGCCCACCATGGCAACCTTGCGCTGGTGCTGGCTGGCCAGGAGCCCGGCGACGAGCCCCGCCAGGGCGCTCGATCCGAAAACGGCAAAATCCAGCTGCGCCTCGCTCATTGGCTCAATTCCCTGCGGCGAGCCGCCACTGTGGCAATGCGTCCACAGCGAACACGCGGGTTTTGATGGTTTTTCGCCGCAATGGGCTTATAGAGAAGCCAACCTTGCTCGTTGAGAAAAGCAAGCGTCTGGGGCCCATGATTTTCTGGTTGATCGCCATTGCAGTCACCGCCATTGCCTGCGCCGCGTTGTTGTACGCGGGGCGCGGTCGCATGGTCAACGTGAGCGCTGCCGAAACCGCCGATGCCAACAGCCAATTCCGCCTCGTCCTGGCCGGGATCGACGCTGATCTCGCCACCGGCAAGATCGGCAGCGAGGAAGCCCTGGGCGCCAAGGGCGAATTGGCCCGCGAAATGCTGCGCGCCGAGGCGGAGGCGGCACCGCATGCCGCCCACGACATGGGGCGGGGCACCTTGCTGGCGGGCGTGGGTCTTATCGCCGCGTTGGCGCTGGGGCTCTATGCCTTTCTCGGCAGCCCCAACCTTCCGGCCCAGCCCCTGGCGGGGCGTGCCGATGTGGCGGCGCAGAATATGGATCTCGATACCGCCATTGCCCGCATCGAGGAACGGCTGACCGTAGATCCCGGCGATCTGCGCGGCTGGACGGTGCTCGCTCCGGCCCTGCTCGAAGTCGGTCGCTTCGCCGAGGCCGCCAATGCCTATGGCCGCATCATCGATCTCTCCGCGCCGACCGCGCAATTGCTGACCGATCGGGCCGAGGCGCTGTTGCTGGCGGCCGGTGGCGCCGGGTCCGACGAGGCTATGGGGCTGCTGCGCACGGCCGCGGAGATGGACCCGAGCCACATCCAATCGCGCCTTTATCTCGGCGCAGAATTGACCCGTACCGGCCAGTATGACGATGCCGCCCGCTTCTGGCGCGCGGCCATCGATCTGGCGCAGGGGGACGAGCCCTGGCTACCGGCCGCGCGGCAGGGGCTTGCCGTGGCCGAGAACGACGGCGTCGATACGACGGCGGCGGACCAGGCAGAAATGATCCGCGGCATGGTGGGGAGCCTTTCCACGCGGCTTTATGCCGATGGCGGCACGGTCGAGGAATGGTCGCAACTGGTGCGCTCCTACATCGTGCTTGGCGATCTGCCCAATGCCCAGACAGCCTATGATCGGGCGGTGGCCGCCTATCCCGCGGCCTTCGACCGGGGCGAGCTCGACAGCATGGCTCTTGCTGCGGGCCTCAAACTCAATGGAGCTGCACAATGACCATGCCGTCTGCCGTTCGCCGCAAGGGCTGGTCGCGCAAGCAGAAGCGCCTGGCGGTCATTGCCGGGCTGGGCGCGGTGCTGGTGATTGCCGCCGCGCTGGTGCTGACGGCGCTGCGCGACCAGATCGTGTTCTTTTATTCGCCGACCGATGTGGCAACGCGCGGCGTCGAGCCCGGCCATCCCATCCGCCTTGGCGGCCTCGTCAAGAACGGGAGTTGGGTGCGCGAGGGGCAGTCCAACAGTTTCGTCGTCACCGATGGCGCCACCGAAATCGCCGCGCACTATGTTGGCATTCTGCCCGACCTGTTCCGCGAAGGGCAGGGCGTGGTGGCGGAAGGCGCGATCGGGCCGGATGGCAGCTTCGTCGCCACCAATGTGCTGGCCAAGCATGACGAAAACTATCTGCCGCGCGAGGTGGTCGATGCGCTGAAGGCCCAGGGCGAGTGGCGGCCGGAGACTGCGACGCCGTGAGTATCGAGCTTGGTCATTTCGCGCTGATCCTGGCCTGTGCCATCGCCCTGGTTTCGGCGCTGGCCGGGCTGTTGCTATGGCGCAGCGGCCAACGTCTGGCCCAGGTGCTGGCGCAGGCGTCGATCCTGCAATTCGTACTGGTTTCCGTTGCCTTCCTCGCCGTGGTGCAAGCCTTTGTGACGTCGGACTTCTCGCTCAAGCTGGCGGTCGACAATTCGCACTCGCTAAAGCCGCTGATCTTCAAGATTTCGGGCGTCTGGGGCAATCACGAGGGCTCCCTGCTGCTCTGGATTCTCATCCTTGTGCTGTTTGGCGCATTGGTGGCGAGTTTCGGGAGGCGGCTGCCGGCGGACCTGCTCAATCTGGTGCTGGGCGCGCAGAGCCTGCTCGTTGCGGCCTTCGGTGGCTTTACGCTCTTTACGTCCAATCCCTTTGCCCGGATGTCTCCGCCTCCGCTTGAGGGCACGGACCTCAATCCGATCCTGCAGGATATCGGCCTCGCCATCCATCCCCCGCTCCTCTATGCCGGCTATGTCGGTTTTTCGATCTGCTTTTCCTTTGCCATGGCGGCATTGATTTCGGGCCGGATCGATCAGGCCTGGGCGCGCTGGGTGCGGCCCTGGACCATGTTGAGCTGGATCTTCCTGACCCTCGGCATCGCCATGGGCTCCTATTGGGCCTATTACGAACTGGGCTGGGGCGGCTGGTGGTTCTGGGACCCGGTGGAAAATGCCAGCTTCATGCCCTGGCTGGCCGGCACGGCGCTGCTGCATTCCGCGCTCGTGATGGAAAAGCGCAATGCGCTCAAGATCTGGACGATCTTTCTCTCGATCATCACCTTTTCGCTGTCGCTGCTCGGCACCTTCCTCGTTCGCTCGGGCATTCTGACCTCGGTTCACACCTTTGCCAGCGATCCCACGCGCGGCCTGGTTATCCTGACCATGCTTGCCGTGCTGATCGGCGGGGCCTTCCTGCTGTTTGCCATGCGCGCGAGCACGCTGCGGCAGGGTGGGCTCTTCGCGCCGATCAGCCGCGAAGGCGCGCTTATTCTCAACAACCTGTTCCTCGCAACGGCAGTGGGCGCCATTCTTGTCGGCACGCTTTATCCGCTCTTGCTCGACGCGCTGGCCGGCACGACGATTTCGGTCGGCGCGCCCTTCTTCAATCTCACCTTTGGGGCGCTGATGGCGCCGCTGCTGCTGGTATTGCCCTTTGGACCGCTGCTGCCCTGGAAGCGCGCCGATCTCGTTGCGGCGGGGCAAAGGCTGGTGGGTGTGGCCGGCCTTGCCATTTTCCTCACCATTCTGGTTTCGGCGCTCGGTGGTATTTCCATTTCGCTGGCCCCGCTGGGGCTGCTGCTCGGCTTCTGGGTGACTTTCGGCGCCTTTGCCGAATTGATCGAGCGCGGCCGCATTGGTCGCATTCCGGTGGGCGAAAGCATTCGCCGCCTTGCCGGCCTGCCGCGCACGATCTGGTCGACCGCGCTTGGTCATATGGGGCTGGGGCTGACGGTTCTCGGCATTGTCTCGGTCACCGCCTGGGAAACCGAACTGGTGACGACGCTCAATCCCGGCGAAACGACGCAACTCAGCGGCTACACGCTCGCCTTCGACAGTTTCGAACAAATCCCGGGACCGAACTACATGGCCGATACCGGGCATTTCACGGTCACCGCGCCGGGCGGCGGCACGAGGCAATTGGCGGCGGAGCGCCGCATCTATGTGGCGAGCGGCATGCCGACCACGGAAGCGGCGATCGAAACCTATGGGCTGTCGCAATTTTACCTGCAACTGGGCGAGCCGCTCGATAACACCCATGTCGTGCGCATCTGGTACAAGCCCTATATCCTGCTGATCTGGATCGGTGCATTGGTCATGGCGGG
>DATMSG010000340.1:0-4196 GCA_035565515.1 Devosia sp.
GGTGGCTCACAGCACACCACTAAGGGGCCGGGGGACAATGCCTCTTAAGCCGCCACGTCCCGCCTCTCGTCCATACGCATATCGGCAATTTCAAGCCGCGCCAGCCCGCGCCGCTGCGCCTTGCGCAGGGCGGTCTTGGCGGTGTCGAGCACGTCCTTGTCGAAGGGCGGTTCGGGATTGACCACCGCGATCCCCGCACCCAGGGTTACGGCGCCGGCATGGCTTTCCTTGTTGACGAGGCCCAGCCGGCGCACCGCCTGATTGATCTTGTTGGTGAGATCGCGTCCCATCAGCATGGGCATGTCGGGCAACACCAGCAGGAAGCCGCTTTGTCCCAGGCGCAGGCAGGTGTCGTCCTCGCGCTTCAACAACAGGCCGATGACCCGTTCCAGCGTTTCGAGGCAGTCTTCGGCGGCGTCGCGCCCATAGGCGGCGAGATATTCGCCGAAACAGTCGATTTCGAGGGCGACGACGCAGAGCGAAACATTGCGTTCGGCTGCCAGCATCCAGGCTCTTTGCAGTTCTTCCTCGATCGGCCGGGCCGCCGAATGCCGCTTGCGCGCGCCGTCCGGCCCGGTCTGCCGCCGCGCATCCCGCCTCTCCGCGTGAGGTCCGAGCAGAGACCTAACCTTCTGCCACAGCCCATCTTTCTGGAAAGATTCGGTCATGCTCATTATGCCCGCCCCCGGCGCAGTCTTTTTGCTGCCCGATCTGGTCACACTATGGTTAATGAGAAGTTACTATCATTAATGATTTGGCAAGAGCCCGTTTTGCTTGAACGTCAAGCAATTGTCACACGGCATCTCTTGTGTGGCCGTTTCGACTCAGTAAACCGGCATCAGCTGCTTCGGTTTGATCTCGAACAGCCAAGATCGGCTCCCTAAAGATGCTCGGGCGGCTCCCATTCGGGCCACTCCACCGCATGTTCTTCCCATTCCTCGGGATCGACCTCGCTCTCGAGAAAAGTCCGGCCCGAAACCGAGACGCCGACATCGATCACCGTCTGTGGATCGCCCGAGACCAGCGGGTGCCACCAGGCCAGCCCCTTGCCCTCCGCGATCCGGCGATAGGCGCAGGTGGTCGGGATCCACTTGATCTCGGTCACGTTCTGCGGCGTCAGCTTGATGCAGTCGGGCACGATCTTCTGCCGGTTGGGATAGTCGGTGCAGCCGCAGGTCTCTCCGTCGAGCAATTGGCAGCGCACGTCCGAGGTGATCAGCGTGCCGGTATCCTCGTCTTCGAGCTTGATGAGGCAACAGCGCCCGCAGCCGTCGCAGAGCGCTTCCCACTCCGTCGCGGTCATTTGATCGAGGGTTTTTTCTTCCCAGAAGGACATTGGCAAGGGGTCTCGTTTATCCTGTTGCCGGTTTGCGCTTGTCTTGGCCCGGGCGCAATCATATTCCAGCGATGCAATTGCATTGCCCCATGGCTCAAGACACATTCGCCAGCCGAGGGCCAAGGGGTTTTTCCGCGTGCAGGATCCGTTCTATAGCAAGCAAAAGCGGCAAAAGCGCGCCGGCGGCATGCTGGCGGCGGATGCCTGGCTCGATTCTTCGCTTTACGAATTCTGGCAGACGCTGGGCCGCTGGTATACGCGCTACCAGGATTTCATGAGCCGGTTCCATGTCACCGGCATCAAGCGCTTCTTCGTCGAGATTTTATCCGACGCCTTCACCTTCGGCGCCATCGGCGCGGTGTTGATGACCGCCCTCGCGCTGCCCGCCTTCGATCTCATCGATCGCGGCGCCTTCAACAAGGCGGAGGATTATTCCGTCGTCTTCCTCGATCGCTTCGGCAATGAAATCGGCCGCCGCGGCATTCGCTCCGATGACAGCGTCGCCCTCGACCAGATGCCCGACTTTCTCATCAAGGCGACCCTTGCCACCGAAGACCGCCGCTTTTACGAGCATTTCGGCATCGATATCGTGGGCACCCTGCGCGCCATCGCCTCCAATGCTCAGGGCGACAATTCCACCCAGGGCGGCTCCTCGCTCACCCAGCAGCTGGCGAAAAACCTCTTCCTCTCGCCCGAGCGCACGCTGGAGCGCAAGCTGATCGAAGCCTATCTCGCCATCTGGCTCGAATGGCACTATTCCAAGGACGAAATCCTCAAGCTCTATTTCGACCGCGCCTATATGGGCGGGGGCAATTATGGCGTCACCGCCGCCGCCGAATTCTATTTCGGCAAGCGCGTGCAGGACATTAACCTGGCCGAGGCCGCCATGCTCGCCGGCATGTTCAAGGCGCCGACGCGCTATGCGCCGCACAATGACGTCGCCGCCGCCCGCGGCCGGGCCAATCTGGTTCTGAGCAATATGGTTGCCGCCGGTTTTCTCACCGAGGGCCAGGTGACCGCCGCCCGCCGCCATCCCGCCGCGCCGATCGACCGCACCGCCGACGTCAACTCCCCGAATTATTTCCTCGATTGGGCGTTTGAAGAAGCAAAGCTCAAGATCGAGGAAACCAATGCGCCGGGGAACAATTTCCTCGTCCGCACCACCATCGATACCACCTTGCAAAAATATGCCGAGGAAGCCGTCACCTCGGTCGTGCGCGAACAGGGCGAGCAATACAAGGTCAGCCAGGCCGCCATGGTCGTCACCGATACCCAGGGCGCCATTCGCGCCATGGTCGGCGGCGTCGATTATGGCAAGAGCCAGTTCAACCGCGCCATCGTCTCGACCCGCCAGCCGGGCTCGGCCTACAAGGTCTTCGTCTATTCCGAGGCCTTCGAACAGCTTGGCCTGAAACCCTCCGACCCCATCACCGACCGCCCGGTCTGCATCGGCGACTGGTGCCCGCAGAATTATGGGCGCAGCTACAAGGGCACCGTCAGCCTCCAAAGCGCCTTCTCCCAGTCGCTCAACACGGTCCCGGTCACCCTCTCGATCAAGACCGGCCGCGAGCCCATTGCCGAATTGAGCCACCGCATGGGCCTGCGCGCCGATTATCCGGTCACCCGCTCGCTGGCGCTCGGGGTCGCCTCGGTGTCGGTCATCGACATGACCTCGTCCTATGCCGTCTTTGCCAATGACGGCTACAAGACCCCCGCCTTCGGCATTACCCGCATGACGACGCTGGGGGGCGACCTTGTGTGGGAAGCCGATCCCGACGCCCCGCGCGAGCGCGTGCTCTCCGAGCAGACCGTCGCCTATATGAACCAGATGATGTATGCCGTGACCCAGGGCGGCACCGGCGGCCGCGCCCGCATCGAGGGCGTGCCGACCCTGGGCAAGACCGGCACCACCACGTCCTATCGCGATGCCTGGTTCTGCGGCTTTACCGGCAATTACGTGGCCGCCGTCTGGTTCGGCAATGATGACTATCGCCCCACCAACAATCTCACCGGCGGCACCCTGCCCGCGGTCGCCTGGCAGAAATTCATGGCCTATGCCCATACCAATATCGAGATCAAGCCGGTCTTCGGCGTGGATTTCGTGCCCACCCAGACCGTGATTGCCGATGCCGGCGCCGAAGCCCCGGCCGAAGAAACGGTCGAGCGCCCCCCCAACCTGACCCCCGCCGCGGCCAGAAAACTCCTCGACCTCGCCGGCCGCCTCGACACGGCCATCAAAGACCTCGAGCCCCTCAGCGACCAGGCCCGCGCGGCCCTGAGCAGCAGCTCCGCCGGTCTCTAGGCCGTTTCGCCCAGAAGGCCTCTCGGCCCTACCCCTCAGTAGCCCTCACCCCCAGTAGCCCTCATGGTGAGGTGCTTTGCGGAGCAAAGCCTCGAACCACGAGGGCGTGCCTCGAGGCTTCAGCCCCCTTTGCTAAAACTGCAGCGATTAAACTTCTGGCGCTTCCACATTTCCGCCTCAAGCGCTGGCCATTGCCTATGCGTCCTCACGGCTTCGTGAGGATTCGCCGAGGCCAATTCGCCCGATCCGCGCGGCGGCAAGGCCAGGCGCATGGTTTTATCGATCAAAGGACACGTCATGAAGACCTCGATTCTCGCCCTTGGTTTCGTTCTGGCCGCCTCCAGCGCTGCTTTTGCCTGCACGGCCGAAGAGCTGCAGGCCAAGGCAATGGAAGTCTCCACCAAGGTGCAGACCGTGATTGCCGCCCATCCGGAAAAGGCCACCGACATCACCGCGAAATTCACCGCGCTTCAGACCAATCCGCCCACCGACGTCGAATCGGCCTGCAAGGTCTATGACGATCTGCTGGCTGAAATCGAAGCTCTCTAAGCTGTTGCA
>DATMSG010000341.1:0-5184 GCA_035565515.1 Devosia sp.
GCCTGATGCAGGACGCGGCCGGTGGCATCCACCAACAAGGCCTTGGTGTTGGTGGTGCCCTGGTCGATGGCGAGGATGGGCGTGCCGGCGGGGAGGGCGGTGGCGCCTTGGGCGGTGATACCGAAACTTGTGTCGGAGGATTTGACCTCGGCCAGCATGGTTTGCGGCACGCCAAAAAGGGCGCAGAGGTCGGTATCCCAGGTCAGGGTTTCGGTATTGAACAGCTGGGTGCGGGAGGCGTTGGAATGGTCGGTGGCGTGGGTTTGGCCGCCCGTGAGATTCCAGAGCAGCCAGGAATCGACAGTGCCGGTGCGCAGTTCGCCCTTTTCGGCAAGGGCGCGGGCGCCGGGGGTGTTGTCGAGCAGCCAGGCGATCTTGGCGGCGGGGAAGAGGGGGTCGAGCGCGAGGCCGGTTTTGGCCTCGATGGTTTCGGCGTGGCCGGCGGCGCGGAGGGCGTCGCATTTGGGGGCGGAGCGGCGGCATTGCCAGATGACGACGGGGCCGATGGGTTGGCCGGTCGCAGCGTCCCAGACGAGGATGGTTTCGCGCTGGTTGGAGATGGCGATGCCGGCGATTTTGATGCCGCCCGCTTTGGAGACGACTTCGGCGATGACCGTCTTTACCCCATCGAACAGCGCGGTTGGCGATTGTTCGGCCCAGCCGGGCTGGGGATAGGTGACGACGTTTGGCACCGAGGCCTGATGCAGGACGCGGCCGGTGGCATCCACCAACAAGGCCTTGGTGTTGGTGGTGCCCTGGTCGATGGCGAGGATCAGCTCGCTGGTCATTTCTTGCGCGCGATGGTCTGGCGCACGGCGTCGGCAATGCCGGTTTCGTTGAGCCCGAAATGGTCGAAGAGCCAGGCCGCCGAGCCGGTGGGCACGAAGCCGGGGAAGCCGAGAATGCGCATGGGCACCGGATTGGTCGAGATGACCACTTCGGCCACGGCGCCGCCGAGGCCGCCGCGAACGGAGTGCTCTTCCACGGTGACGATGGCGCCGGTTTCGGCGGCGGCGGCAATGACTGCTTCGTCGAGCGGGTTGACGGTGGCCATGTTGACGACGCGAGCGGAAATGCCCTCGGCGGCGAGGGTTTTGGCGGCTGCGACGGCGCGATGGACCATGGTGCCGTTGGCGATGATGGTGGCGTCGCTGCCTTCGAGGAGGGTTTCGGCCTTGCCGATTTCAAAACTGGCGCCGGCCGGGCGGTCGAGGGCGGGCACAGCCATGCGGCTGACCCTGACGAAGACAGGGCCATCATAGGCAGCGGCGGCCTTGATGGCTTCGGCGGTCTGCCAGGGGTCGGCCGGGACGATCAGCTTGAGATTGTTGAAGAGGCGGAGCCAGGCGAGGTCTTCGATAGAGTGATGGGTGGGGCCCAGTTCGCCATAGGCGACGCCGGAGGACTGGCCGATCAGCTTTACGTTGACATTGGAATAGGCGATGTCGGCCTTCACCTGTTCCAGTGCGCGGCCCGTGATGAAGCAGGAGGCGGCCGAGACGAAGGGCACCTTGCCGCCATTGGCAAGGCCGGCGCCGACGGCGACGAGGGTCTGTTCGGCAATGCCGACATTGACCATGCGCTCGGGGAATTTTTTCTTGAAGCCGCCCAGTTTGGACGAGCCGACGCTATCGCTGACGACGGTGACGATGCGGGAATCGGCTTCGGCGAGGGCTTCGATGGTGGCGGCAAAGCTGTCGCGGCAATCGAAGAGGCCGGCTTTGGAGGGGGCAGCAGCGCTCATCAGACCAGTTCCCGCATGGCTTGTTCGTATTGTTCTTTATTGGGCACGCCGTGGTGCCAGGCGACGTTGTCATGCATGAAGCTGACGCCTTTGCCCTTAAAAGTATTGGCGATGACGCAGAGCGGTTTGCCGCGGCCTTTGGGGGAGGCGGAGAGGATATCGAGCAGCTTGGCGTGGTCGTGGCCGTCCACAACTTCCACATGCCAGCCGAAGGCGCGCCACTTGTCATCGAGCGGGTCGAGCGAGGCGGTTTCCTCGGTGCGGGCGCCCTGCTGGAGACGGTTACGGTCGATGATGAGCGTGAGGTTCTCGAGCTTGCGATGGCCGGCGGTGAGGGCGGCTTCCCAATTGCTGCCTTCCTGGAGTTCGCCATCGCCCGTGAGAACGAAGGTGCGGTAGCCGGCATTGTCGATCTGGCCGGCAATGGCAATGCCGAGGGCGACGGGGAGGCCATGGCCGAGGGGGCCGGTATTGGTTTCGACGCCCGGGAGATAGTTGCGGTTGGGATGGCCGTTGAGTTTAGACAGCGGCTCCATATAGGTCGTCAGGTCCGCCTCGGGAAAATAGCCGGCCCGCGCGAGGACAGAGTAGAAGGCGCCGGTGCAGTGGCCCTTGCTCATGACGAAGCGGTCGCGCTTGGGATCGCGCGGGCTTTTCGGATCATAGCGCATGACGCCGAAATAGAGGGTCGCGAGCACGTCGGTGGCGCTGAAATCGCCGCCCGGATGGCCCTGCTGGGCTTCGTAGACCATCTGGAAGCTGCGGCGGCGAATCCACAGCGCCTGCGCGGCGATGTCGGCCACGAGATCGTTCCTGAGGGGTGCGGCGGGTGATGGCAAGGGAACCTCCGTCGGCAATTGCCCCGGCGAAAAATGCTGAAGCGGGATGCTCTTGTATGGTTGAGTACCGCTTGCTTTGCTTTCGTGCAATACGGAAAATTTGTGATTTTTTGCGTTTTGTGTTTCGAATGGTGCGGAAGCTTGCGCGGAGCCGGTCGTTTCTCCACCTTTTTCTGGGCTCGGGAAACGAGAGAGATTGCGGACAGGCGGCGACAAGGCGATATGGTAGCACGATAAAGAGGGCGGGGATAAATGGCGCAGAAACCACGGGGCGGACGGCGGGGCGGGGGCGAGGCACAGGCAGGCGGCGCGCCGCAATTGCTAGCGGAACCGCGGCGGATGCGCATTCTCGAATGGCTGCAGGAAGAAGGAAGCGCGAGGGTTCGCGATCTTTCCGCAGCATTCGGGGTTTCGGAAGCAACGATCCGGCAGGATCTGGAGCGGCTGGAGGCCGAGGGCAATATTACCCGCGAGCATGGCGGGGCTTATCTCAAATCCATTCCGCAGCAGGTGCAGTCGATGACGCTGCAACATGTGCAGAATATGGACAAGAAGCACGCCATCGGCATGGCGGCGGCGGGGCTTGTTTCGGACAATGACACGCTGATCATCGACTCGGGCACGACGACGACGCAATTTGCCGAAAATCTGAAGCCGCGGCAGGATCTTAACATCATCACCAATGCGCTGAACATTGCGCTGATCCTGGGGGCGATCCCGACCAATACGGTGCATATGCCGGCGGGCCAGTTCAAGGCGCCGACCCTGAGCCTGAGCGGGGAGAAATCGGTGGAGTTCTTTGTCGGTATCTATGCGCAAAAACTGTTTCTGGCGACGGCCGGCGTGTCGTTCGACGTGGGCCTGACCTATCCGGCGATCGGGGACATCTACGTCAAGCGGGCCATGGTGAAGGCGGCCTCGCATGTGTACCTGCTGGCCGATTCCACCAAGATCGGGCGCGTGTCCTTTTCGGCCCTTGGAGGGGTGGAATTGGTGCACACACTGATAACCGATGAGGGGATTACCGACGAAGATCGCCGGCAGTTCGAGAAGCGGGGCGTGGAAGTGATCATCGCGCGCTAGGGTGCGACCCGTCCGACCAAACGCAATTAGTCGCAGAAAATCAAAAGTGGGCGCGGGCCGGGAGCGCGGTCGAGATTGCGATCATTTCTCGCCCGCGTGGGGATGTTTCGGGAAATATGGAAGTGGTGCGCCCAGAGGGACTTGAACCCCCAACCAGACCGTTATGAGCAGTCGGCTCTAACCAATTGAGCTATAGGCCCCTGCCAGTTTCTCTAGGGTTTCCGCGGGAAGCCGGCAAGCCCCAAATGCCCCCCAGTGCCCCTTTGTTCACGGTGTTCTCCGGGTCATATCCGGGCCCAGAACAAATGTTCCGCGACAGAAAATTTCTGACCCGTCACGTGACATGTAGCGCGACAGGCCAAGTGAAATGTAGGGCGCCGAATGTGCGACGCTCCGACTGGATCGGCGCACGCCGTGCTTATCTCGGGCGTACTAGACTAAAATATTCAGGCTCGTGCCCGGGGGGAGGAGTTTCTTCGTGATGTCCAAGTCCGGCAACTGCTCGCCGCCATCTCCATTCAGAAACCTGAGCACGGATAGTCTTTGTGACTCTTCAAGCATCTTGGTACCGGCCTGCTGAATAATCTGTTCTTTCGTGAGGCCTGCCATCTCCTGGGCCCAATCAGTGTCAGTAATGTGAGCACGGAAATCTGGCGGGCTCTGAATGCGGTGAATGCTAAGTTCCGGTACCCGGGCGCTGGTGACTATCATAGATTTTCTTCCTCCTGCGGCACGCACTAGTCATTGCGTGTGAATTGTACAATGAGAAGTAAGCGGCAGGATCAGCTAAAATCTATTGCGACAAATCGATAGAATTGTAGTCATCTTGAACGCATGCTCCAAAGCTGCCTGGCCCGGATGAGGCGGGATTAGCCCTTCCGTCATAATGACGAACACTGAGGCTCATGGTATCGGAGTCGCATGAGCAGCTTTGGCGATCAGTGCAAAAAAGTCTTCTTGGACAATACGGCGGGCCGGCTGGCCCGGTTTTCCGGCTATGGACATCGTGCTGCCCAGAAATTTTTAGGGCAGCAAGCCGAAATTCCAGATGATCTGAGGGGCCGTATCGACCTGCAAGCCCTTATTCTGATGAACCACGATCCCGCTGGGAAAATTCAAGCGGCAGTTGGTGAAGCCGTCGCCAAGGGTGTCGCCGAGGAAGCCATCGCGTCTCGATTGAGCGTCATCTGCAAGAAACTTACAGGCACTGATATTAGCTAATTTTTAACCCCGGTTAACGCGGTCGTTAGACACCTTTCGGGTACCGCATAGATACCGCGTCCGATAAAAAAATCATCACCTGAGCTAGCGCCATAGCGCCGGTTTAGCGCCCAGGAGGGGAGAACGTCTTGGACGATGGATGGGTGGAGATGGACGAGCAGTAAGCCGCTTAAAATCCAGGATCTCCGGGCCATGCTCCGGGCCCCAAGAAAAGGGCACTAGCGAAACCCTCGCTAACGCCTTGAATTTATTGGTGCGCCCAGAGGGACTTGAACCCCCAACCAGACCGTTATGAGC
>DATMSG010000342.1:0-20080 GCA_035565515.1 Devosia sp.
CCACGCCGTTTGCAACGGCCCTGCTGCCCTCGGATAGACCCGAGGGCAGCGATTGATCGGGCCCAATGGCCTATCCCAGTTTTTCCGCGCGCATCCCCAAAAACAGCGGGAATTCCCGGGCCGCCCGCCTGTCGGCGCGGCCATCCCGCTCGGCGGGCGCATCCGCCACCTCCCTGATTTGCGTCACCGCCAGGCCCGCCGCATGCAGGGCCGCAACATAGTCGCCCAGCGGCCGATGGTAGCTGCGCGTCGCGCCCCGCTCATGCTCCTGCATGGGCACGGCGAGAGGGGAGAGGTAGGAATCGAGCCGCCGGTATTTCAGCCCCCGGCCCTCGTCCCAGCCCCAGCCGCTCTGGCGCGGAATGCGAAAGCAGGGATGGAGCATCACCATGGCGAGCCGGGCACCGGGCCGCAGCAATCGCGCCGCTTCGGCAATGGCGTCCGGCAGCGGATTGATATCCTGAATGGACAGCAGGAACGAAGCGGCATCGAATTCGCCCCGCGGCAGCAGCGCGTGCTCTGGCAGATCGGTGGCATCTCCGACCAGAAACCGTCCGTGGCGCGACTGCTGGCGGCGGGCCTCGGCAATCAGCCTCGACGAGAGGTCAAGCCCGATATAGCGCGCGCCCAGCCTTGCCACCGGCGGCGCCAATATGCCGTGGCCGCAGCCGAGATCGGCAAGCCGCTCGCCCCTTCTGAGCTCCAGCAGTTCCAGCATCAACGGCACGGCGATGGTCCGGTGGTAATGGCTGCCGTTCTGGCCGACCCAACCGGCATACCAATGGGCCACGGGATCCCAGCTCGAGGAGCGGGCGCGCAAAATCTTGGTCTTGGATTTCATGATATGTCTCTGTTCTCGAAGGCCGTTCGAGCAAGAGACGGTGCCGTTTCGCAGATCGGGCCTACAGCCTTTCGGCCCGATCTTCGCATAGCGCATCGCGCCGGCGGCCAGAAGCCGCCGGCCGGTCAATCATGGACCGGCACCGCCCTCAGGCGTTGCGGATGCGGATGTAGACGATTGCCATGATGGCTCCTGAAATCATCTTCAGCCCCTCGTATCGAAGCCGACCCAGATGGTGATCGCTTCGCCCCCGAGATAGGGAATAGCGACATTTTCCACGACCTTGACGAACTCGGCCGATTGGGCCGGCGGCGTCAGGGCCACGGGGATGGTATATTTTTCCGAGAACACGGCCTGGCCGTCGCGCTCGACGGCAAAGCGGATCGGCGCATTGACCGAGGTCTGCTTGCCGGCGGGGCCGAGCAGCACACGGCCCGAAGCACCCATATTGACGGTGATGAGGCCATTGGAAACGACGCAATTGCGCGTCACTTCGTCGATCACGCCCTGATATTGCAGCGCCCGGGCATCGCCGGTACGGCCGCCGCCATAGTAATACATGGCTTCGCCGCCGACCCGCACCTTGATCGGCGGGCATTCGGTGGCAATGGCGGGCAGCGCATTGGTCTGGGCCTGCGCCACGGCCTGCGGCGTCGCTGTCGCGTTCTGCAGATTGGCACTGGAGCCGCCGCCGCCAAACATGCTGCCCATGGAGCAGCCGGCAAGGGCCACGCTGAGGCCGGCCAGAGCGACAAGTCGGGTGAAGGTCGGCTTGGTCATGGTTTTCTCCCGCCTCAATTAAGCGTTTGCCGTTTCTAGCGCCATAAGCACGGCAGGGGCACCGCTGGCGTTGACGCCGGGGGCGTCCTCCACAAAAATATCACTGACCTTGCCGTCGCGCACGATCATGGCCGCGCGCGCATAACGCGTGCCCATGCCGCTGGCGGAAAAGTCCTTGGCAAGGCCCAGGGCCCTAGCGAGGTCGGCATTGCCATCGGCGATGAATTCCACCGCATCAAGCGCATCGGAAGCCTCGGCCCAGGCTTTCATGACATGGGCATCATTGGCGGCGGCGCAGACGATGCGGTCCACCCCCCTGGCCTTGAGCTTGCCCGCATTGGCGAGAAAGCCGGGCAGGTGGTTGACGTGACAGGTGGGCGTAAAGGCCCCCGGAACGGAGAACAGCACCACGGTGCCCGAGCCCAGGACGGCGTCGCTGGTGGTTTCGGCTACGCCGGACGCATTCACCAGCTTGATCCCAACCGAAGGGATCGCATTGCCACGCTCAATCATAAGAGGATTTGCCCCATGCCCATTGGCGATCCGAGATCGCCCTACTCCAAAACGCTATCCCGCGATAAGCGGCTTGGCCGCGCGTTACAAGCCCAAAGGACTTGCCGGGGATGAATTGCTCGCCGGACCAGCACTAATGGTTCGCGAAAGCTCGAAAGCTCCCATACCGGTCATGAACGACACCTGAACGTCCTCGCCCTCGAGGCTACTATTCTCGGTTTTCGTCAGAATAGGAAGCAGCACTAGGCCGTCTTGCGGGCTTTTTTGCGGCACGCCGAAGAGCGGCGTCCCCGTTTCGGTGGCAACGATCAGCGTCGAGACATCGACGATGTCGTTATCGAGCCAGACCGCCAGCACCTTGTCGGCGGGACGATATTCGATCCTGCCGATGGGCTCCTCGCCCGCGCTCCAGGGGATCGGCGCCTCGGACAGGGCCTGCTTGATCCGCAGCGCATTGGGCCGGTCGGGCTGGGCATCGGTCAGCGGCAGGGCGAAATTGGCCTGGGCGGGCAGGCAGATGTCCGAACAGATGCCCAGCATGGCCGAAACCACGACATGACCCGTGGGATCATCGGCGCTGACGGCGATGGGCAGCATCGTATTGCCGAAATAGGCGAAATCGACATAGCCCGAACTCGTATCGAGCGTGGGATGCGGCCAGACGATTTCTGCCGATTTTACCCCGTCGGAACCGGCGAAATCGAGCTCGGCGGGAAAGCCGGTTTCGCCCGGCACGCGCCAATAGGTCTTGGTATTGTCCGGCATTTCGATTTCGAGACCGAACAGGGCCGCCCCGTCGGGCCTGACCTGGCCCGCACTGACGAGCCGCAGCTTTACCCCCGGCACGACTTCCTGCCATTCCGTTTCCCCGGCCAGCGGGGCGGAAACGAGCAGCAGCGAGGCGATGGTGGCGAGGGCAAGATTACACATGGACAAGCCATTAGCGCAGCAGAGAATGAAGGAATAGCTGACACGGCTTCAGGCCTTCGTGAAGGCCTGAAGCGGCGTGGTTCCCCGCAAGTGCTTGGCACAATGGCGCTATGCGCCTAAAATCAAGCCATGAACACACTTGAAGGACAGTTCCTGGTGGCCATGCCGGGCATGGAGGACGAGCGCTTCGCCGAAAGCGTCATTCTGCTTGTGGGCCATGGCGACGAGGGCGCCATGGGCCTCGTGGTCAATCACGAGCTTGCCCATCTCACCTTTGCCGACATTCTCGACGAACTCGATCTCGGCGATCCCGATGCCGTCATCCGCCTGCCCGAGCGTATTCGCGAGCGCTCGGTGCTGCGCGGCGGGCCGGTGGAAAAAAGCCGCGGCTTCGTGCTGCACACGGCCGATTATCACAGCGGCAATACCTATAAGGTCACCGAGGAGATCGGGCTGACGGCAACGCTGGATGTGCTGAAAGCCATGGCCTTCGGCCCGGCGCCCAAGGCTTCGCTCTTTGCGCTCGGATGTTGCGGCTGGAGCCCGGGCCAGCTCGAGCGCGAGATCGCCGACAATGGCTGGCTCACCGTGCCCTTCAACCGCGAATTGCTCTTCGATGTGCCGGTGGGGCAGCGCTACGAAAAGGCGCTGGAAATTCTCCATATCACGCGGGCAACGCTCAGTACCGACGCCGGCCACGCTTAGACAGGCTTTCTTTCTTCTCCTCTCCCTGTGGGGAAAGGCGAAGAACATCTATCGTCCCAACTGCGCCAGCAGCTTTCTTGCCATTTCCGGCCCGGTCATCGCCGTGCCGAAGGCAAAGCCCTGGGCGAAGCGGCAATTGAGCTGGCGCAGGCGCTCGATTTCGTCGAGCGTTTCGACGCCTTCGGCCACCACCATCAGGTCGAGGTCTTCGGCAAGCCCGACAATGGCGCGGATGATCGGCGCCTGGGTGTGCGGAATGCCGGTTTCCGTGCCCATCTTCACAAAGGCAGCCGGAATCTTGATCGTGTCGAAGGGGAAGCGATGCAGGTAGCCCAGCGATGAACTGCCGGTGCCGAAATCGTCGAGCGCCAGACCGAGGCCAAGGCTGCGCAGGGCTTCGAGCATATAGGCGGAATGCTCGGGATTGCTCATCACCTGCCCCTCGGTGATTTCGAGCTTGAGGTGCCCCGCCAGCGTCTTGTCCTGCGAGACGAGATTACGCAGGTCGTTGAGCAGGGTTTCGGTCGCCAATTGCGTGGGCGAGAGGTTGACCGAGATGAAGAAATCTTCGGGCAGCCCGATGGTCGTCATCCAGTCCCTGGCCTGGGCCGCTGCCTGTTCGAAGGCGAGGCGGCCAAGCTTTTCGATCTGGCCGGAGCGTTCCGCCAGCGGCATGAATTCATCGGGATTGACGACGCCGCGGGTGGGATGGTTCCAGCGCATCAGCGCTTCGGCGCCCACGATCTGGCCCGAGGTGATATTCATCACCGGCTGATATTGCACATGCAGCTCGCCCTGGCGCATGCCGCGTTCGAGGTCTTCCTCGCTGGCGCGGTTGTAATTGGCGATGGAGCGGGCCGAGGCGCGATAGGCTTCGATGCGGTCGCCACCCAGGCGCTTGGCGTAGTACATGGCCAATTCGGCATCGCGCAGCACATCGGCGGCTTCGGCGGGATTGCCATCATAGATGGTCACGCCGATGGAGGCCGAAATGGTCAGATCGCGGTCGCCGAAATTGAACGGGGCTTTGAGAGCCTTGCGAATCTGCTCGGCATTTTCGGCAATCTTGCCGGCGGTTTGTTCCGAGGCGAGTATCACCGCAAACTGGTCCCCGGAAATGCGGGCCACGGTATCGAGCGGGCGCATGACGCGGGCGATGCGGCGCGAAATGGCGAGCAGCACCGAATCCGCCGCCGAATGGCCGATGCGCTCTTCGAGCTCCATGAACCGGTCGATATCGATGAGGAATACGGCCGGCTTGGTACCGCCGGGCTGGCGCGCACGCACCAGGGCACGTTCGAGCCGGTCGAGCAGCAACTGGCGATTGGGCAGGCCGGTCAGGCTGTCATGCACGGCATCGTGCAACAGGCGCTCGCGCGCCGCCCGATCCTCGGTGACATCCTGCAAGGTGCCGACGATGCGGTTGACCTGGCCATCGCCGCCTAAGACCGGCTTCACCCGCATCCGGAATGTACGATAGTTGCCGTCATGACCGGCAATGCGCATATCGGCCGAAACCTTGCCGCGCCGCAGTTCCACCAGCGTGTCGAAGGCGGTGCGGAAGCGGTCGCGATCGTCGGGGTGGACGCGGTCGAGCCAGCGTTTGATGGCGCCGCGCAGCGCGCCGCGCTTTTCCCCCAGACGGGTGGACAATTCATCGCCGACGCTGACTCGGTCGCGATCGATATTCCAGTCGAAGACAAAATCGCCCGAGCCGGTCAGGGCCAGCGCCCGGCGCTCGACCTCGCTCAAGGTGCCGATGGTCACCTGCCCTTCGGAAAAGGCATGTTGAACAGCGGTAAAGCCGAGCAGCATGACGACGAGGACGAGACCGCCGCCCACGGCGGGCTGGGCCACGTCATTGCTGACCTGACCCGAAATCACCAGCCAGGAATAAAACAGCCAGGCGATGAAGATGATCCAGGTGGGCACCAGCAGCACGGCACGATCATAGCCGCGCAGTGCCAGCAGGAGAATCAGGAAGAAGCCCGAAAGTCCCAGCAGTGCCAGCACCAGGCGCGAAATGGTCGCGGCGATCTCGGGCTGGAAGAAGGCAAAGCCAAAGAGCGCCAGGAACAGTGCCGAAAGCCCCAGCGCCAGATGGATGAAACGCAGATGCCAGCGATGGAGGTTCAAATAGATGAACAGGAACCCCGCCAGGGTCGTGGCTATGCCCGCCTCCGCCGCAGCGCGCAGCGGTTGTAGCCCGCCAGCAGAAAGACCGAACAGACGGCCCAAAATACCGAAATCGATGAGCAGATAGGCAAGCACCGCCCAGGCAAAGGCAGCCGTCGCGGGAAAGACGCCGCGCCCCTTGACCACGAACATAATGGTCAAGAACACCGCCGCCAGCGAGGCGACGCCCAGCACCACGCCGCGGAAGAGCGTGAAGGAATTGACATAGTCGCGATAGGCATTGGGCTGCCAGAGATAGAGTTCGGGCAGCGCGCCGGACGAAAGCTCGGCAATCAGCGTCACCGTCGAGCCCGGATCGAGCGTAACCTCGAACACGTCGGCTTCCGGATCGGTCAGCTTGACCGGGCGGATACCGGCGCTTGGCGTCACCGCCGTAATGCGCGCATCACCAAGATCGGGCTGGAATACGCCCGAGCCCGGCAGGCGATAAAAGGGCGCAACGAGCAGGCGCTCGATCTGCTGGTCGGAATCATTGCGCAGCGCAAAGAGCGCGAAGGAGGGATTGGTGCCCTGTTCGCTCGCCAGCACTTCGATACGGCGAATGATGCCCTCGGCGTCGGGCGCCGTGGAGAGCTGCACGCGGCCGTCGCTACCGGGCACGATCTCGATGACATCGGACAGATTGACGGCATTCACGTCCTCGGGGACGGAAATGACTTCGAACGCCTGGGCGGGCAGCGCAAAAGCGAGCGCAAGCAAGATTGCGAGGGCAAAAAAGGGACGCATCAAGAGCAGCTAATTCCCACACAAGGCTTCATTGTGGCGGCAGTCAGCCTGTTCAACAGCCAGGCGGACCTACCATTGTCGTTGGCAACCTCCGAAGGGGCGCACTCTTGGTAAGGGAGATTGTCCGCTGCGGCAAGCCGGGGCGAGCAAGCGTACACCCGGAAACGCCGTTTCCGCCAATTCCTCCCGCCGTCACGCCACCCGATCGTGCCGGGCAAGACGGAAACTGTCCCAGCGCTCGCGCGTCAGGCCCATGAGCACATGGTCTTCCCAGCGGCCATCGATCTGCAGATAGCGCTCGGCAAAGCCCTCTTCGATGAAGCCATTTTTTTCGAGCACACGGCGCGAGGCCATATTGTGCGGCAGGAAGGCGGCGTGGGCGCGGTGCAGGTCCAGCGTTTCGAAAACGAAGCGCAGCGCCATTTCGACGGCCTCGGTCATCAGCCCCTGCCCGGCATAGGGCTGGCCCATCCAATAGCCGAGATTGACGAATTGCGCGGCCCGCCGGCGGATATTGGAGAGCGTGATGCCGCCCACCAAAGTCTCGGTGCCGTCATTGAGGAAGACGAAGAAGGTATAGTCGGTGCCCTGCTCGGCCTCCTGCCGGGCGCGGCGCACGCGCATGGCATAGACGCGGCGTCCCAGATCGGCCTCGGTCCAGCGCGGTTCGAAGGGTTTGAGGAATTCCTGGCTCTGGCGGCGCAGTTGATACCAGGCGGAATAATCCCGCATCTGTGGCAGGCGCAGCGAAACGCGGCGCCCGCCCAGATGGATCAACTGTTCTGGCGACGACCAGGGCCAGAGCATGATCTAGCGCTTGAGCGTCTCGCCGATGCTTTCGACATCGGCCAGCCGGCTGATCGGGCCGATACCGGCCAGAGTCGGCTTGGAATTGGCGAAAATCTGCTCGGCGACCTCACGGACGCGATGCGCGGTGATGCGATTGATCCGCTCGACCGTTTCGGCCATGGGAATGGGGCGCCCCCAGAGGATTTGCTGACGCGCCAGCTGACCGGCGCGGGCCGAGGGGCTCTCGAGCGACATCAGGAGGCCCGCGCGAATCTGATTGCGGACGCGCGTCACTTCTTCGTCGGTGACCGTTTCGGCGGCGCGCAGCAATTCGTCGAGCACGACCGGCACCAGCTCTGAAACCTCGTCCTCGCCCGTTGCCGCGGCAACGCCGAAGACGCCGCTATCGGCAAAGGCCCAGTGAAAGGCATAGACCGAGTAGCAAAGACCGCGCTTTTCGCGCACTTCCTGGAAGAGCCGCGAGCTCATACCGCCACCCAGCACCGACGCCAGCACCTGGGCGGCATAAAAGCCGTCCGAATTATAGGCGCGCCCCTCGAAGCCGAGGACGATATGGGCCTGTTCGTGATCGGAAACGAGCCGTTCCTCGCCGCCCTGATATTCGGCCCGCTGCGGCGCCGGAGCGCCGCTCGGGGCGAGGTCAGCAAAGCGCTCTCGCGCCACCTGCACGAGACCATCGTGGTCGACATTGCCCGCCGCTGCCATGACCATGTGGTCACCCACATAGTTGCGGCGCATATACTTGCCCACCATTTCGGGCGAGAAGGCGCGGACCGAATCGACCGTGCCCAGAATGGTGCGCCCGATGGGCTGGGTGGGATAGGCGGCCTGCTGGAAGAGGTCGAAAACGTGGTCATCGGGATTGTCCCGCGCCGCGCCGATTTCCTGCACGATGACCTGCTTTTCGCGCGTCATCTCGCCTTCATCGAAGGTCGAATTCTGCAGGATGTCGGAGAGAATATCGGCCGCCAGCACCACATCGTCCTTGAGCACGCGGGCGAAATAGCCGGTATGTTCGATGGAGGTTGCCGCATTGAGATCGCCGCCGACATTTTCGATGGCTTCGGCGATTTCGAGCGCAGTGCGGGTCTTGGTGCCCTTGAAGGCCATGTGTTCGAGAAGGTGGGAAATGCCGTGCTCGGCCTTGCGCTCGGACCGTGCCCCGGCCTTCACCCAGACCCCGATTGAGGCACTCTCCAGATGCGGCATATCGTCGGTCAGCACCACCATGCCGTTCTCGAGGGTCGTCGTTTGTACCGTCACACTCGTCCTCCTGAACCGGCGGCGGGACTTGTTCTCCCTTTCCGCCCAGGCTCTTTGTCGTCTTCAGGCCGCGCGGGTGCGCGCCCCGATGAAGTTTTCCAGGACGCGCTGGTTATTGGCCAACACGTCGACCCGTTCGGGCCGTTGATAGAGATCGCCGAGCCAGCTCGGCAAAGCCGGCTCGATCCCCGAGGCCGCCTTGACGGCGGCAGGGAATTTGGCCGGATGCGCCGTTGCCAGTGTAATCATCGGCTCAGGCCCGCGCGAGAGATGGCGCGCCACCCCGACGCCGACCGCCGTATGGGGGTCAAGCAGGTATTGGGACTGGGCCCAGGTATCGGCAATGGTCTTGCCCGTTGCCGCTTCGTCCGAGGTGCCGGCAGCAAATTCCGCCCGAATGGCCGCTATCGACTTTTCCGGCAGATCGAAGCCGCGCGACTGTTTCAGCGCCGCCATCATGCGCGAAACCGCATCGGCATCGCGGCCGGCGCTTTCGAACAGGAGGCGCTCGAAATTGGAGGAGATCTGAATATCCATCGAGGGGCTGATGGTGGGCGCAACACCGGTCATTTCATAGCGGCCGGTATCGAGCGTGCGGCGCAGGATATCGTTGGCATTGGTGGCGATCACCAGCTGCTCGATCGGCAGGCCCATGCGCTTGGCGCAATAGCCGGCGAAAATATCGCCGAAATTGCCGGTTGGAACGGTGAAGCTGACCTTGCGGTGCGGCGCCCCTAGCGAGACGGCAGCGACGAAGTAATAGACGATCTGGGCAACGATCCGGCCCCAATTGATCGAATTGACGCCCGAAAGCCGCACCGAATCGCGGAAGGCGTGATTGTTGAACATGGCCTTCACCGCGTCCTGACAATCGTCGAACGTGCCTTCGAGGGCGATATTGTGGACATTGGCGTCGAGCACCGTCGTCATCTGCCGGCGCTGCACTTCCGAAGTGCGCCCCAGCGGATGGAGAATGAAGATGTCGGTCGTGTCGCGGCCGCGGAAGGCTTCGATGGCCGCCGATCCCGTATCGCCCGAGGTGGCGCCGACAATGGTGGCGCGCAGGCCGCGCTCGCTCAGGATGTGATCCATGGTGCGGCTCAGGAACTGCATCGCCACGTCCTTGAAGGCGAGCGTAGGCCCGTGAAACAGTTCGAGCACGAAATGGTTGGTTTCGATCTCGACCAGCGGGGTCACCGAGGGGTGACGAAAACTCCGATAGGCGCTGTCGATGATCTCACGAAGTTTCGCCGCCGGGATTTCCCCGCCGGTAAAGCGCGAAATGATCTCATAGGCGACATCGGCATAGGGCTTGCCGGCAAGAGCGGCGATGTCATCGGGGCTGAGTTGCGGCCATTCTTGCGGAACATAGAGGCCGCCATCGGAAGCCAGGCCCGCCAGGACCGCATCGGAGAAGCCAAGCGCCGGCGCCTGGCCGCGCGTCGAAACAAACTGCATCGGAGGGGAAGGCCCTTCTAGAATTGTTGCAACCTAGTGAATGCGGCGGCTGACCGCAAGGTTTTGCCTCGGCATGGCCTCAGGGGCCATTGGCGGGCCGTCTTGCCTTCTGGGTGAGCCAGAAGCCGAGCATGACCACGGCGACGATGGCAAAGCCGTACCATGTCAGGGCATAGCCGAAATGATTATTGGGGAAGCTGACCACGGTCTCACCCGCCTGCGGCAGTTCGCCGGCAGGGCCGGCGGGCAGATCGACATAGAAGGGAGCGATCGGGGCCAGAGCCGGGTCCGCAAGCCTGGCGAGTCGCGCCGGGTCGCGCACCCACTCGATGCGATTGGACATGTCCGGTTCCGGGGTCATCATGCCCGCTGCCTCGGGCGTGCGGAACAGACCGACTATGGTGACTATCCCGGGATCTTCGCCATGCAGATCGCCGAGCGCCGCGGTCTCCTGATATTGCTGGGGAACGAAGCCGCGATTGACGAAAACCGTGCCCCCGTCCTGCAATTGGAACGGGGTCATCACCCAATAGCCCGGCCCTGAATATCGCCCCTTGGGATCGGCAAGGCTGGTGAAGACCGTCATGGTCTGGGTGTAGCGATAGGCTCCGGTCAGTTCGACCGGCTGGTAGACGAGCTCCTCCACCGGCAGGCTGGTCCAGCTTTCCTTGGGCGGGACTGGAATGGGCGGCGCCGTCAGGCGTGCATCGATCGCTGCAACCAGCGCCTCCTTTTCGGCCAGGCGCTGCATTTGCCAGGAGCCGAGAAAGACGCAGACCGCGGCCAGAGCCAGCATGAGGATGGCAAAAATCCAATCGCCGGTGCGAAGGCGCGCAAAGGGATTCATTGGCGGCCCTCATGAGCATCGTGGCGATATTGGAGATTGACCAGCACGCCCTTGAAGGGCGGCAGGAGGGCGAGGGACAGTAGCAATGTCGTCGGAATCCACAGCACCAGATGCATCCAGGGCGCGATGGGCACGAGCGCCCCGGTGATAAGGGCCAGCACGACGACGACCGGCGCGACCAGAAAGATCACGAAGACCGCCGGGCCATCGCCGCTATCGGCGAATTTGAGATCGAGACCGCATCTGTCGCAGTTTGGGGCCAGCTTGAGATAGCCGGAAAACAGCTTCCCCGCGCCGCAGCGCGGACAGCGGCAGAAAAGACCGGCAAGAACAGGATTTGGCTGGCTCATAAGGTCCCGAGAAGCAATATGGGGCGCAGCCATGCCGCGCCCCATATTCACTATGCCTGCGCCTAGTGGCTCAGGGATACGCCCCAGCTGCCCCAGACATAGATCGAGGCGAAGAGGAAGAGCCAGACCACGTCCACGAAATGCCAGTACCAGGCGGCAAATTCGAAGCCGAGGTGACGCTTCGGGGTGAAATCGCCGCGCTCGGCGCGGATCAGGCACACGGCTAGGAAGATGGTGCCGATGATGACGTGGAAACCATGGAAGCCGGTCGCCATGAAGAAGGTGGCGCCATAGAGGTTGCCCGAGAACGAGAACCCGGCATGGGTATATTCGAGATACTGCACATAGGAGAACAGCACGCCGAGCGCCACGGTGAGCGCCAGACCCCAGCGCAGGCCCTGGCGGTCGTTTTCGAGCAGCGCATGGTGGGCCCAGGTGACGGTCGTACCCGAGGTGAGCAGGATCAGGGTGTTGAACAGCGGCAGGTGGAACGGATCGAACAGCTCGATGCCGCTCGGGGGCCAATGGCCACCGGTGAAGGCCACGCGCGCATATTGCTCGACATCGTCGAAGCGGAAGAAGCCGTCGAAATAGGCCCAGAACCAGGCCACGAAGAACATCACTTCCGAGGCGATGAACAGCATCATGCCATAGCGGTGATGCATCTGGACGACCGGGGTGTGGCTGACGCCATCATTGGCTTCCTTCACCACATCCGCCCACCAGGCGTAGAAGGAATAGATCACGCCGGCGAGGCCGATGAAGAACAGCCATGGGGTCCACTGCTTCATGAAGAAGACGGCGCCCACCATCATGACCAGCACCGCGGCCGACATCACGAATGGCCAGGGTGACGGCTCCACCATGTGGTAGTCATGGTTCTTTTCAATGGCGGCCATGTTCAGCTTCCCTCATTGTCTGAAGCGTAGAAGGTATAAGAGAGCGTAATCTCTTTGATGGTTTTGAGTTCGTGGTTCTGGTCGATATCGGGATCGACGAAGAACACGATCGGCATTTCCACCGTTTCGCCGGGCTGGAGGGTCTGCTCGGTAAAGCAGAAGCACTCGATCTTGTTGAAATAGACGCCGGCCTTTTCGGGCACGACGTTGAAGATCGCCTGCCCGGTGAGCGGCTTGTCCGAATTATTGGTCGCGATGTAATTGACCGTATCGACGCGGCCGATCTGGTCGGTGATCGCGGCGGCCGGCTTCACGCTCCAATTGAGGGCGTGATCGACATTGACGTCGAAGCGCACTTTCATCTCGCGGGCAATGACGCCCTTGGGATTGGCCTCGGCCGTCTGCGTGGTGCCGCCATAGCCGGTCACCTGGCAGAAAAGCTGGTAGAGCGGCACGGACGCGAAAGCGAGGCCGACCATGCCGAGCGCCAGACCCAGCAGCGTCAGGCCGACGCGGCGATTGCGCTTTTCGGCATCGGGATGGCTGGTTTCGGCGAGCGCCATCACAGCCCCCGATCGAACAGCGCCGGGCCCATCTTGACGATGGTCAGCACGTAAAAGGTCAGCGCAAAGAGCGCGAGAGCGCCGGCAAGCGCAATGGAGCGGCGGCGGCGAACGCGCTTCAGCGTTTCGGCAGCCTGTGCTTGGGCAGTCATGGTTTCAAGCGCCTGGTTTTTCTCGGTCATGACCAGAATCCACCCAGGCGCGCAATGAAGCTGTCGGTCAGAAGGCCAAGGAAAAGCACGAAGAGATAGCTCAGAGAATAGGTGAAAAGGCGGCGCGCAGCCTTGCGCATATCGACATTGGTCGGCGCAAGCAGCAGACGCACGGCCAGATAGACAAAGCCCGCGCCGGTAATGGCGGCGACCGCGCCATAAATCCAGCCACCGGTGCCGAGATAGACTGGCACGAAGGCAGAGACGGCGAGGATGACCGTATAGACGAAAATCTGGCGTTTGGTGGAGGCTTCGCCGGCCACATTGGGCATCATGGGAATGCCGGCCGCGGCATAGTCGCCCTGCTTATAGAGCGCCAGCGCCCAGAAATGCGGCGGGGTCCAGAGAAAGACGATGAGAAAGAGCGCGAGGCTCTCGAGAGAGATGGTGCCGGTCACCGCGGCCCAGCCGATCATGGTGGGGAAAGCGCCGGCCGCGCCACCGATGACGATATTCTGCGGCGTCGAGCGCTTGAGCCAGATCGTGTAGATCACGGCATAAAAGAAGATGGTGAAGGCCAGCAGCCCCCCAGCGACCCAATTGGTCGCGAGGCCCAGCAGGGCCACCGAAAAACCCGAGAGAACCAGGCCAAAGGTCAGGGCTTCGCCCGAGGAAATCCGGCCGGCCGGAATGGGCCGGTTTTGCGTGCGGCTCATGATGGCGTCGATATCGGCATCGTACCACATATTGAGCGCGCCCGAGGCGCCACCACCGATGGCGATGCAGACGATGGCAATGAGGCCGATGACGGGATTGATGCCGCCGGGAGCCACCAGCATGCCCACAAGAGCAGTGAACACCACCAGCGACATGACACGAGGTTTCAGGAGCGCGAGGTAGTCTTCCACCCGCGCCTCGCCCGCCAAAGCGGGCATCCCCTTGCTGTCGTCGATATAGGTCACTGGACTGTCCTTATGTTGCGGACCGCACTAAAGCGCGATCCGCCGAGCTTGTCGCCGCGACTTAATGCGCGTTGGTCGAATCGATCTTGGGCAGCGTCGAGAACTGGTGGAACGGCGGCGGAGAACTCAGCGTCCATTCCAGCGTCGTTGCGCCATCGCCCCAGGGATTGTCACCGGCCGGGCGCTTCTTGCGGCTGGCTTCCCAGGTTGCGTAGAAGAAGATGATCATCGCAACGAAGGTGACGTAGTAGCCGATCGAAGACACGCGGTTCCACAGCGTGAAGGCATCCGGATAGTCGATGTAACGACGCGGCATGCCGGCCAGGCCGAGGAAGTGCTGCGGGAAGAAGATCAGGTTCACGCCGACGAACATGGTCCAGAAGTGCAGCTTGCCCAGGAACTCGTTGTACATGTAGCCGAACATTTTGGGGTACCAGTAGTACCAGCCGGCAAAGATCGAGAACACGGCGCCGAGCGAGAGCACGTAGTGGAAGTGCGCCACGACGTAATAGGTGTCGTGCAGGGCACGGTCGGCACCGGCATTGGCGAGCACCACACCGGTCACACCACCGACGGTGAACAGGAAGATGAAGCCGATGGCCCAGAGCATGGGCAGGCGGAAGGTGATGGAGCCGCCCCACATGGTGGCGATCCAGGAGAAGATCTTCACACCCGTCGGCACGGCGATGACCATGGTGGCTGCAACGAAATAGCGCTGCACGTCAAGGCTGAGGCCGGTCGTATACATGTGGTGCGCCCACACGACGAAGCCGACAAAGCCGATGGCGACCATGGCATAGGCCATGGCCATATAGCCGAAGATCGGCTTACGGCTGAAGGTCGAGACGATGTGCGAGACGATGCCGAAGCCGGGGAGGATCATGATGTAGACTTCGGGGTGGCCGAAGAACCAGAACAGGTGCTGGAAGAGGACCGGGTCACCACCGCCTTCGGGCGCGAAGAAGGTCGTGCCGAAATTGCGATCCGTCAGCAGCATGGTGATGGCGCCAGCCAGAACCGGCAGGGCCAGCAGCAGCAGGAAGCCCGTCACCAGCACCGACCAGGCAAAGAGCGGCATCTTGTGGATGGTCATGCCCGGGGCGCGCATGTTGAGGATCGTGGTGATCAGGTTGATCGCGCCCAGGATCGAGCTCACGCCCGCAACGTGCAGCGAGAGAATGGCGAAGTCCATGGCGGGGCCGGGATGGCCCGCGGTCGAAAGCGGCGGATAGACGGTCCAGCCGCCACCGAAACCGGTCGAGCCCGGCGCGCCTTCGAAGAAAAGGCTCATCAACAGAAGGATGAACGCCACCGGCAGCAGCCAGAAGGCGATATTGTTGATACGCGGGAAAGCGGTATCGGGCGCACCAACCATGAGCGGGGCGAAATAGTTGGCAAAGCCGCCCATGGTCGCGGGCATGACCATGAAGAAGACCATGATCAGGGCGTGGGCCGTGGTGAAGACGTTGAACATCTGCTTGCCGGCATCGATCGAGCCGGACGGGTCGGAAATGCCATAGACCATGGAGGCGAGGCCATGGAAAATCTGGATGCCCGGCTCCTGCAGCTCCATGCGCATGAAGCCCGAGAGCAGGCCGCCGACGATACCGGCGACGATCGAGAACACGAGATACATGATCCCGATGTCCTTGTGATTGGTGGACAGAACCCAGCGCCGCCAGCCCGTGGGCGTATGGTGGTCGTGCGCGGCGTGGTCATGCCCGGTGGCATGGGCCTCGAGGTTTACTTGCGACATTATGGTCTCCCCTGACCCTATTACTGAATAGCCGGCAGCACGGCGACGGCGCTGGCATAATCACGGCTTTCCTTGAAGGCCGCGATGAAGGCTTGATATTCTTCGGCGGTAACGACGCGCACGGCGATTGGCATGAAAGCGTGATCCTTGCCGCACAGTTCCGAGCACTGGCCGTAGAAGAGGCCGGTTTCGCGCGAGTTGAACCAGGTTTCGTTGAGGCGGCCGGGCACGGCGTCGATCTTGATGCCGAAGGAGGGAACGGCGAAGGCGTGGATCACGCCCGAGGGGCTCGCGGTCACCTGCATGCGCACGGTCGTATCGACCGGCACGATAAGCTCATTGTCGACGGCCAAGAGACGCGGCTGGTTCGGCTTGATCGTCTGGTGATAGCTGTCGACGGCCGAGCCGAGAATATTGGAGTCGAAGGCCAGGCCTTCATCGACATATTCGTAGTTCCAATACCACTGCTCGCCCGAGGCCTTGACGGTGACGGAAGCGGCCGGAACCTCGACTTCGCCGAACGAGAAGATGTTGGCGCCCAGATATTTGCGCTCGCCATCGGGCGTCGTCAGCTGGTCGGACAGAACGCCGAAGGAGGGGATGGCGATGACGATCAAGATGACGATCGGCAGCACCGTCCAGATCACCTCGATCAGCGTATTATGGGTAAAACGCGCCGGCACCGGATTGGCCTTGGCGTTGAAGCGCACGACGATGACGATAAGCAGCGCGAGCACGAAGAGCACGATAAGCGAAATCGTCCACATCAGCGGACCATCGTGGAAGGCCACGATCGAATCCATGATCGGCGTGACCGACTGCTGCAGGTGGAACTGGCCCGGCTCCGGATGGCCTTTACCGATTTCCTGGGCGGAAGCGATTGCCGGCATCAGCGCCAGCATGGCCGTCGCGGCGGCACCCAACTTCCTCACGAACTGACCGGTCACCATAAACCCCCTGTTAACCAATTCTGGTGGCGCACACCAAGAAAGAGAGTGGAAAACAGCGGCATAGCTCACGCCGCCCCGACTCAACCTCGGAGCGCAAAACTCGAATTTGACCTAAATCACATTGCTCGGACCGAGTCTATCGCGGCGTCGCACACTTCCGCACTGTTTAAAACTGGACAAAATCGGACGCCTTTGCCTCAAGCGCGCCGCAGTTTCGCTGCCAGATCGCTTCAACCACGCCTTCGGTTGACAGGCCTTTGCGGATAACCCAAACAGGTCTCAATGCCCCGCGCCCGCAATTTTGCAGGAGACGAATAAGAGTGATGCAATTTTCCAAGCGGCTGATGGGCCTGGCTCTGGCGCTGACCGCATTTGCCGGCGCAAGCCCCGCTTTCGCCCAGGGCACCGTCCGCGGTGAATATGGCGACTGGCAGATGAGCTGCGACACCCCGCCCGGCGCCAGCTCGGAACAATGCGCCATCATCCAGAATGTCATGGCCGAAGATCAGCCCAATGTGGGCCTGTCGGTCATCGTGCTGCGCACTGCCGATCGCGAAGCGCGGCTTCTGCGCGTCCTCGCCCCGCTCGGGGTGCTGCTGCCCAATGGCCTGGGCCTCAATGTCGATGGCACCGATATGGGCCGCGTCGCCTTCGTGCGGTGCCTGCCCAATGGCTGCGTGGCCGAAGTCGAGCTCGATGACGGCCTGATCGATGTGCTGTCCAAAGGCACGAACGCAATTTTCGTCGTATTCAAGACCCCCGAAGAGGGCGTCGGCATTCCGGTGTCGCTCGAAGGGTTCTCCGAAGGCTTTGCCGCCCTGCCCTAATAGGCCAGAATATGGAAGACGAACGCCGCAGACATCACCGCATGCGCACGCTCAAGGGCGGGCGAATCGTGACCAATGACGGGCACTCGACCTTCGATTGCACGGTGCGCAATCTGTCCGAAGAGGGCGCCAAGCTGGTGGTCACCAGCATTGTCGGCCTGCCGCACCGCTTCCGGCTCTCCATGATCGACGGGCGCAATTTCGATTGCGAAACGATCTGGCACACCGAAACCGAACTCGGCGTGCGGTTTTTATAGGCGGCAATGCTCAGGGCGCTCCACCCTCTTCGGCGTCATTGCCGGCTGGCGCAATCCAAAAACCGAAAAGAAAAAAACCGGGCGAGTGCAAGCACAAGCCCGGTTAAGTTTTCAGGAAACGGGACCAGTGGCAAAACTGGCCCGGGAGATGGAACGAGCACACCGTGTTCGGTCCAAGGGAGACGTCCGCGCCGGGGCGCGGACGAATGCGTTACCGCAGAGCCCCGCGGGCCCGGGCGGTATTGAGCACCATGGTGGAGGCACGCGCAGACTGCGCGCCCATGGCGTCGTGAATATCGGCATGGGAGAGGCCAAGATCGCGCAGGCGATCGGCATCGAGATCGAGCAGGCTTTTCAGCACGGTCCGGCGTTGGCGGTCGGCACGCACCTTGGCGACAAAGGCAAAAAGAGCGCGCAAGGGGGTAGTCGGCGTGGCGGCCGCAACTGACCGCTCGCCGGGCAGCGAGAGAGCCATTTCAATCTCCGAAATGTTGTTGTGCCGAAGGGAGGTCGGCAGGAGGGACGCCTTTACGGCGATGATGACGAGATAACGCGCTGGACTTCCATTCGTCCAACAAATAGATTTCATCCATTCAATCAAAATGAGTGATGGGAGACCCGAATGGCTGCTCCGCTCGATCTCGACCAGTTGCAAAGCTTTTGCGCCATTGCCGATTGCGGCAGTTTCACCGAAGCGGCCCGCCGGGTGAACAAGACGCAGTCTGCCGTCTCCATGCAGATCAAGCGGCTCGAAGAGCGCCTCGGGCATGCTCTCCTCTCGCGCGATGGTCGCACGGTCACCCTCACCCATCATGGCGAGGTGCTTTATGAACGCGCCCGCAAAATGCTGCGCACCAATGCGGAAATCCTCGACCGGTTTTCCGATGGCGACCTTGCCGGCTCGATCCGCTTCGGCGTGCCGGACGATTATGCCGTGCGCTTGCTGCCGGTGATCCTGTCAAGCTTCCAGCGCACCCATCCCAAAATCGTCGTCGATGTCTCCTGCATGGCTTCCGAACACCTGCTCGAAGGCATGCGCGCCGGGCGCTACGATCTCATCGTCTTCACCCAGGGCACCGAGCAGAATTTTGGCGAGCTGTTCCGCACCGAAAAGATGTTCTGGGTCGCCAGCCACGGCGGCCGTGCGCTTGCCAGCGAGCCGGTCGCCATTGCCTGCGGGCCGCAATATTGCATCTGGCGCAAGGATGCGATGGACGCGCTCGACCGCACCGGCACCGATTACCGCATCGCCTATACCTCTTCGAACGCCACGGCCATTTCCTCGGCCGTGCTCTCCGATCTCGCCATCGGCTTCCTGCCCGAAAGCGCCCTGCAGCCGGGCATGCGCGTCGTCGCCGACGAACACGGCCTGCCCCCGCTCCCCGATGCACAAATGGCGCTGATGCGCGCCAGCCACGCCTATGGCGGCATCTATGATGCGCTC
This sequence comes from Devosia sp., assembly GCA_035565515.1. Lineage (GTDB taxonomy): Bacteria > Pseudomonadota > Alphaproteobacteria > Rhizobiales > Devosiaceae > Devosia. The sequence goes on from DATMSG010000342.1 coordinate 19,230, forward strand.
GCCAATCACATCGTGCAGTCCATGGGCAATCTGGAACATCCGCATCAGGCAGAGGCGGCGGAGTGAGTGTAAGCGAAATATTGACATATGTAAGCGATGTGCTTACATAATGCATGATCCTCAGCTTTCGACACAAGGGCTTGGCCGAATTGTGGGCGTCGAACCGCTCGGCCAAGCTCGATCCCAAGCTGATATCGCGTATCCGCCGCCGCCTCGAAGCGCTCGACGCTGCAGCGGCGCCGGATGATCTCAACGTGCCCGGATTTAACTTTCACGCACTGCGCGGACCGCCACCCCCGCGCTATACGGTCCATGTGAACGGCCCGTGGTGCATTACATTTTCTTTTTCAGGACAGGATGCTGTCGATGTCGACTTCGAACAATATCACTGACCCTATCGATATCGTGCCGGCGGTTCGCGGCGATTGGTGCCCGACCCATCCGGGCGAATTGCTGGCTCACGACGTTCTGCCCTCGACCGGGCGGAGCAAGGCGGAAATAGCACGTCTTCTCGGCATTTCCCGGCAGCATCTTTATGACATCCTCGCCACGCGCAAGCCGGTCTCGGCTGATGTCGCCGTGAGGCTGGGCAAACTCTTCGGCAATGGGCCGCGCCTCTGGATGGGCATGCAGTCGGCCTACGATACCTGGCAGGCCCAGAGGCGGGTCGATGTGAGCGGCATTCCCACCATCGAGGCCGCCGAGTAACCCTTGACCCGGCGCGGCATTTCCCGCACCAAGTCATCATGCCAGAAGTCCTGACCAATGCTGCCGAATTTACCGTTTCCGAAATCGCCCAGGCGGTAAAGCGGACGGTCGAAGACGAGTTCGGCCATGTCCGCGTGCGCGGC
>DATMSG010000343.1:0-15450 GCA_035565515.1 Devosia sp.
GGCGATTGCCGGGCTGGTGCTGGCTGCGGCCCTGTTGCTGCCGCACCGGGCAGAGGCAGCCGCGACGCATTATCCGGCCCCGGACGGGTCGAGCGAAACCGTGCTGACCATTGTGGGGGTGACCGATACGCAGGTATTCGCCGTCTTTGTCGCCGGCTTTCAGGCGGGACGGCCGGAGGTGACGGTCATTTATGAAGAGATGGATTCGCTGCCGCTCTTCGCGCAATTTCTGGACGGCACGCTGCCGGTGGCGCCGGACCTGCTGATATCCTCGGCTTCGGACCTGCAGCTCAAACTCGCCAATGACGGGCATGCGCTGGCCTATGACAGCCCCTATCTCGGCGCCCTGCCCGATTGGGCGCATTGGCGCAACGAGGTGTTTGGGTTCACCTTCGAGCCGGCGGTGATCATCTACAATCCCGACCGGATTGCGCTCGAAGACGTGCCGCGCACGCATCTGAAACTGGCGGAACTGCTGGAGACGGAAACCGAGAAATTCCGCGGGCAGATTGCGACCTATGACATTGCGCTGTCCGGCGTCGGCTATCTGCTGGCGGCGCAGGACCAGACGATTTCGTCCACCTTCTGGCGGCTGGCGACGGCTTTCGGGCGGGTCGGGGCGCAGTTTTCCGGCTCGAGCCCGGCAATTCTCAATGGCGTGGCCGATGGATCGCTGGCGCTTGGCTACAATGTGCTGGGGTCCTATGCCTTTGCGCGGCAGGCGGAGGGGGCCAATATCGAGATCGTGGTACCCGACGACTATGTGCTGGTGCTGACGCGCTCGATGCTCATTCCGCGCGACGCGAAGGAGGTCGAGCTGGCGCGGGCCTTTGTGGATTTTGCACTCTCGCCGGCCGGACAACAGATTGCGGCGGGGGGAACGGCGCTGGGGGCGGTGGTGCCGGGATCGGCGGGGGAATGGACCAGCGAGGCCATTGCGGCGCGCGGGCGCGGGGTGATCCAGGCCATTGCGCTGGGGCCGAGCCTGCTCGTTGCGCTCGATACGCTGCGACGGCAGCGGTTTTTGGATACGTGGAAAGAGATCGTGTCGCCAAAACTCTGAGCGGCGTTGACACTCCGCTTGTCCCCGCTATGGTCCGCGCCAGCATTTCCGTAGGAGCCGTCATGTCGCACGCCCAGCTTTCCGCCATCATCGAAACCGCCTTTGAAAATCGGGCCGAGATCAATCTCTCGACCAAAGGCGAAGTGCGCGATGCGGTGGAGACCGCGCTGAACCTGCTCGACTCGGGCCAGGCGCGCGTGGCCGAAAAGGTCAATGGCGACTGGCAGGTCAATCAGTGGCTGAAAAAGGCCGTGCTGCTCTCCTTCCGCCTCAATGACAACGTGCTCATCGAAGGCGCACCGGGCGGGGCCAGCTGGTTCGACAAGGTGCCGTCGAAGTTCGTCGGCTGGGGCGACAACCAGTATCGCGCCGCCGGTTTCCGCGCCGTGCCGGGCGCCGTGGTGCGCCAGTCGGCCTTTATCGGCAAGGGCGTCATCCTCATGCCGAGCTTTGTGAACCTTGGTGCCTATGTCGACGATAACACGATGGTCGATACCTGGGCGACGGTTGGGTCCTGCGCACAGATCGGCAAGAACGTGCACCTCTCGGGCGGCGTCGGCATTGGCGGCGTGCTCGAGCCGCTGCAGGCCAATCCGACCATCATCGAGGACAATTGCTTTATCGGGGCGCGTTCGGAAGTGGTCGAAGGCGTCATCGTGGGCGAAGGTTCGGTGATTTCCATGGGCGTCTTCATCGGTTCGTCGACCAAGATTATCAATCGCGCCACCGGCGAAGTGCATGTGGGCAAGGTGCCGCCCTATTCGGTCGTCGTTTCCGGTTCGCTGCCGGGCAAGCCGCTGCCCGATGGCACGCCGGGCCCGAGCCTTTACTGCGCGGTGATCGTGAAAACCGTCGATGCGCAGACGCGCTCGAAGACCGGCATTAACGAATTGCTGCGCGACTGACCCTTCCTTCGCCGTCATTGCCGGGCTCGCCCGATGGCATGGGCCACCGGGAGAGGTCCCGGCGGTGACGGGAGGGGCGGACTATGCGGCATAATAGGCGGCGCTGGCACTTGCCGCGCCGGCATTCTAGTCTTTGCCAGTGCCGGAATGATTCCGGCCATTTGGAGGGGACTAAATGGATAAAATCATCGCTCTTCTGACCACATCGGATGGCCGCATCGGGCGCCAGCAATGGTGGATCGGCGTGCTCGCCATCTTTGTCGTGGCGCTGGTCGCCGGCCTCGTCTTGAACCTGCTTGCCTTTGGCAATTTCACCATTCTGTCCTGGCTCTATGTGCTGCTGAACCTGGCCCTGCTCTGGCCGACCTATAACCTCGGCATGAAGCGCCGGCACGACCGCGACAATGACGGCACGGACCTGAAAATTTTCCTCGGCGCCAGCGTGCTGCTCAACCTGCTCGCCGCGACCGGGATCGGCTTTTCGATGGTGGATATGGGCGGGGGCCTCATGCTGCCGCAGCCGCCGTTCTGGCTGACCGCGCTCAATCTTCTCTTCGGCATTTTCGCCATCTACATGCTCGTGCAGCTCGGCTTTCTCAAGGGCACCACGGGCTCCAACACCTTTGGCGCCGACCCCGTCGGCGCCGCTGCATAAACTTCTGGGACCATTCCGTTGACCATCGACCCGCAGACCCTGCTCGAACGCCTCATTGCCTGCCCCTCGGTAACGCCGGAGGCGGCCGGGGCGATCGAGCTTCTGGGCAAGGAACTGGCAGCGATCGGCTTTGCCGTGACGCATCTGCGGTTCGATGGCGACGGGTCCTATCCCGTCGATAATCTCTTTGCGGTGCGCGGCACGGGCGGGCGGAAGCTGCTCTTTGCCGGGCATACCGACGTGGTGCCGCCGGGCGATCGCGCGCAATGGACGAGCGATCCCTTCGTGCCGCGGATCGAGGGCGGGAAGCTGTTCGGGCGCGGCGCGGCCGACATGAAATCGGGCGTTGCGGCTTTTGTCGCGGCCTGTGCCGCCATTCCGGCCGAGGCGGGCACGATCCAGCTTGCCATTACCAATGACGAAGAGGCCGATGCCATCAATGGCACGGACAAGCTCATGCGCTGGATGGCCGAGAATGGCCACAGTTTCGACTTTGCGCTGGTGGGCGAGCCCAGTTCGGCCGAGGCGCTGGGCGACAGTATCAAGATCGGGCGGCGCGGCTCGTTCTCGGGCGTGGTGAGCGTGAAAGGCGTGCAGGGGCATGTCGCCTATCCGCACAAGGCCAATAATCCCCTGCCGGTGCTGGCAGCCATCGTGACGGCATTGAGCACGACGCGGCTCGACCAGGGCACGGAGCATTTTCCGGCGAGCAATCTGGAAGTGACGACGGTGGATGTCGGCAATCCCACATCCAATGTCATTCCCGGCGCCGGCACGCTCAAATTCAACATCCGCTACAATGACACCTGGACCCCAGACACATTGGCGGCATGGGTGCGCGAGCGGATCGCTTCGGTCGATGCCCATGGCACCGAGGTGGTTTTCGAGATTGCCGGCGTGCCATCCCGCGCGTTCCTGTCGCCGCTTTCCGACGATATCGACACGCTGTCCGATGCCATCGAGGATGTCACCGGGCGGCGGCCCGACTATTCGACCGGCGGCGGCACTTCGGATGCGCGCTTCATCGCCCAATATGGGCCGGTGGTGGAATGCGGGCTCGTCGGCCCGTCCATGCACAAGGCCGACGAGCATATCGCCATTACCGATCTCGTGGGACTAACGGCGATCTATGAGAGTTTCATGGAGAAGTTCTTTTCGGGCGGGGATGCATGAGGATCTGGCGGGCGCTGAAGGAAGCACTGGCCGGCTGGATCGCACTGGTCCGCGGCGAGGCAGACTGGCGGCGGCATTTTTCGATTTCGGCGGCGGGGCTGGCGACGGCACTGGTGCTCTTTGTATTCTTTGCGCTGCTCTCGATTGCGCTGGCGACGGCCGATGTCGGGATTCCCAATTTCTTCGGCCTTATCATCGCGCTCGTGGTGCAGAGCCTCTCCATCGTTGCGCTTTTGATCGGCATTCATGTCACCAGGCGCGTGGTGCCGGGCGAGGCAAGGGTGATGGACCTGCTGGTGCCGGGGGTTTACGCGCTGATCGCCTATCTCGTGGTGGGCACGTTTCTCTCCCTGATTGCCGGGCCGATCTTGATCCTTCTCTGGATCGGTCTTGCCGTCCTGCTGTTTTACCTCGGCTGGCGGGCCGGGGGGTGGAATATCGGGGTGAGTGCGGCATTTGCGGTTTTGACCATGGTATTGCTTGTTGGTATGCCCGTGACGCTCTACATGGTGCTTGGCCCCGTGGCCGCGCCCACACAATGAGACGAGACCCACGCCCTTGGCCCAGCCCAATTCCCCCTTTTTCGAAGAAGCCGCGAGCGCCGTCCGGGGTTGTATTGCCCTGATCACCGGCAAGCGCGACGCTTCGACCTATTTCGATTTTTCCCAGCGGGGCCTGATCGGCAGCCTGATCGCCGCGGTCGTCGCCGTTATGCTGGCCGGCTTCGGACCACTGCTGTTCGGCATCAAGCTGCCGCCCGGCACGGCAACGCAATCGGTCGTCGTCAATGCCGTATTGTTCCTGGCGCAGGCCGGCATGGCCGCCATCGTGCTCCGGCAGATGGGCCGGCAGGATGGGTTCATTCCCTATCTCGTGGCCAGCAATTGGGTGACGCTGGTTTCGGCGGTGCTGCTGCTGATTTCGACCCTGTTCGGGGAGGCCGGCATCGTCCTGCTACTCGGCATTGCCATCGTGGCGCTGCTGACCTTCATCAATATCGGCCGCTTCATCGTGACCCTGGCGCCGCTGCAGATCGGGCTGTTATTCGTGTCGCAGGCGGTCGGGGTATTTCTGGCGCTGGGCATCGTGGCGGTGTTTTTGCCGGCGCCGGCGCTGACGTAAAACACAATTTTCAGGGCGTGGCACAAGCATCGGGGCACGACCTCGCCCTTCGAGGCTTCGCTGCGCTCCGCACCTCAGGATGAGGTCTACTGAGAAAACTCGGCCCTAGTAGTCGACCTTCACGAAATAGAGCCCCGCTGATGGCGCCATGGCGCCGCAGCAGCTGCGGTCGGCTGCGTCGAGAGCGGCGCGGAAATCGGCCGGGTTCCATTTGCCTTCACCCACCAATTTCAGCGAACCGACCATGGAGCGCACCTGATGGTGGAGGAAAGACCGGGCCCTGGCGGTGACGATCACGTGGTCGAGTTCGCGGCGCACGGCAAAATGGTCGAGCGTGCGGATGGGCGAATTGGCCTGGCACTCGGACGAACGAAACGTCGTAAAATCGTGGCGGCCGAGAATTTTTTGCGCGGCTTCGTGCATCGCCTCCGCATCGAGCGGCATGGGGACGTGCCAGACCTGATGGCGCTCGAGCGCTGCCGGAGCGCGGCGATTGAGGATGCGGTATTCGTAGTGCCTGGCGAGGGCCGAAAAGCGGGCTTCGAAACTGTCGGGAGCGATCTGGCAATCGATCACCGCCGCGGGGTGCGGGCGCAGGTGATAATTGAGCGCCTCGCGCACGCGAAACGGATCGCGGGGGGTGGAGAGGTCGAAGCTGACGACCTGGCCGAGGGCATGCACGCCCGCATCGGTGCGGCCGGAGGCCTGGGTCGTGACCATCTCGCCCGAAAATTTGAAGATCGCTTCTTCCAGGGCCTGTTGCACGCTCATCCGGTCGGCCTGGCGCTGCCAGCCGCAGAAGGGGGTGCCGTCATATTCGAGCGTGATGCGATAGCGGGGCATCAGCCGATAACGGTTGGCGGCAAGAGCCCTGCCCCGCGCAGGAAGGTTGCGGCATCCATGGCGCCCTTGCCTTCGCGCTGCACCTGGGTGAGGCGGACGGCGCCGGAGCCACAGGCGATGGTAAGGTCGGGGCCGATCAGGGTGCCGGGGGCGGCATTGCCCGAAGCCAGGGTCGAGCGCAGCGCCTTGATGCGGGTGGGCTTGCCGGCAAGCTCCAGCTCGAACCAGGCGCCGGGGAAAGGCGAAAGGCCGCGGATGGTATTGTGCACGACTTCGGCGGATTTTGTGAAATCGAGCTTTGCCTCGGCCTTTTCGATCTTTGCCGCATAGGTGACGCCCTCTTCGGGCTGGGGGGTAAAGTCGAGGCTGCCGCGTTCGAGCGCGGCGAGGGCACGGCCCATGAGGTCGGCACCGAGGCGCATCATCTGGTCGTGCAATTCGCCCGCAGTCATATCGGGACCGATGGGGATGATTTCCGTCGGGCCCATGGCGCCGGTATCGAGGCCTTCATCCATATTCATGACGACGATGCCGGTCTGTTTGTCGCCGGCCATGATGGCGCGCTGCATGGGCGCGGCGCCGCGCCAGCGGGGGAGCAGGGAGCCATGCAGATTAAGGCAACCCTGGGCGGGCGCTTGAAGGATCGGCTTGGGCAGGATCAGGCCATAGGCGACGACCACGGCGACATCGGCGCCGAGCGAAGCGAACTGAGCCTGCTCGGCTTCGTTGCGCAGGCTTTTGGGCGTGAAGACGGGAATGCCGAAATTTTCGGCCGCTTCATGCACCGGGCTCTTGCGCTCGGCCTGGCCGCGGCCGGCCGGTTTTGGCGCGCGGGTATAGACGGCTAAAACTTCGTGGCCGGAAGCGACGATCTCGGTCAGCGTCGGCACGGAAAATTCGGGCGTGCCCATGAAGACGACGCGCATATGGGTTACTCCTGGCCACGACCTCGTGGCACTCAACGCGCAGCCAGCTTGGCTTGCTTGTCGAATTTCTTGATGACGCGGTCGCGCTTCAACCGGCTGAGATAGTCGATATAGAGCACGCCATCGAGGTGATCGAGTTCGTGCTGGATGCAGACCGCCAGCTTGCCATCGGCGTCCTTGACCACTTCCTTGCCGTCGAGATCGGTATATTTTACCGTGACGGTCGAGGGCCGCTCGACTTCGTAGTAGAGTTCGGGGATCGACAGGCACCCCTCTTCGGTCACCTGAATCTCTTCGCCGAACTTGGTGATTTCGGGATTGATCATGACGAGCGGCGCCGGCGGTTCGTTTTCACCGGCCAGATCCATGACGACGATGCGCTTCATCACCCCGATCTGGGGCGCGGCGAGGCCAATGCCCGGGGCGTCATACATGGTGTCGAGCATGTCCTTGGCCAGGGTCTTGATCTCCTCGTCGACCTCGACGATGTGATCGGCAACTGCGCGCAGGCGCGCGTCGGGAATGATGAGTATCGGGCGGATGGCCATGGCAAAGGTCCGGCAATATCTGGATTTGCCAGTGATATGGCGTTTCGGGGCCCCGCGGTCAACAGCAGAGCGCGTCTGCGCACCGCGCAGAATAGAACATTTTAAGAACGAAAGAATCGGGTAAAGTGGTCGTATGAGTGACCTCGACACGATTCTGTTCATGGCCGGCTCCGTGCCGGTGACATTGGGGCTTGCGCTGGTTGCCGGCATCGTGGTGCTGCTGGCAATCGGCGTCTTTCTTCTCATCGGCTCGGCCCGCGCCCATGCGCAGCGGGCCGACGCCGTGGCGCGGGAAGCGAGCGAAACGCTCAAGGCCAGTTTTCTCGAACAGATCGCCCAGCGCGACATGCGCATTCGCGATGCCGAGCTGGCGCTGGCGCGCGAGCGCGAACGGGCGGGCGAACTGATCGACGGCGAGCGGGAAAAGAATAGCGAGCTGACGGCGGAACTGGCGGCGATGCGGACGCGGCTCGACGAGCAGGCGCGGCAGAACGAAGCCAACATGAAGCGCTTTCTCGAGGCGCGCCAACAGATGACCGACGAGTTCAAGGCCATTGCCGGGGACGTGCTCAAAAGCCATGGCGAGACGTTTTCCAGGCAAAACCGCGAACAGGTGGACACCCTGCTCAAGCCCTTGCAGGACAAGATCACCGAGTTTCACAAGAACCTTGTCGAAGATCGCTCGGCCATGGGCGAGCGCATCCGGGCTCTGGCCGAAAGCAATCTGCAGATCACTACCGAAGCGCAGAACCTGACCCGGGCGCTCAAGGGCAATTCGCAGACCCAGGGCGCCTGGGGCGAAATGATCCTCTCGACCATTCTCGAACAATCGGGGCTGCGCGAGGGCGAGCAGTATTTCACCCAGCAAAGCCATAGCGGCGAAGACGGGCAGCGCGTCCGCACCGATGTCGAAATCCTCATGCCCAATGGCGACCGGCTGGTGGTGGATTCAAAGGTATCGCTGACGGCCTTCGAAGCCTTCGTGAACAGCGAGGAGATGGACAGGGACCAGCACCTGCGCGCCCATATCACCTCGGTGCGCGGCCATATCGCGACGCTGGGCGACAAGAACTATCACCGCGCCGCCAGGTCGAGCCTTGATTATGTGATGATGTTCGTGCCGATCGAATCGGCGCTGGCAACGGCGATCCAGCATGACACGAAGCTGGTCGAATTCGGCATGGGCAAGGGCGTCATGCTGACGACGCCGACGACGCTGATGACCGTGCTGCGCACCGTGCGCAATGTCTGGGACATCGAAAAACGCCACCAGAACGCGGAAGAAATCGCCGAGCGCGCCGGGGCGCTTTACGAGAAGGTGGCGGGCTTCCTGTCCACCATGGACAAGGTGGGAAATAGCCTCGAGCGGGCGCAGCAGGATTTCGCCAAGGCGAAAGACCAATTGTCCACCGGGCGCGGCAATGTGGTGCGGCAGGTGGAAATGCTGCGCGAACTGGGCGCGAAATCGGGCAAATCGCTGCCGGCCGGCTGGGATGGCGGGGCGGAGGAACAACCGGTGCTACGGCTCGTGGGCGAGGAGCCGGGGGACCGGAACTAGAGCGTTTCCTTCTTGCTCTGCACCGCCCGGGAGGCCTTGCGGTGAGGTGCTTTGCCGCGCAAATTCGCGAACGATGATGACCGGCCATAAATGCTCCAGTGGAGCGATTGTGGGGGAAGAACGCCCATGGCACGAGGCGCGTAGCGCGCCGGATGAGGTCTACAATTGTGGCGGCAAGACAAGGGCTGCCGCAATCGCGCCAGCAACATTGCCAAACATTAATGCTGGCGCAACTTCTTAGAAAGGCGACACGTTCCATATCTGGTGCCACAAGCTGTTGAGAGCTTTTTCGAAGGAGACTATTCCTTATGCGTCCCACTCTTCTTTCGCGTACGCGCCGTTGGCTTGGAGCATCGGCCCTGGCGCTTCTGGTGGGTATCGGCGGCGTGTCCACGGCCTTTGTGCTGACGGGTCAGGCGGCCAATGCCCAGGTTCGCAATGTCGCTCAGATCGCCGTGCCGCAGGTGAACCAGCAGCAGGGATTTGCCGACCTCGTGGATGCCGTCAAGCCGGCAGTGGTTTCCATTCTCGTTGAAGCCCAGGAACCGGCCCGCACGGTGCAGCGCGGCGGTGGCGGCGAGTTCCAGTTCAATTTCCCCGACCTGCCCGAAGGTCACCCCTTCCGTGACTTCTTCGATCAGTTCGGCCCCGGCGGCCCGCGCGGTCCGGGCGGACAGGGTGGCGAGGCCAGGCCGCGTCAGTTCATGGCGGCCGGTTCGGGCTTCATCATTTCGGCCGACGGCTATGTGGTGACCAATAACCACGTCGTGTCCGACGCGACCAAGGTCACCGTGATCTTCGAAGACGGCTCCGAACAGGTTGCCAAGGTCGTCGGTACCGACGAGCGCACCGACCTTGCCGTGCTCAAGATCGAAGGCAAGGACCTGCCCTTCGTCACCTTCGAAGACACCCCGAGCCGGGTTGGCGACTGGGTTGTGGCCGTGGGTAACCCGTTCGGCCTCGGCGGCACCGTGACCGTCGGCGTCATTTCGGGCGCCGGCCGCAATATCGGCGGGTCGAGCTATGGCGATTTCCTGCAGATCGACGCGGCCGTGAATACCGGTAATTCGGGCGGCCCGGCCTTCAACACCAATGGCCAGGTGGTCGGCGTCAACACCGCCATCTACTCGCCCAATGGCGGCAATGTCGGCATCGCCTTCGCCATTCCCGCCCATACGGTCAAGCAGATCGTCGATCAGCTGATCAGCACCGGCACCGTGACCCGTGGCTATCTCGGCGTCTCCATCCAGGACGTGACCAAGGACATTGCCGATAGCGTCGGTCTTGCCAATGCCCGCGGCGCCATTGTCCGCGAGCCGGCCGCAGATGGCCCCGGAGGTGCCGCCGGCGTCAAGTCGGGCGACATCATCACCGCCGTCGATGACCACCAGATCGCCGATGCGCTGGACCTGAGCCGCACCATTGCCGGCAAGGCGCCCGGTTCGACCGTCGAACTGACCATCTGGCGCGATGGCGCGGAAACCAAGCTCAGTGTCAAACTGACCGAGCTGACCGAACAGGCAGCGACGGCCAATGACGAGGCCCCGGTGCCGCCGGCCACTATTCCGGAAAGCACGTCGAGCCTGGGCATGACGCTGGTTCCCAATGGTGATGGTTCGGGTGGCCTGTTGGTTCAGGGCGTCGAGCCCGACAGCGTCGCGGCCAAGCGTGGCCTTGCCGTCGGCGATGTGCTGCTCGAAATCGACAACAAGCCGTTGAGCACGATTGCCGATTACGATGCCGCCATTTCAGGCGTGCAGGGCAAGGGCCTGGCAACAGCGCTGGTGAAGGTCGCCCGCAATGGCGAAGCCCGCTTCATCGGCCTGCCGCTCGGCGAAGAAGGCTAAAACCACAGCGCTTTTGATTGCGTCACCGCTCGAAAGCGCCCATGGGCTCCGGGGTTTCCCTCCCCCCGGGGCCCTTTACCGTAAGGCGAGCGTCTGCATGAAGATTTTGTTGATCGAAGATGACCGGGAAGCGGCGAGCTATCTCATTCAGGCGCTCGACGAAGCCGGCCATGTGACCCACCATGCCAGCGATGGCGAAACCGGCTATGCCATGGCTTCGGGCATGGATTACGACGTGCTCATCGTCGATCGCATGCTGCCGCGGCGCGATGGCCTTTCCATCATCGAGAGCCTCAGGGCCGAAGGCGACAAGACGCCCGTGCTCATTCTGTCCGCGCTCGGCGAGGTCGACGACCGGGTGACGGGTCTGCGCGCCGGGGGCGACGACTATCTCACCAAACCCTATGCCTTTACCGAACTCCTCGCGCGCATCGAAGTTCTGGCGCGCCGGTCGAGCCCGGCCGAGGCGGCAACCAATTACAGCGTCGGCGGGCTGTCGCTCGACCGATTGAGCCGCAAGGTCGAGCGCGACGGCGAGGCTATTCTTTTGCAGCCGCGCGAATTTCGTCTGCTCGAATATCTGATGAAACATGCGGGCAAGGTGGTGACGCGCACCATGCTGCTCGAAAATGTCTGGGACTATCACTTCGACCCCCAGACCAATGTCATCGATGTGCATATGTCGCGCCTGCGCTCGAAAATCGACAAGGGGCACGACAATCCCCTGCTCCACACGGTGCGCGGCGCCGGTTACATGATCCGGGATTGAAGTGAGCCGCTTTGCCCAGGTCTGGCGGACATCCACCGTCCGCCTCACGGCCACCTTCATCGCCATTTTCGTCGTCTTCGCCATTCTGCTCATGGGCTTTATCGGCTGGCAGTCGAGCGTGACGATCCAGCGTCAGCAGACCGACGACATCGACCGCGAGGTACGCCTGTTTCAGCGCATCGAGGCGACACAGGGCATTCGGGCGCTGGCCTTTGCGCTCAACCGGCTATCGAGCCAGCCGGGGCCCGGCGTCTATTATCTCGGCGATGCGTCGGGCCAATATCTGCTGGGCAATATGGGCGATGTGCCGCCCGATGTGCTGATCGATCCGGGCATCTATAGTTTTGACTATGACCGGCCCGATCCCCTGGGGGATGGCGCCATGGATTTGCCGGACAGGCCGAAACGATCCGGCGTCGCGGTGGTGCGTTCGGTCGAATTGAACAATGGCATGCGGCTGGTGGTCGGGCGGGACGTGGTCGAACGGCGCGGCTATTCGGCCATTATTCTGCAGAGTTTTCTCGTCGGGGTCGTGGGCATCATCCTCTTTTCGGTCGTGGCCGGCGGGGTGACGGCGCGGCGCGTCCTGAGGCGGATCGACACCATTCGCGATACCTCGACCAAGATCATGCTGGGGAACCTTTCCGAGCGCGTGCCGATCACCCGGCGCAATGACGAATTCGACGGGCTGGCGCGCAATCTCAACGCCATGCTCGACCGTATCGAGCAATTGCTGCAGGGGCTCAAGGAGGTTACCGACAATGTGGCGCATGACCTCAAAACCCCGCTGACGCGGCTGCGCAACCAGGCCGAGGGGGCGCTGCGCGACACGGCGAGCCCGCAGACCAAGGAAAAGGCGCTCGAAACGGTGATCGCCGAAAGCGACAAGCTGATCCAGACGTTCAATGCCCTGCTGATGATCGCGCGTGTCGAAGCCGGGGCGCCGTCGGGGGCGCTGTCGGAGATCGATGTCAGTTCCATCGTTGCCGATATGGCCGAACTCTATACCCCGGTGGCCGAGGACGAGGGCATCGAGGTGACAACCGATGTCGCCGAAGGCGTGACCCTCAGGGCCAATCGCGAGCTGATCGGGCAGGCCATGGTGAACCTTCTCGAAAACGCGATGAAATATGCCAAGCCCGAGGATGGGCGCCCCGGAAAAATCGCGGTGACCCTGCGGCGCGAGGGCAGCAGCGTCGTCATTGCCGTGGCCGATAATGGCCCGGGGATTGCCGAGGCGGACAGGCAGCGCGTGCTGGAGCGCTTCGTGCGGCTCGAAAAGAGCCGGTCGGAACCAGGCTCGGGCCTGGGACTGGCGCTGGTCAATGCCGTGGCCCGGCTCCATGGCGGCAGTTTCCGGATTGAGGACAATGGGCCGGGGGTGCGCGCCGTGCTGGATATGCCGGGGAGTTAAGGCATCTTAGGATTGAAGTGAAGAAGCCCATCCTCGATTGTCACCCCGGCGAAGGCAGGGGCCCAACCTGAGATCTCAAGATGGGTCCCGGCCGCCGCCGGGATGACAGCCAGTCATTGGCTGAATTTCAGATGTCTTATGTGAGTCTTGAAGGCCTCAGCCCCCGATCCGGTCCGGCACCACGGTTTCCGGCAGGTCATAAAAATCGCGGACCACGGCCCAGCCTTCTTCGGCGGTATCGACGATGGAGAAGAGGTCGGGGTCGGACGGGGAAATGGTGCCGGCTTCCGCCAAGGCCGCCAGGTTGATGACCTTGTCCCAAAAGTGCTTGCCGAAGAGCACGACGGGAATGCGCTCCATGCGGCCGGTCTGGATCAGGGTCAGGGTTTCGAAAAATTCGTCCAACGTGCCAAAGCCGCCGGGGAAGACGGCGACCGCCTTGGCGCGCAACAGGAAGTGGATTTTGCGCGTGGCGAAATAGTGGAAATTGAACGAGAGATCGGGCGTCACATAGACATTGGGGGCCTGCTCGTGCGGAAGCACGATGTTGAGCCCGATGGAGGGCGCGCCCATATCGGCGGCGCCGCGATTGCCCGCTTCCATGACGCCCGGGCCACCGCCGGTGACCACCACATATTCGGTAAAATCGCTCGCGGCCGAGGTCTGGCTCGCCAGCTGGGCGAAGCGCCGGGCTTCGTCATAATAGCGCGAGGCCTGTTCGAGATTGCGCTTCTGCGTCTCGTTCTTGGCGGCCCAGGCGGGCTTTCCGGGCTCGGGAATGCGGGCGCCACCAAAGAGCACGACCGTCGAAACGATGCCGTGCTCGCGCAGGCGAAATTCGGTCTTAAGATATTCGAGCTGGAAACGGACGCCGCGCGTATCTTCCGAGGTCATGAAATCGTCATCGGCAAAGGCGAGCCGATAGGCGGGATTCTCGGTCTGGGCGGTCTGGGGCGCCTTTTTGGCGGCGGCAATATCCTCTTTGGAGGTGCGCAACGAGGTCGGGTGGCGTCTGGCCAAATGGCTTCTCCGTTCCGGTTCCGGCATAGACCGGGCGCCACAATCGGGCGCATTTGCATTGGGCATAACCAGTGCGCTGCGCCGGAGCAAGGGCGGGTGGGCCCATTTGCTTCACGACTCCGCCAGCTTTTGCTTCACCCACCCCCCTGAACAACACGGGCATGCCGATGGGTCTTGTCATCGCGGCAAAGAATCCGCATATAGGCCCTCGGGAGGTTGGCGCGGACGTGTTCCTCGCCAACCGGGTCAGGTCCGGAAGGAAGCAGCCCCAACGAGATCCTCACGGGTCGATGCCAGCCTCCTACCTTGCTTTTTTGTGAAGACGGCGCAAAAAACCGGGCAAGACTGGCAAACGGCCATACGCTTCCCCACTTGATGCCCTATGATCGTTTTCATGATTGACGGCAGATTCCCTCAAACGCGACGATTGGACGGGCTCGATGGCTGACGCTCAGACCACGCCCTATCTGGTATTGGCGCGCAAATATCGCCCGCGCGATTTCTCGACGCTGGTCGGGCAGGACGCCATGGTGCAGACGCTGGGCAATGCCTTTGCCCAGAACCGCATCCACCACGCCTTCATCATGACCGGCGTGCGCGGCGTGGGCAAAACCACGACGGCGCGCATTCTGGCCCGCGCCTTCAACTATGAAGACGAAAACGGCCGCCGCCCGACGCTCGATCTCGAAAAGGAAGGCATGCATTGCCGCGCCATCATCGAGGGGCGGCATGTCGATGTCATCGAAATGGACGCTGCCTCGAACACGGGCATCGGCGATATTCGCGAGATCATCGATTCGGTGAAATACGGGCCGGCTTCGGCGCCCTACAAGGTCTATGTCATCGACGAAGTGCACATGCTCTCGACGGCGGCCTTCAACGGGCTGTTGAAGACGCTGGAAGAGCCGCCGCCCTATGTGAAATTCATCTTTGCGACCACCGAAATCCGCAAGGTCCCGGTGACGATCCTGTCGCGCTGCCAGCGGTTCGACCTGCGGCGCATTCCTGCCGATATCATGACGGCCTATCTCGAAAAAATTCTCGGACAGGAAGGCATCGGCTTCGAGCCCGACGCCCTCGCCATGATCGTGCGGGCCGGCGAAGGCTCGGCGCGCGATAGCCTGTCGCTGCTCGATCAGGCCATTGCCCATGGCGGCGGCTCGGTGAGCGCTTCGACGGTCAAAGCCATGCTGGGGCTGGGCGATCGTGCCAGGATCATCGATCTTTTCGAAGATGTCATGGGGGGCCGTGTCGCCGAAGCGCTGACGGCCTTGCGCGCGCTTTACGATCTCGGCGCTGATCCACAGACGCTGCTGGCAGATCTGGCCGAATTCACCCATCTCGTCACGCGCATCAAGGTCGTGCCCGCGGCGGCCGAGGACGCTTCGCTGACGCCGGACGAAAAGAGCCGGGGCCGCGATCTGGCCCAGCGCCTGCCGATGCGGGCGCTGACCCGTGCCTGGCAAATCCTGTTCAAGGGCAATGAAGAAACCGGCCGCGCCGGCAATGCGCTGCAGGCGGCGGAAATGACGCTGATCCGGCTCGCCTATGCCGCCGACCTGCCGAGCCCGGACGAGGTGATTTCAAAGCTTTCGGGTCAGGTGCTG
>DATMSG010000344.1:0-2390 GCA_035565515.1 Devosia sp.
ATGGCCCTCGGCAATCCGGGGGTGTTCGAAATCGGCGCGCGGGTCGTGGACGAGGCCGAGTTTTTGCATGACGCGCTGGCTGGGCAGGTTCACCTGGGCGGTGAAGGCTGCGACCTCGGGGGCGCGCAGCTGCGTGAAGGCGTGTTCGAGCGCGGCGCGGGCGGCTTCGGGGGCGTAGCCCTGGCCCCAATAATCCTTGCCGAGCACCCAGCCGATTTCGAGTTTGGGTTCGGTGGGAATGGGGAAATTGATGTCGGCTGTGCCGGTCAGGCCGAGCATGGCGCCATCGGACTTGCGCTCGACCGCCAGGAAATGGGCGGTGCCATTGGCGAGCCCGGCGATCATTTTGTCGATCCAGGCATCGGCCTCGGCGCGGCTGCGCGTGGCGGGATAGAACCGCATGACGTGGGGATCGCCAACGATCGCGGCGAAGGCCTCGCGGTCAGTGTCGCGCCATTCGCGCAGCAGCAGTCGCGGGGTTTCCAGTTTCATCGCACGATGTCTTCTTCGCCATAGCCTTGCAGATAGAGCAGGGCGGTGAGGTCGCCGTGGTCGATGCGGATGCCGGCTTCGGCGGCCACGGCAGGCTTGGCGTGGAGGGCGACGCCGAAGCCGGCGACGCGGATCATGTCGAGGTCGTTGGCGCCGTCACCCACGGCGATGGTGGCGCTGAGCGGCAGGTTGCGCTCGGCGGCGAGGGCGGTCAGGCGCTCGCGCTTGGTTGATTTGTCGACGATGGGCTTTTGCACCGTGCCGGTCAGGACGTCGCCGTCAAAGAGCAGGACGTTGGCGATGGCCTCGTCGAAGCCGATGCGCTTGGCGAAATAGTCGGCGAAGAAGGTAAAGCCACCCGAGACGAGCGAGGTATAGGCGCCATAGGCCTTCATGGTCTGGATCAGGGCGCGGCCGCCGGGAGCCAGCGTGATCTGTTCGCGGCGCACTTCCTCGATGACTTTACGTTCCAGGCCCTTGAGCAGGGCGACGCGGGTATCCAGTGCCTGAGCGAAATCGAGTTCGCCGCGCATGGCGCGGTCGGTGATTTCGGCCACCTGCTGCTTGATGCCCAGGGCCGCGGCCAGTTCGTCAATGCATTCCTGCTCGATCATGGTGGAATCCATGTCGGCGACGAGGATGGGCTTGCGGCGGCCTTCGGTGTCCACCAAAGCGGCATCGACCTTGCGGGCGCCGATGACTTCGCGGGCAATGGCCAGCGCATCGGTTGACTTCGGCTCGATGATCTCGCAGGCAATGGCGTGATTGAGCCAATTGAGCTCGCCACCGATCTGTTTGACGACGGCAGCGGCCAAAGCCGGATCGAGTTCGGAATCGGCGGGATTGGCGATGAGGCAAAGGACCGGCATGGTAGGCAACACTTTCTGGGGGGCAGCGTGACGGGCCGCAGGCGCGCCGTTCTGATAGCGGGTCCGACTGCCAGCGGCAAGTCGGCGCTGGCGCTCGCCATGGCGGAGCAAGACGGCGGCGTCATCGTCAATACCGATGCCATGCAGGTCTATGACACGGTGCGGGTGGTTACGGCGCGGCCGAGCGAGGCGGAGGAGGCGCGGGCCGATCATCGGCTTTATGGGACGGTGCCCGCTTCTTCGCGTTTTTCTACCGGGCAATGGCTGAGCGCGGCAAAGGCGGTGATTGAGGCGAGTGAGGGGCCGCTGCTTTTCGTTGGCGGAACAGGGCTTTACTTCGATGCTCTGCAAAACGGATTCGCGGATGTGCCGGAGATTTCGGCTGACATTGC
The DNA here is from genome assembly GCA_035565515.1 of Devosia sp. GTDB lineage: Bacteria > Pseudomonadota > Alphaproteobacteria > Rhizobiales > Devosiaceae > Devosia. Next base: position 1,754 of record DATMSG010000344.1, read on the forward strand.
GTTTGAAGTTCAACAAGAGATTCAAGCGCTGGATGGTGCCCAGCGGTTGGCGCTATTACAGCGGGAAGATCCGGTCACGGCGGCGCGCCTCAAGGTGGCCGATCCGCAGCGGCTGATCCGGGCTCTGGCGGTGAAGCGGGCGACGGGGCGGACATTGTCGAGCTTTCAGGATGAGCCGCAGGCGGGGTTGCTTGGTGATTTCGCCGTGGAGCGCATGGTGCTCGATCCTGATCGGGATGTGTTGCGCGGGCGGATTGCCACGCGCTTCGCGGCCATGTTCGAGAGTGGCGCGGTTGCCGAGGTCGAGGCGCTGCGGGCGCAGCAGCTCGATCCCAGCCTGCCGGTGATGAAGGCGATCGGGGTGCCGGAAATCAGTGCGTGGCTGGATGGAACGATGGGGGAAGGGGAAGCGATCCGGTTGGCGACGATTGCGACCCAGCAATATGCCAAGCGGCAGCGGACCTGGTTTCGTAACCGAATGGGGGATTGGCCGCGGCGGGTGGTTTGATTTGCCACCGGCGCGATCTGCCTCCCTCCCCATCGAGGGGGAGTGTTTACTTTGGACGCCTTCAAGAACGCGGTGTCATCCCGGCGCAGGCCGGGACCCATCCTGAGCTGTCCAAACTCGCCGCCAGAT
>DATMSG010000345.1:0-6831 GCA_035565515.1 Devosia sp.
AAGTGCCAACCCTCTTCGCGCAGCGGGTGAATGAGCCGCCAGAAGCGAATTTCCGGCGGCGTGGGTTGCCGTCTGAGCTTTCGTGCCAGCGAGTCCCGCCCCATTCCTCACGCTCCCGATCACCCCCTCCCATCCTCCCCCATCAAGGGGAAGTGTCGAGCCGGTGGGCCAGGCACGATCCCGACACAAACTGGATGCAGCACCTCCCCCTTGATGGGGGAGGCCGGGAGGGGGTGACTTCGGTACGCCCCTAGCCCCCCAATTGAAACCGCTCGAACCGCCCCAGTTCCGCGTCCACCGCCGCCTTTTCCTCGGCCCCGGTCTCCCCGAGCCAGGTCCATTTCTGCACCAGCAGTTTTCCCGCGGCGCGATCGGTCTTCAAATCGAGCGCCGCAACCACCCGATCCCCCACCAGCACCGGCAGGGCGAAATAGCCATGGACCCGCTTGGCGGCCGGCACATAGGCTTCAAACAGGTGGTCATAGCCAAAGAAGATTTTGAGCCGCTTGCGCTGGATGATCAGCGGATCGAACGGCGAGAGCACATGCACGCGGTGCGAGGGCGCCGCCGTCCCGTCGAGCACGGCCGGCGCGGCCCAATGGGGCACTTTTTCGGCACCCTCGATGACGACCGGCACCAGTTCGCGCCGCTTCACCCGCGCCTCGATCAGTTCGCGCACCCCTTTCTTGGCCTTGGCATTGAGATGGCAGATGGAATCGAGACTGACGATCCCCTGGCTGCGCAGCGCCCGGTCGAGCAGATAGGCCGTGACCTGCCGCTCCGTCGCCGGTTTCGGACTGCTTTCCCAGCCAAAATGCCGCTCGATCAGGTCATAGGTTTTCACCATGCCCTCGCGCGCCGCGATCGCCACGAAACCCTGGTAGAACATCAGCTGCAGCACGCGTTTCGAAGGCTTTCTGCTGGCCCAGGGATGGTCCTTGTCCACCAGTTCATCGTCGTCGATATCGCGAATGGAAAGCGGCCCTTCCAGGCGCAGCCGCTTCTTCATCGCCGCGATCTCGGCCTTGCTCACCGTGCCGAACCAGGCGCTGGGATTGTCGCGATAGTGCTTCATGGCCGGCACGAAATAGCGCAGGTCCGCGACCGGCACATAGCTCAGGGCATGGGTCCAATATTCGAAGATCGATTTATCCACGCTCTGCAGATGCGTGAGATCGGCCCGCCGGTAATCGGGAATGCGGGAAAACAGAATGTGATGGTGGCAGCGCTCGATCACGTTGATCGTGTCGATCTGCACATAGCCCAGATGCGCGATCGCCGCCGCCGCTGCCTGGGGACCGGCACCGAACGGAGTTTCCTCGTCCAGTCGCTGGGCCCTGAGCCAAATGCGCCGCGCTTGTTCCCCCGGGAGGATGATGGGTTTTCTCGCCACGTTTTTAGTCCTTGTCCGGCACGGAATCGAAGAAATGCCAGAAGGATAGCCGGCGTCAAACCCGATTATGGCAGGAGCTTCACCCCTCGCTCCCCGCCTTGCACCGATAACGACCAGGCCTGTCCTCATTTGGCCATTGCCGGCTGGCTATCCAGGAACCAGCCGCCATCGATCAGGCGCCGCGGCCCGTGCCGGGTCAGCTTCGCTTCGAGCGCAGCGAGTTCGGCCGGGGAAAATTCCTGCGGACCGGTCACCGCCACCCAGGCGTCGAAATAGTCCTGCGGCGCATAGACATGGCCGAAGCCGATGGGCGCGGTCTGGGCCAGGGCCATGTCGAGCGCCAGCTGCAAAAAGGTGACGACGGGATACCAGTTGAGCAGCGGCGAAACCGAGGGCGCCCGCTCCTCACTGAGCCAGGCCGGTTCGCGATAGGGCAGGGCCCAATCGAAGAACACGATGGGGTCGGAGGGATATTGCAGATAGACGATGCGCATGGGTCCCCAGGGCTGCGCCTGGTCGAGATCGCCGCCCTTATTGGCAAAGCGCACCGTGGTTTCCTGGCCGATGCGCGGCCGCCAGAAGGGCGAGCCGGGATCGCGATTGGCCGTGGTGGTGCGCCAGACCGCGCTCGCAAAGGGCGGCCCGACCCAGAGCGCCCCATCGAAGGGATCGCCCAGAATGTCGTAGAGCTGCGCCGAGGCGGCCGAACTATAGGCGCCGAGGCTGAGGCCGTGGAGATAGAGCTTGGGCCTGTGGTCATGCGGCATATTGGTCCAGCGCTCATAAACGGCGTTGAACAGGGCCCGCGCCGTTTCTACCCCGATATCGGGTTCGGACACCAGCGAGAGCCAGCTCGTCAGATAGGAATATTGCACGGCCACGCTGGCGACATCGCCGCCATGCAGGATTTCGAGCGTATCCACCGCCGCCGGCTCGACCCAGCCGGTGCCCACCGGCATGATCAGCACCAGCGCCCGGCGATCGAAAGCCCCCACCCGGTCCATTTCGGCAAGGGCCAGCGCGGCGCGCTGTTCCGGCGTCTCGGCCGAGCGCAGCCCGACATAGACGCGGAGCGGGGTTTTCGCCGGTTTTTCGGTCAGGGCGGCGATTTGTCGGGCCGTGGGGCCGGTCTCGACATAGATTCGCGCATCGATGCCGATCGTGTCCCAGCGGATCAGCGACTGGGCACTGCCCGATTTCAGCGGATCGGTGGGCCTGGGCTCAGAAATCCCCACCAGCCGGTCGAAATTGCCGTAAAACCGGTCGGCGGCGAAAAACAGTCCGCGCGCGATGACACCATCGCCCACGGTTGCGGTCGCGAGCCCGACCAGGATCATGGCGCCCACCAGCGCCATCCGCGGCGGGATCAGCCGGGTCAGCCAGCGGGCCACCACGCGCACGCCCTGGACGATCAGCGTGCCGAGCCCGACAAGGAGTGCGGCCGGGGCCAGCGCGATCAGGGCCACCAGCAGCGGCTGGGTCGCTTCGAGCGGGCTCTCGCCCATGCCGGCCCGGATGGAATTCTGCCAACCGGTCCAGAACCAGAGAAAGACGATGGTCAGAACCAGGCAGGCCCCGGCGCAGCACCGGCCGATCCAGCGCGCTATCCGGCGGTTGGGCCAGCGCAGTTCGAGAAAATTCCACAGCCATTCGAGAAACACCCCGATGCCATAGCCGGCGGCAAAGGCGCAGCCCGATAGAACGCCCTGCACCAGAACATTGCGCGGGATCAGCGAGGGGGTCAGGGAGAGGGCGGCAAAGAGCAGGCCGAAGAGCCAGCCGCCGGCCGAAAGCGTATCGAGACGCCGTCCGGCGAATCGCACCAGACGCCGCCAGCGCGGTTCGGTTTCGGTCGGCTCGGGATCGATATTGGACGGCAAGAGGGGCGCCCCGGCTGGTTCTGCCGCCCAGTATAGAAAACTGGCCCAAGGACACAACCAAAGGGTAACCCATTGGCGCCAAAACCGCGCTCGACGCTAACAGTCTGCTAACAATTTAAGGAGGAATGGTGGAGCCTAGCGGGATCGAACCGCTGACCTCTTGCATGCCATGCAAGCGCTCTCCCAGCTGAGCTAAGGCCCCATTCCATGGGTGTTTCAGGGGCAGTGCCCGGCTGAAGCGAGGCGGAACCTAGAGGATGATTCCGGACAACGCAAGTGCCTAAATGACACTTTTTTCATCCACCGGGGAAAACCCTCCCCGGTGGAAAAATCCAAATGAAATCAGCGGTCTTCGTCGTCGCCGACTTCAAAGCCGAGGCCGTCGTCGGCGTCGTCGTCTTCCTCTTCGAGGAACACGTCTTCCTCATCGTCGCCCAGTTCTTCGTCGACTTCGACATCGTCGGTATCGGGAATATCCTCGTCGCCACCGCTCTCTTCGGCATCGGCATCCTCGAGGCTGACGATTTCGGGGGCATTGATGTCCTCGACCTCTTCCTCCTCGACCTCATCCTCATCATCGATCTTGCGCGAGGAGACCGACGACGCCTTGCCCACGGCGAGGGTATCGAAATAGGAGCGGGGATAGGACTTGCCGGTATAGGGCGAGACGATCGGATCCAGATTGAGATCGTAGAACTTCTTGCCGGTATCGGGATCGGTACGCTTGGTGCCGCGTTCGTTGGCCATTTCACATGCCTCGTCGATAAGGGAAAATGCCTTTGGCCGACCGCCGCGGCCAAGCCTGATATTCGGCCAGTCCGGTTAGGTGCAAAGCCGGGTTGTGTCAAATCCTAAATGCTGAATAAGCCAGGGTAGCTCCTTCGGACAAAGCCATGCTAAGGCGGACAGGGATATGCCAAGCACGGGGATGAAGCTCATGATCATAGCCGTCGATGGACCGGCCGCCTCCGGCAAGGGCACCCTGGCCCAGGGTCTGGCGCGTCACTACCAATTGCCCCACCTCGATACGGGCCTGCTTTATCGCGCCGTTGGCGTCGCCGTGGAAGCCTTTGAAGACAAAGCCGAATTCGAAGCCGAGGCAATCGCCGCCGCGCAAAAACTCGACGCCGCCCATCTCACCGACCTCACAACCCTGACCAGTGCCAGGGCCGGCACGCTGGCCTCAAAGGTCGCCGTCATTGCCGAAGTGCGAAAGGCGCTTTTCGATTTCCAGCGCAATTTTGCCACCCAGACGGGCGGCGCCGTCCTCGACGGCCGCGACATCGGCACCAAGATTTGCCCGGATGCCGATGTGAAACTTTTCATCCAGGCCGACAGCAAGGCGCGCATGGAACGCCGGGCCCGACAGTTCGAAGCCCGCGGCGAGGCGGTTGACCGCTACGCCCTCTATCACCAGATAGAAGAGCGGGACGCCCGCGACATGCTCAATCCCAATGGCGGCTTCTACAAGTCGGACGACGCACACTTGCTCGATACGACACAACTGAGTATAGAGGCCGCACTCCGCGCTGCCATCGCGATTGTCGATGAGGCCATGGCGCTCAAGGCAGGGGAACGTCAGTTCTCCTAATTTCCTCCTTGAGGCTTTTGGGCTCCGGCCATCATTCAAAGCTTGTGGCCGGAAACAGACTAACAAATCGTCCTGTTCGAGAAGCGGTGCTCCGTGCGCCGGCTTTGGCATTTTCGCTGAAGCGGACCCGAATTCTCGACGGGATCAGCAACCCCTCAACGACCGGCGCAACGGAGAAAAAGTTTGGCACAGCAAACTGTGACTAAAGAAGATTTCGAATCGATGCTGCTCGACTCCTTTGTCGACAACGATGCCGCCGAAGGCACCGTTGTTCGTGGCAAAGTCGTCGCCATCGAAAAGGACCTCGCGATCATCGACGTCGGTCTGAAGACCGAAGGTCGCGTGCCGCTGAAGGAATTCGGCCAGGCCGGCCGTGACGGCACCATCACCATCGGTTCGGACGTCGAGGTCTATGTCGACCGCGTCGAAAACGCCATGGGCGAAGCCGTTCTGTCGCGCGAGAAGGCTCGCCGCGAAGAGAGCTGGGTCAAGCTCGAAGAGAAGTACAACGCCAATGAGCGCGTTGAAGGCACGATCTTCAACCAGGTCAAGGGTGGCTTCACCGTCGACCTCGAAGGCGCCGTGGCCTTCCTGCCGCGTTCGCAGGTCGACATCCGCCCGATCCGCGATATCGCCCCGCTCATGAACGTGCCGCAGCCGTTCCAGATCCTCAAGATGGACAAGCGCCGCGGCAATATCGTCGTGTCGCGCCGCGCCATTCTCGAAGAATCGCGCGCCGAACAGCGTTCGGAAATCGTCCAGCAGCTCGAAGAGGGCCAGGTTGTCGACGGCGTGGTCAAGAACATCACCGATTACGGTGCGTTCGTTGACCTCGGCGGCATCGACGGCCTGCTGCACGTCACCGACATTGCATGGCGCCGCGTCAACCACCCGTCCGAAGTGCTCACGATCGGCGAGACCATCAAGGTCCAGATCGTTCGCATCAACCACGAGAGCCACCGTATCTCGCTCGGCATGAAGCAGCTCCAGGCTGACCCCTGGGAAGGCATCGAAGCCAAGTACCCGATCGGTGCAAAGTTCTCTGGCCGCGTGACCAACATCACCGACTACGGCGCATTCGTGGAACTGGAACCGGGCATCGAAGGCCTGATCCACGTTTCGGAAATGAGCTGGACCAAGAAGAACGTCCACCCGGGCAAGATCGTCTCGACGAGCCAGGAAGTCGACGTTGTCGTGCTCGAAGTCGATCCGGACAAGCGCCGCATCTCGCTCGGTCTCAAGCAGACCCTGCAGAACCCGTGGGAAGCTTTCGCCGAGAAGAACCCGGTCGGTTCGACCATCGAAGGCGAAGTCAAGAACAAGACCGAATTCGGTCTCTTCATCGGCCTCGAAGGCGATGTGGACGGCATGGTTCACCTCTCCGACCTCGACTGGCAGAAGTCCGGTGAAGTCGCTCTCGACGACTACAACCGTGGCGACATGGTTTCGGCCAAGGTTCTCGACGTCGATGTCGAGAAGGAACGTATCTCGCTCGGTATCAAGCAGCTCGCTGCCGATGATCTCGCCGAATCGAGTGCAGCTGCCGGCGGCGAAGCCGGTGGCCTGCGCAAGAACGCCGTGGTCACCACTGAAGTCATCGAAGTCAACGAAGGCGGCATCGAAGTCCGCATCGCCGACAGCGAAGTGACGGCCTTCATCCGCCGCGCCGACCTCAGCCGCGACCGCAACGACCAGCGCCCGGAACGTTTCTCCAAGGGCGAAAAGGTCGATGCACGCGTCACCCAGTACGACCGCAAGACCGGCCGCATCCAGCTCTCGATCAAGGCGCTCGAAATCGCCGAAGAACGTGAAGCCGTTGCGAATTTCGGTTCCTCGGATTCGGGTGCCTCGCTCGGCGACATCCTCGGGGCCGCTCTCAAGGGCCGCGACGACAAGTAAGCCTTGCGCTTGACGGCAATCCTTCGGCCCGCGCTTCATGCGCGGGCCGTTTTGTTGACGGGATCAAT
>DATMSG010000346.1:0-16008 GCA_035565515.1 Devosia sp.
AAAAACTCGAGTTCAACGCCCCGGAAAAGACCTCGCGTCTGCCGGTCTATCTCGCGCTCTTTTTCACCGGCATCGCCGCCTATATCAAAAGCATCTTCCCCACCAATGCGCAGGACCACACCCCGGCCGCCGAGCCCAATCCTGCCGCCAATAGCGGTGCCCCCCGTGGCGCCCGCAGCGAGCCGGGCGGGCCCGGCATCGACCCCTTGACCACCGGCAATATCGAGGAAGATCACCCCAAAGGCGCGACCCGGCACGCCGCCCCCGGCTGGGACGAGCCTTTTACCATGCCCGACCCCCTCGCCTTCCACTATACCGCCGCCTCCTTCGGCTTCCTCGGCCCCAATGTCGCGCCCTTCTTCCCCGCCGCCGTCCACTATCGGCCGCAAAACGACAATGCCGCCCTGGTCGGAAGCGCCGAACCCTCCTTCTCCCCGCCCCCGGCCCCGCATCATTCCACCCCGCACGATCCCGATACGCCGCCGGCCAATGACAAGGGCGACAGCGAGGAGGATGAGGACGACGAAACGCCTCACTCCAACCGCGCCCCAACCGTGCTCGGTCCGGTCAGGCTCCACGACGTCTTTGCCGGCCAGGTCGTCCTTCTCGGCCTCTCCCAGCTGCTGTTCGGCGCCAGCGATCCCGACAATGACAGTCTGACCATCAACAACCTCACCGCCACCGGCGGCACCCTGGTGCAAACCGCCCATGGCTGGTCCTTCGCCACCCTGCCTGGCACGCTCGGTCTCGTGACCTTCACCTATGAGATCAGTGACGGCCTCCTGCACATCGTCCAGACCGCCAGTTTGGAAATCACCCGCCACCAGGTGCTTCTCACCCCCAATGACGACACCTATGCCGGCACCCCCTGGGACGACGACATCGACGCTCTTGCCGGCAATGACATCATCGACGCCCGCGCCGGCAATGACAGCGTCACCGGCGGGCTCGGCGACGATCACATTAATGGCGGCGATGGCGACGACCAGCTCTTCGGCAACGAGGGCAATGACATCATCTTCGGAGGCCGCGGCAATGACCTGATCTCGGGCGGCTCCGGCAATGACCTCCTTTATGGCGAAGCCGGCAATGACATCGTCGATGGCGACGCCGGCGACGACACCATTTCCGGCGGCTCCGGCGACGACATTCTCGACGGCGGCAGCGGCAACGATACCATCGCCGGCGACGAGGGCGACGACACCATCTTCGCCGGCCTTGGCAACGACACGGTCGCTGGCGGCGCGGGCAATGACGTCATCGACGGCGATGAGGGCGACGATGCGCTCGAAGGCAATGAGGGAAACGACGTCATCGCCGGTGGCGCCGGTGACGACCTGATCGCGGGCGGCGCGGGCGACGACGAAATTATCGCCGGCCCCGGTGACGACAGGATCACCGGCGATGCCGGCAATGACCGCATCGATGGCGGCGAAGGCCGCGATACGCTCGATTATTCCGCCTTCAGCGCCGGCATTCACCTCGATCTCGCCTCCGGCACCGCCAGCAGCGACGAAATCGGCGACGACCAGTTCCAGAACATCGAGCAGGTCATCGGCGGCGAGGGCGACGATACATTCGTCTTTGGCGCCACCGGTGTCGTCGTCGCGGGCGGCCACGGGGACGATCTGTTCGTCTTCACCGTCACCGACGACAAGCCCACGCTCAGTTACCAGATCGTCTTCGGCATTCTCGACTTCGTCGTCGGCGACCGCATTCACCTCGCCGATTACGAAATATCGCGCCGGGCCGAACGGCTCGAAGAAGAGCGCTTCGGCGATGTCTACGACGCCATCGACGACGGCTTCGAAGCCGGCCTGCCGATCCGCATCACCTATGCCCACTACGACGACATCGACCACACCATCATCGAGGCCGATGTCGATCGGAACGACTTTTATGAAATCTCCATCACCCTCGATGGCGTCCACCTGCCTTTGGCGGTGGACAATCACGTCGCCTGACAAGCGCCCGGGAGCAAGAACATGACGACCATGGACATGAGCGCACCCTATCCGCGTGCCAATCCCGCGCGCAGCAAGGTGAAAGCCTCCGACTTTTCGCTGCGCGGCCGCGTCATCACCGGCAGCGTCGCCGCCATTCTGCTGCTCGGCGGCATCGGCGGCTGGGCCGCCACCGCCAAATTGTCAGGCGCCGTCATTTCGAGCGGCACCGTGCTCGTTGCCGAAAACGTCAAGGTCATCCAGCACCCCGATGGCGGCGTGATCGAAGAGATCGACGTCCACAAGGGCCAGCATGTGAGTGCCGGGGACGTGCTCCTCAAACTCGATGACGTGCAGATCCGCAGCGAGCGCTCGATCATCAAGGGACAATTGGCAGAACTCGTGGCGCGACAGGCAAGGCTGATCGCCGAGCGCGACGCAGCCCGCGAAATTGCCTTCCCGCCCGCGTTTCTCGCGACCTATCCCGATGCCGCTCCGATCATTCGCGGCGAGCAGCAATTGTTCGAAAGCACGACCCGCAACAGGGAGTCCCAGCGCGAGCAGCTCCAGTTGCAGGTCTCCCAGCTCCAGGAGGAAATCGGCGGCCTGCAATTCCAGGCGACCGCCCTCGACGACGAACTGGCTTTGGCCCGGGCGGAGCGCGACCGCATGGGCACGCTCTCCGAAAAAGGCCTGATCGAAACCACAAGGCTGAACGGGGCTGACCGCGAACTGGCCCGCATGCTCGGCTCAAAGGGCGAACTCACCGCCAGCATTGCCCGCTCCCAGGCGCGCATCAGCGAGATCAACCTGCAAATCCTCGCCATTGACGATGTCGCCTATACCGATGCCCAGCGCGAGCTGCGCACCGTCACGGCCAATATCGCCGAGTTGAACGATCGCCTCGTGGCCGTCGAGGCGCGCCTCGATCGGACCCTCATCCGCGCCCCGGTAAGCGGTTCGGTGAACGAACTGGCCGTGACGACCCTTGGCGGCGTTATCGGCTCGGCCGAACGCCTGCTCACCATCGTGCCCGATGACGCCGATCTCTCGATCGAATTCCGCGTCGCGGTGAAGGACATCGACCAGATTCTCCCCGGCCAGGAGGTTAAGCTGCGCTTCAGCGCCTTTGATCAGCGCACCACCCCGGAAATCCCCGCCGTCGTCTCGCGCATCTCCGCCGCCGCCACCAGCGACCCCCAGAGCGGCCAGAGCTATTATGTCGCCGAGGCCAGCGTTACCGGCGATCTCTCGGTCCTGGGCAATCGCGGGCTCATTCCCGGCATGCCCGTGGAAGTCTTCGTCCAGACCCAGGAACAGGTCGCCATCGCCTATTTCGTCAAACCCTTCACCGATCAGATCGCCCGCGCCTTCCGCGAAGAGTAAGGACTACTGACATTCGCGTTCATCACATTTGCAAAGTGGCAAATAAAGGGAATTTACCGCCCATTAATTAAGTCGTAGGCTCTCAAATGCAAGGAAAACTGGGGTTGCAGGCAAGTACTGCTGTTGTGCAATGAGGAAAACAATCAGAGTCGCCATCGCCGATGACCATCCGGTTTTGCTGGCCGGCATGGTTTCCCTCTTCGCCGGCAGCGACCGGCACGAAGTCGTCGGCCAGGCCGACAATGCCGATGCCAGTATGGAGCTGGTCAGGACGCTCGCCCCCGATGTCATCATCATGGACCTGAGCATGCCGGGCGACGTTTTTCGCACCATTGCCCAGATCGGGGCGACCGCCCCCGATACCAGGGTCGTCGTCTTCACCGCCTATTGCTCGATCGAATCCGCGCTCAAGGCGCTCGATGCCGGCGCCACCGGCTTTGCCCTCAAGGGCAGCCCCTCCTCCGAACTTCTCGAAGCCATCGATACGGTCATGGCAAACCAGATGTTCGTCACCCGCCAATATGCGAGCCAGGTCATGAACGGCCTGCGCGACCGGGCCCGGCGGCAGGCGCTCGACGAAGCCGTCCGCCTCAATGTGCGCGAAAAGCAGATCGTGGGCCATCTCATGCAGGCCCGCACCAATCGCGAAATCGCGGCCGCGCTTCAGATCAGCGAAAAGACCGTCAAGCATTACATGACCGGCCTCATGCTCAAGCTCAAGGCACGCAACCGGGTCGAAGTCGTCATCGCCTCGCGCCTCAGCCAGGAACAGGCCGACGCCCGCTCCTGAGCCGGCGCCGGTCCCGGCAGGACCGCCAAACACTCTACTCCGCCGCCATGCCAATGCCCGCAAGACCTTCGGACATGCCGGCTCGCTGCGGTTCACGCGCCGCCGTCCGCATCCCCAAAACCGGCAATCCCGCCGCTGTCTTGGGGCCCCGGCTGCGGACCATTTCAACCAGATAGTCCTCGTCCTGGCGCGAGATCGCGATCAGGTCGGCGCGCTTCAGCACGCGGAAATTGGCGCTGTTGATGACGGCAATGGTCCCCCGGCGCACCAGGGCCTGAATGGAGCGGCTGACGCTCTCCTCGGTGGTTGCGAGATAGGCGGCAAAGTCGCGCCGGTTGATCGGCACATGCACGACGCCCGCCCTGCGGTCCTCATCCGGGCCGGTCAGCAGCTTGAGCACCATGAAGGTCGATACCCGTTCGATGACGCTGGTGCAGGCGAGCACGAGAATGCGCTCATGCGCCTCGTCGAGCTGGTGCAGATTTTCCATGTGAATGAAATGCTCGAGCTCGGGATCGGCCCCCAATTGCGCTTCGAACGCCGAGCGCTCGAAACAGGCCACGATCACCTTGCTCGCCGCCTCGATGGTAAACTCGGTCGCAACGCCAAATATCCGCCCGAAAAAGCCCGGCGCCTCGATGATCCCGATAATATTGGATCGTCCATCGGGAAGAAAGGTCACCAGCTTCACCGCCCCTGAGACGACATAGCCCACAATATCTCTCATGCCCAATTCGTAGATCGTCTCGCCCTGCGCGAATTCGCGCATCCGGCCCGAGGCAATCGAGCGATCCGCCAGTCTTTTCAATGACGAAGGAAAATCGTCTCTCTGGATAAACGGATTCGTCATTTCACTCTCCTTGCCCCCGCAGGTGCAAGTAGAGCCGAGCCGGCCCAAGCCTTCTATTCACGATGGTCGGGTCAATATTCAGACAAAGGCACCGCGCCAAAATGACGTTGGTCGCCTGCCCGATCAGACCTTAGTCCAATCCGCTGGCAAAAGCTCGGTTCGAAATCGATACAGATGGCCAAACTACTGATTTGTCAGGAATTTGGAACGCCGCAATCCCTGGCCCCTTCACCGCTTTGTGTCCGGCACCATGCCGTTGCTCCCACCGGCCATCCGCTGCTAGAGCGGACTGCGGAAAAGTGGCCACCACTTTTCCGGTTCCAGAGCGCGCCTCACCAGGACAGGCCAATGACCACCACCCGCCTTCGCGCCGAGATCGAGAGTTTTCCGATCGCCGGCCGCTTCACCATTTCCCGCGGCAGCAAGACCGAGGCCCGCGTTATTCGCGTGGAATTGGAACAGGAAGGTCTCACCGGTCAGGGCGAATGCGTCCCCTATGCCCGCTATGGCGAAACGCTGGAAGCAACGCTCGAAACCATTTTGGGCCTGGCGCCCCGGCTCGCCGCCGGCCTCGACCGCAAGGGCCTCCAGACCGCCCTTCCGCCCGGCGCCGCCCGCAACGCACTCGACTGCGCCTTCTGGGATCTCGAGGCCAAACGCGCCGCAACCGACGTCGCCACGCTCGCCCATATCCAGCCCCCCGCCCGCATCGAAACCGCCTATACGATCAGCCTCGACACTGCCCAAGCCATGGCCGAAGCGGCCGCACGCCACGCCCATATGCCGCTCCTCAAGCTCAAGCTGGGCGCCCCGGGCGATGCCGAGCGCCTCGCCGCCATCCGCACCGCCGTGCCCGATACGCGTCTCATCGTCGATGCCAATGAAGGCTGGCACCCAGACGCGTTGCCAACCCTCCTTCGCGCCGCCAGGGACGCCCGCATCGAGCTCGTCGAACAACCCCTTCCCGCCGGCAATGACGCTCTCCTTGCCGCAATCGAGCACACCGTCCCCATCTGCGCCGACGAAAGCGCCCATGCCCTGGCCGGCCTCGAAGAACTCGTGAGACGCTACGACGCCATCAATGTCAAACTCGACAAGACCGGCGGCCTCACCGAAGCCATCGCCGTGGCCCGACGCGCCAGAGAACTGAACCTCTCCATCATGGTCGGCTGCATGGTCAGTACCTCGCTTTCCATGGCCCCCGCCTCTCTCCTCGCCCCCTTCGCGCGCTGGGTCGATCTGGATGGCCCCCTCCTCCTCGCCGCCGACCGGCCCAACGGCCTCGCCTATACCGATGGCACCATCGACCCGTCGGTCAGCACGATCTGGGGCCGGTCCTAACGCGGATGCGTCACATCCCGGGTGCGCTGCAACGCATCCACGGTCTGCTCGTAACGCTGATTGGCGACCCCCAGGAACAGGCAATCGACAATCGCCAGCTGGGCAATGCGGCTGACCATGGCCCCCGCCCGCAACCGGCTTTCCCGCGCCCGGCTGACGAGACATTCCTCCGCCGCCTTTGCCAACGGTGACTCCGGCGACCCCGTCAGCGCAATCGTCAGCGCCCCCGCCTGCCGGGCGATCTCGATATAGCGCACCGTGTCCGCCGTCTCGCCGGAATGGGAAAACCCGAAGGCCACCGTCCCCGGCGGCGACAGCAATGCCGCCGTCCACGCCTCATGCGGATCGGCCAAAAGAAACGCATTGCGCCCGATGCGGAACAGCTTGTGATGCAGGTCCTGCGCCACGAACTGGCTCGCCCCGATCCCGAACAGCAGGATGCGCTGCGCCCTGTCGAGCGCCGCCACCACCCGCTCCAGCGCCTCATAATCGAGCCCCGAAACCGTCTCCTCGATTGCCAGCATTTCGAGCGAAGCAACCTTGGAGGCCATTTCCCGCAAGGTGTCCGACTTGGCGATCTCCGCCCCAAGGATCAGGTTGCCGCCATATTGCGCCGTCTCCTTGCCCAGTTCCGTTGCCAGCGACATGCGCAATTGCGCATAGCCCGAAAGCCCCAGCGCCTGGCAAAACCGCACCACGGACGCCACCGAGGTCTGGCAGGTTTCAGCCAGTTCATAAATCGTCTTGTCGAGCACCAGGCTCGGCGTATCGCGGATGACGCCCGCCACCCGCTGCATGGCCGGCGTGAACTTGGCGGAAGACGCCTCAATGCTGGATTGAATTCCCAAAACACCCCTCCATAACGCCGGCCTTCACACCGGTGACCCCACCCATATCTGAAACAATGTTTCACAAAAATGGAATTTTTTGAAACTCGTTGACACAGACTGGCGCGACTTCATAGGCTTGTCATGAACCGTCGCCGCCGACAGGGCAGCCCAAGGGGTTGGAGCGCCGATGACTTCAGGAGATCGGCTCTTGCCTCAAGGGCCGGCAGCAAGGAGGGAATTAGATGAACTGGATCAATCACCGCAAGCTCATGACCGGGCTCGCCATCGCCACGGCGCTATCCACGGCCGCCGTCGCTCTGCCGGTAGAGGCAGCAACGCTGCGCATGGCCTGGAGCCAGGACGCGACAGGCCTCGACCCCCACAAGCAGACCGCCTTCCCCTCCATTCGCCTGCTCGAACTGGTCTATGAGCCGCTGGTCCGTCTCGACCCCGATCTCAACGTCATCCCCGCCATCGCCACGAGCTGGGAATTCGCCCCCGACGCCAAGACGCTGACCTTCAAGCTCGACCCCAATGCCAAATTCACCAATGGCGCCCAGGTCACCCCGGCCGACGTAAAGGCCTCGTTCGAGCGCATCCTCAACGAGGAAACCGCCGCCGCCGCGCGCTCGAATTTCCTCTCCATCGACACCATCGACACCCCCGATGACGCCACCGTAGTCTTCAACCTCAAGACCGCCGATGTGCCGATCCTCGTCGCCATGGCGACCATCAATGCCGCCATCGTCCCGGCCAGCGAAATCGAGGCCGGCACCATCGGCACCGAAGCCATCGGCTCGGGCCCCTTCAAGCTCGACAGCTGGGAACCCAATTCCCGCGAAGTCCTCAGCGCCAATGCTGATTGGGCCGGCGGCGACGTCAAAATCGACGGCATCACCATCTCGGTCCTGCCCGACGAAACCGCGATCCTCGCCTCGCTCCGCGCCGGCCAGACCGATTTCGCCCTGCTCAACGATCCGCTGGTCGCCACCATGGTGCCCAACGAAGCCAATCTCCAGCTCAACCGCGTCGCCGGCCTGGCCTATAACGTCCTCCAGCTCAATCCCTCGCGTCCGCCCATGGACAATCTCAAGGTCCGCCAGGCCATGTCCTGCGCCATCAACCGCCAGGAAATCGTCGATGCGGCCCTGGCTGGCGAAGGCAAGGTGACCGGCCCCCTGACCATGCCCGCCTTCGCCCAGGACCCGAGCACGCTTTTCTGCTACGAGCAGGACCTCGAAAAGGCCAAGCAGCTCATGGCTGAATCGGGTGTCACCGGCTTCACCGCCAAGGTCATCGGCGCGACGGGCGAACCCCCGGTCGCCGCTTCCGAAGCCCAGGTGCTCCAAGCCCAGCTCGCCGAAATCGGCGTCAAGCTCGAGATCGAGATGATGGAACTCAACGTCTATGTCGATACCTGGCTCGCCGGCAATTTCGACATGGCCGTGGCCCAGAATGGCGGCCGTCCCGACCCGTTCCCGATGTACAACCGCTACTTCACCAAGGACGGCAACCTCCTCAAGGTGTCCAACTTCGTGGATGACACGCTCGACACCCTGATGCGCGAAGGCCAGGCCGAAACCGATCCGGCCAAGCGTGTCGAAATCTTCCACAAGTTCGAAAATCACCTGGTCGAACAGTCCCCCTGGCTCTGGCTCTCCACCGGCTATGGCTACACCGCCCAGCTCAAGACGGTCTCGGGCTTCGTGCCCTCGCCGACCGGCACGCTGTTCGGCCTCACCGAAGTGACGATCCAGTAGTTTTCATCTTAAGTTCGGGACTGGCCCAAGGGCCGGTCCCTTTTTATCCAGGAGACGGCGTTCGATGAATTATGTGGTGCAACGCCTCCTGACGTTCCCACTGATCCTGCTCGGGGTTTCGGTTCTCGTCTTCGTCTCGATCCGCATGGTACCCGGCGATGCGATCACCGCCATGCTCGGCACCGAAGCGGGCCTCCTCACCCCCGCGCA
The DNA here is from genome assembly GCA_035565515.1 of Devosia sp. Taxonomy (GTDB): domain Bacteria; phylum Pseudomonadota; class Alphaproteobacteria; order Rhizobiales; family Devosiaceae; genus Devosia. The sequence goes on from DATMSG010000346.1 coordinate 9,111, forward strand.
ACGCTCCGCCCTCGCCGCCTATTTCGGCATCGATCAACCCGTCTGGTCGCAGTATCTGCGCTGGCTCTCCGGCCTCTTCCAGGGCGATCTCGGCATTTCCTCGATCTATGGCCGCCCGGTCTTCAGCGTAATTCTCGAACGCTTCCCGCTGACCCTGCAATTGGCGCTGATGTCGATGGTCATCGCCCTCGGCGTCGGCGTCCCCCTCGGCGTCTTCGCCGCCACCCGCAATGAAAAGCCCAGCGATCTCATCGTCCGCATGCTCGCCATGCTCGGTCAATCGACACCCAGCTTCGTCATCGGCGTGCTCATCATCTATGTCCTGTCGGTCTTTTTCGGCTTCGTCCCCGCCATGGGCACTTTTACGCCGCTCTTCGCCGATCCGCTCGCCAGCCTGGGTCAGTTGATCTTCCCCGCCATCACCCTCGGCTTTGCCTTCGCCGCCTCGGTCACCCGCATATCCCGCTCGGCCATGCTCGATGTCCTCAGCGACGATTATATCCGCACCGCCCGCTCCAAGGGCGCCTCGCAGCGCAGCGTGGTCTGGCGCCATGCCCTCCCCAATGCGCTCATTCCGGTCGTCACCCTTTCCGGCGTCGAATTCGGCTATCTCCTCGGCGGCGCCGTCATCGTCGAACAGATCTTCGCCCTGCCCGGCCTCGGCCGCCTCGTCCTCGATGCCATCACCCAGCGCGACTATGCGCTCGTCCAGGGCACCGTCCTCTTCATCGCCTTCAACTTCCTCTTGGTGAACTTGCTCGTCGATCTCGCCTATGTCGCGCTCGATCCGCGCATCCGGATCGGGGGCCGCTGATGTCAAAGCTCGCTCGCGCCTTCCTGCGCCACCCCTCCGGCCGCATCGGCCTCGCCATCATCGCGCTCTACCTGCTCGCGGCATTGCTCGGCACGCTGGGCCTCACCCCGCGCGACCCGCTAAAGCTCTTCGCCATCGATAGGCTGAAACCGCCCAGCACCAACTACTGGTTCGGCACCGACCTTCTCGGCCGCGACACCTTCAGCCGCCTCATGGTCGGCATCAAGCAGTCGATGATCATCGCCTTCTCCTCAGTCGCCCTCGCCACCCTCTTCGGCACCGTGATCGGCCTTCTCGCTGCCTGGTGGGGCACCCTGTGGGATGGCATCCTGATGCGCATCATGGACGTGCTGCTGGCCTTCCCCGCCATCCTCCTCGCCCTCCTCATCATCGCCATTGTCGGCCCGGGCACCGGCACCAGCGTCGCCGCCATCGCCGTGGTCTATACGCCCATCTTCGCCCGCGTCGTCCGCGGCCCGGCTTTGTCGCTGAAACAACGCGACTTCGTCGACGCCGCCCGCACCTTCGGCAGCTCCCAGCCCTATATTCTGAGCCATCACCTGCTGCTCAATCTCGTCGCCCCGCTCGCCGTCCAGGTCACCCTCGCCCTCGCCTGGGCCCTCCTCACCGAAGCCGGCCTGTCCTTCCTCGGTCTCGGCACCCAGCCGCCCACCCCCTCGCTCGGCTTGATGCTGGCCGAAAGCAAGAATCTCATGACCCAGGCCCCCTGGCTGATGCTCTTCCCGGCCCTGACCATCATGCTCGGCATTTTGGGCTTCAACCTCACCGGCGACGCCCTGCGCGACATTCTCGATCCCCGCACCCAGAGGAGAGAAGCATGACCCCGCTCCTTTCCGTCCGCGACCTCCGCGTCGGCTTCGGCCAGAACCCTGCCGCCAATGAAGTGGTGAAGGGCGTCAGCTTCGACCTCGCGCCCGGCGAAACCCTCGCCATTGTCGGGGAAAGCGGCTCGGGCAAATCCGTCACCGCCCTCTCGGTCAATCGCTTGGTCGATTTCGGCGGCGGCCGCATCACCAATGGCTCCGTCCTCCTGCAACGCAGCGACGGCTCCACCCTCGACGTCGCCAGATCAGACGAAAAAATCCTCCGCACCATTCGCGGCCGCGATGTCGGCATGATCTTCCAGGAGCCGATGACCTCGCTCAATCCGGTGCACACTATCGGCGCCCAGATCGAGGAAGCCTTCCGCCTCAATCGCGGCCTCCGCGGCGCCGAAGCCGAACGCGCTGCCCTCGACGTGCTCGAACGCGTCCGCATCCCCGACGCCAAATCGCGCCTTTCCTATTATCCCCACCAGCTCTCGGGCGGCATGCGCCAGCGCGTCATGATCGCCATGGCCCTCGCCAGTAGCCCGCGCCTCCTCATCGCCGACGAGCCGACCACGGCCCTCGATGTCACCGTGCAGGCCCAGATCATGGCGCTCCTTGCCGAACTGCGCGCCGAAACCGGCATGTCGATGATCTTCATCACCCACGACATCGGCCTCGTCGCCGGCATTGCCGACCGCATCATGGTCATGCAACACGGAATCGCGGTCGAGCAGAACGTGACCGACGCCGTGCTCGATAATCCGCAGCACGACTACACCAAGCACCTCCTCAACGCCGTCCCCCACTTCACCTCCGGCAAGGCCGTCCGCTCCGACAGTGAGCGCAGTGCGACAAGCGAACCCATCATCAAGGTAGACGACCTCGTCGTCCGCTTCCCGGTGAAGAAGGGGCTCTTCAAGCCCAGGGGCGCCATCCACGCCGTCGATGGCGTCAGCTTCGATCTCATGCCCGGCGAAACCCTCGCCATTGTCGGTGAAAGCGGCTCCGGCAAATCCACCACCGCCCGCGCCATTCTGGGTCTCGCTGAAAAACACCGCGGCGCCATCGCCGCCAAACCCGGCCGCTCGCGCCGCCCCATCCAGATGGTGTTTCAGGACCCCTTCGCCTCGCTCAATCCGCGCCTCAATGTCGAAGCGCTGATGGCCGAGCCCGCCATCGCCAATGGCCAGAAACTCGACGATGCCCTGCGTGACCGAATGCGGTTCCTGCTCGATCGCGTCGGCCTCCCCGCCGATGTGCTCACCCGCTATCCCCATCAGTTCTCCGGCGGCCAGCGCCAGCGCCTCTGCATCGCCCGCGTGCTGATGCTCAATCCCGATGTCGTGGTGCTCGATGAGGCCGTCTCCGCCCTCGACGTTTCGGTTCAGGCCCGCGTCCTCGATCTCCTCGTCGATCTCCAGCGCGAATTCAGCCTCGCTTTTCTCTTCATCTCGCACGATATGGCCGTGGTCGAACGCATCGCCCACCGCATCGCCGTCATGTATGCCGGCCAGATCGTCGAGATCGGCGAAGCCCGCTCGGTCCTCGCCGATCCGCAGCACAGCTATACAAAACGCCTGATCTCCGCCGTCCCTGCCATCGAGCGCCGCCGCCAGCATTTTGCGCTCGATGCCACCCAGGTTCCCTCCCTCGTCCGCCCCGCGGGCTACGAACCGCCCCCGGCCAATTGGCGCGAGGCCGGCCAGGACCATCGCGTTCGCATCGAGGAAACCCAATGACCAAGCCGCAAGACATGCTGGAGCGGGCCTTCCCCGCCCTCGAACAAGCCATCGCCTCCGGCCGCATCCCCGGCGGCGTTCTCGGCGTTATCGACCGCGACGGCAACCGCGCCACCCGCGCCGTGGGCTCGGCCCAAACCGTCCCCACCAGCCGCCCGATGACCGAAGACACCTGGTTCGACCTTGCCTCGATCAGCAAGGTCGCCTTCACCACCGAGCGCATCCTGGCCCTCGCCGAAGCCGGCACCATCGATCTCGATGCGCCGCTGACCACCATCCTGCCCGATTACCGCCACTACAATCTCGACAATTGGGAACGGAAGATCACCTTCCGCCAGTGCCTCGGCCACCAGACGCCCTTCCCGGCCGTCTTCCCGCTCTATACCTATGGCCGCGACCCGGACCTGCTGCGCACGTTCCTCCTGCAGCACGAATTCCCCGCCGGCCCCGCCGTCTATTCCGACATCAATTTCATCCTTCTCGGTTTCGCCCTCGAACGCATCCACGGCAAATGGCTGCGCGAACAGGACCCTGGCCCCGGTTTTGCCTGGTCAGCCGATCCGCAAGAGGCCGCCGCCACCGAACTCTGCTACTGGCGCCACCGCGTCCTCGTGGGCGAAGTGCACGATGACAATTGCTCGGCTCTCCAGGGCGCGGGCAATGCCGGCCTTTTCGGCACCGTCCATTCCATGCTCGATTTCGCCGGCGACAAACTCACCCATGCCGGCCCCGACGCGCTGATCCGCACCCCCCTCAGTGCCCGCCGCACCCATGGCTGGGAGCGCCCCTATGACGGCTGGTCCGGCGGCGACAACTGCACCCCCGAAACCATCGGCCATACCGGCTTCACCGGCACCGGCATCTGGATCGACTTCGCCCGCGGCCACGCCTGGACCCTCCTCACCAATCGCGTCCACCCCACCCGCCATTTCGACAGCGGCATCTTTGCGCTGCGCCGGGCCGTGGGCGACCGCATCAACGCCGAGTAAATCAGATGACCTTTGAACCAATCTGGGCCGTTGGCCTCATGACCGGCACGGTGCTCGATGGCAATATCGACGTCGCCCTCCTCCGCACCGATGGCGAGACCGTCGAAAGTTTCGGCGCCTATACCCTCGCGCCCTATCCCCAATCGATCCGCGACCAGCTCGAAGAAACCCTCGCCCAGGCCCGCACCTGGGCTTTTGACGGCCCCGAGCCCGCCATCTTCGCTGAAGCGGAAGACGCCCTCACCCGCGCCCAATCCGCCGCCGTCGCCGCCTTGGTGAAGGACGCCGGCCTCAAAAACGAAGACATCGGCGTCGTCGGTTTCCACGGCCAGTCCGTCCTCCACCGTGCCCCCCAGCCCGGCCGCATCGGCGCCACCCGGCAGCTGGGCAATGGCAAGCTGATGCACGATCTCCTCGGCATCCCCGTCGCCTATGATTTCCGCTCCGCCGACGTCCGCGCCGGTGGACAGGGCGCGCCCCTTGCCGCCCTCTACCATCAGGCCCTCCTCAAAAAGATCGGCGCCACCGACGGCAAGACCGCGGTGCTCAATCTCGGCGGCGTCGCCAATGTCACCTTCTGGGATGGCAGGGACCAGCTCATCGCCTTCGACACCGGCCCCGCCAACGCCCCGATCAATGATTTTGTGAAGAGCCTCGGCCTCGGCGACATGGACCGCAACGGCGAAATGGCCCTCCGCGGCAAGATCGACGAAGAACGCCTCGCCAAACTCCTCACCCACCGCTACCTCAGCGCCCCCTATCCAAAATCCCTCGACCGCTTCGACTTCCTCTCCACCATGGCCGATGGCCTTTCCGCCGATGATGGCGCGGCAACCCTCACCGCCTTCACCTGCGGCGCCGTCGGCAAGGCGCTCGACCTCCTGCCCCAGCGCCCTGAAAAGCTCGTCGTCTGCGGCGGCGGCCGGCACAATCCCGCCATCATGGCCATGCTCAAAACCCGCGCTGGCGTCGAGGCCGTCCCGGCCGAAGCCGCCGGCTGGCGCGGCGACGCCATCGAGGCGGAATGCTTCGCCTTCCTCGCCGTCCGCGTCCTCCGCGGCTTGCCCATCAGCTTCCCGACCACCACCGGCGCGCCCCATCCGCTGACCGGCGGCATCCTGGCCGCCTGACCATGTCCATCCTCTCCATGGAGGTCACCGAAACCCCCGCCGCCGACGATCTCGAGCGGATCGGCAAGGGCCTTACCAGTTTCAACGAGGCCGATGTCGGCCCCGCAGAGCGCCGCCCGCTGGCCGTCCTCGTCCGGTCCGGCGATGGCGAACTGGTCGCCGGCATTTCCGGCTACACCGCCTGGGGCTGGCTCTATGTGCAGTGGCTCTGGGTCGAAGAAGACCAGCGCGGCCAAAGCCTTGCCGGACAAATGCTCGAAAGCGCCGAAGCCGAAGCCCGCAATCGCGGCTGCCACGGCGCCTATATCGACACCTTCAATCCACACGCCTTGCACGTCTACCAGAAGGCCGGCTACACCGTCTTCGGCACCCTGCCGAACTTCCCCAAAGGCCGCACACGCAGCTTTCTTTCCAAGGATCTCTAAGTGAAATCCCTCAACGGCATGCTGTTCTGCGCCTCCGGCATCGTCCTGATGTGCTGCATGGATGCCGTCGCCAAGGCGCTCGGCGCCGACCTGACCACTTTTCAGGTCGTGTTCCTGCGCTATCTCGGCGCTGCCATCTGGCTGATCCTGTGGATCGCCCTCACCGGCGCCTCCTGGCCCAAAAAGGCCGACCTCGGCCGCCAGGCCCAGCGCGCCGCCCTTCTCGTCGTCACCGCCTCACTGTTCTTTTACGCCGTCACCCACCTGCCGCTCGCCGTGGTCGCCGCCCTCGGCATGACCGCCCCGGTCTATGTGACCTTGCTCGGGGCCATTTTCTTCCGCGAAAAGATCGGCCCCTTCGCCTGGCTCGCCCTCGGCCTCGGCGCCGCCGGCTCTGCCACCATCATCTTTGCCGGCCGCGCCAATCCCTTCGGCGCCGTCGATGGCGACGCCCTGGCCTGGGCCGCCGCTCTCCTCGCCCCGCTCACCTATGCGGTCGTGGTCGCGCTGCTCAAACATCATTCCGGCCGCGAAGACCCCGCCGCCATGACCATGGGTCAGTCGCTCCTCGCCGCCATTTTCGTCTCGCCCCTCGCCCTCGGCGCCTGGCCCGCCATCACGCCCGAAATCGCCGGCCTTGGCACGCTGATCGGCCTCCTCGGCGCCGTCGGCTTCCTCCTCCTCATCAATGGTCTCCGCCGCGTCCCGGTCAGCGTCTTTGCCGTCCTCGATTATACCGCGCTGATCTGGGCCGGCCTTTTGGGCTTCTTCTTCTTCTCCGAAATCCCCGGCCCCCAGCTCTGGCTCGGCGGCAGTCTCATCATCGCGGCCTGCATCCTCAACACCCGCCGCGCCGCCCAACCCCAAACCGCAGGCTGAAACAGTTCGGGCGCCAGCAGAGCCGGCGCCCGTTTCATCTCGCAGCGGAACTGACGCCTACTGCGCCGCTTCCAGCGCCTGACCGTCAAGAC
>DATMSG010000347.1:0-6525 GCA_035565515.1 Devosia sp.
GTCATCGCCGGCGGCCGCGAGGCCGGCACCGTGGGCCAGGTCGTTGACGGAAAAGCCGTCGCCATCCTCCGCCTCGACCGCATTACCGACGCCACTGCCGCGACCGTCCACGGCAAACGCGTCACCCTCACCCTCCCCGCCTGGGCGACCTATCAGTTCGGCGAAGCCGTCACCGAAGACGCTGAATAGCCTCCTGCCGTACACCCCCTCCCTCCCCGCAAGGGGAGGGGGTGCCGGTTTGACTGGATGCGGTGGGGGAAGTGCTGAGACCTTCCCCAAACCCTTTCACCATTCCTTCTCGAATCGGCGGCATCTGTTAGTGTCGATGGTAACAGTCTGCTAACGAACTCGACCCCTATGGCCCGCACAAGTTCACGTGCCTGGCAGCGCATGCTGTCGGGTCGCCGCCTCGATATTCTCGACCCCTCCCCCGTCGATGTGGAGCTGTCCGACATCGCGCATGGCCTGGCGCGCGTTGCCCGCTGGAACGGCCAAACCATTGGCGATTATCCCTTTTCCGTCGCCCAGCATTCCGTTCTCGTGCTCGAACTGTTCCGCGCCGCGAATCCCGAGGCGGCGCCGGCGCATCTGCTCCAGACGCTCCTCCACGACGCGCCCGAATATGTCATGGGCGACATCATTTCCCCCTTCAAAACCGCCATGGGGGGAAATTACAAGGACGTCGAAAACCGTTTACTTTCAGCGATCTACCTGCGCTTTTCCTTGCCGGCCACCCAATCTGTCGCGCTCAAGAAACAGATGAAGAAAGCCGACCAGGAAGCCGCCTATTTCGAAGCCACCAGCCTTGCCGGTTTCGAACCCGCCGAAGCGATAAAATTCTTTGGCGAACCGGGGGTTGCAGCCTTCGAGATCGAGCATTTCGACCGCCTGATCCAGCCCTGGCCGACGCGCGAAGCCCATGATCGTTTCATCGCTACGTTCGAGACCATAGCCGAACTTATCCCCGCCCCCTGAACCCGTGGCAGAATTAACCAAGGCTTAAGGAAAGGGTCGCTTCGCCGCATCTTCATGGTTACTGATCCGTTAATCGTGCGCTCGCACTGGATCAGAATGGGACGCCCGCCATGAACCTGCCGACCCTGCCCACGCTTTTGAGCCTGATCGCCGCCGCTCTCGTGCTGTCCCTGGCCTCCGTCCGCGCCGATGGTTTCGATCCAAGCAAGCTGCTCATCCTGGGCGAAGACCATGGCATCACCTACGAAGACTGGGTCTCCACCGATCCGCTCGAGACCCATACGGTCAAGAAGATCGAAGGGGGCCGCGTGAGCTATGTCACCATCACGCGCACATCCACCGGCACCTATTCAAGCGACGGCATCGCTTCGCCCCATGTGCAGTATCCGGGCATTATCGAGCCGGATAACCCCCGGAACAAATTCAGCTTTTCGAGCTGGAACAACGGCCAGTGGACCCAGCTCAGGACCTATTCCGGCAATTCCTATGTCTCGATCTCGACCTACAAGACGCATCGCGGCGACACGCGGACCTCGACCTGCATCTCGACCGCAAACTTCTGGTATTGCTAACCGAATAGCCAGCCGCGCTTGAACTTGTAGAAGACGTGAAGCCCGATCTGGGTCACCTTTTCCATGCGCGGGGCCCAGGCGGGGCGCACATAGGTTGCGTGGTAATGCGTCGCATTGCCCACTTCGGTGAGATAGAGCTCGCCCTTGAGATAGCGATCGGCAATATCTTCGGCCTGCGCCCAGGGCTCGCGTTCGCTGACGACTTCGGGAATTCCGTCGCAGGCGAAGGAGAACTGGCAGGCATTGCGCTTGTTCTGGTTCTGGAACACCACGCCGCAAATGGTATCGGGATAGCGGTGATCTTTCACCCGGTTCATCACCACCTGCGCCACGGCGACCTGCCCGCGATAGGCCTCGCCGCGCGCTTCAAAATAGATCGCCGTGGCCAGGCACCACTTTTCGCGATCCGAAACCTCGACGGCCGCGGTGCTCGAAAAAGCCCCGGTAACCGGGGCGTTGGCGCGGGCATAGGCCAATTGTTCGGACGCCATGGCGGGGATGGGGTCGGCCGGGGTCAGCGAAGCGGTCTGCGGCGCAATGCCGGCAATGGCATCGAGCGCGGCGGCCGTTGCCGGATCGATCGAAGCGACCGACATGCGCGGCCCGGTCTCTTCCGGCACGTCCTCGAGCCCGGCAATGCGCGACTGGCCGAGTACATTGGGATCGCCCGCGGGATCGCGCAATGAAGCGATGCGAATGCGGGCTTCCTCGAAATTCTGCGAAAAGGCCACGACATCGATCGCCGGCTTGTAGCGATCGGTCTTTTCCGAGCGGTTGGGGCCGGTAAAGCTTGCGCTTTCAAAGAGATGGTCGACCGAGCCGGTAATGACGGGATCGGCGCCGGAATAGCTCAGGCTCGCCAAAGCGAGTTCGGGTTTTGCAGTTTCGGGCTGGGGCAGATCGGCAGAAGGGCCAAAGGCACCGCCGGCAAGGCCTGCATAGGCCAGGGACGCAACGACGCCCAACGCCATCGTCCTGGCGAGGGGCAATCCCCGGCGAACCGCTCTGGCCGCGTGCTGACGCACGACCGGCCGGTGTGGATGGGCCATAAAACTCTACTCAACGCTACGCAACACGAACAAGACCGGCAAAAGTGACGCTAAAATGCCGACGTTTGTGATGATCTCTGATTAAGGTTAGCGCCGAGTAAAGAGGCAAACGGGCACGCAAAAGGTCAAAGCGCGGCCATCAGGGGGCAGAAATGTGATTGGCTGTTTTGTCGCAGCACCAGCCCACCGGGCGGGAAGCGCCAGGCGACTTTGCGCCGATGTCGGCTAGGAGCAGGCAGCCCGCACCGGCTCGATCTGGTCGAGCACGCCGGCAAGATTGAAGCGCACCGAGAGCGATCGCGAATTGACCGGCGTCACCCGCGTCGTCAGGTTCTGCGCCCCGGCCAGCATATCGAGAAAGGCCAGCGTATCGGCGGTATTGTCGATCACCAGCGCCGTATTGGTCGAATTGACCAGCAGCGTGCGGCTGCGCGGCGATTGCAGGTCGGCCTGCAGCGTGATCCCCGCATCGCGCCCCAGCGCCGACATGGTATTGCCGGCATAGGCAAAGGAGGCAGTCAGCGTGCCCGCATCGCAGGTAATGGTCATGGTCGCGGGCATGCGGCCGCTCGGCCGGGCCGGAATAAGCTGTTCGGATTCAAAGCTGACACTCAGCGCATCGCCGCCATCCGCCCCGTTGCGGAAAATGCCGTCGTAGCAGGCAAGTCTTTCCGCATCCACGCCAATTGCCGCGCATAGCGCACCAGATTGCGCAAAGGCCGGAGCCGCAAACATCGCGCCCAGCACAGTCAACGCCGCTAAAGCTTCAATCCGGTTTACCAGCATTATTCCCCCACGTCTTCTCGCCAGTCTTTTGTCACGTTCTTATATCGTGACCAATGCCCGCGATTGAAATGGGCTCATTGAAAAGTGTGCCGCGTCAGGTTGCCGCTTGCGCCAGCGTCAGCCGCGCCACGGGCACGCGATAGGGCGCGCAGCTGACATAATCGACCCCGAGCCCCGAGAAGAATTTCAGCGATACCGGGTCCCCGGCATGCTCGCCGCAAATGCCGATTTTCAGCCGCGGATTGGCCGCCCTGCCCCGCTGGATGGCGATGGAAATCATCTCGCCCACGCCCTTTTCATCAATGGTGACAAAGGGATCGCGCTCGTAAATGCCCTTGCGCTGATAGACCGTAAGAAAGGTCGGCGCATCGTCGCGCGAAATCCCGAAGGTCGTCTGCGTCAAGTCATTGGTGCCAAAGGAGATGAAATCGACCATACCGGCAATGTCCCCGGCCCGGAGACAGGCGCGCGGCAATTCGATCATGGTCCCGAAGGAGAATTTCACCTTCTCCGATTTGTTCAGCCCCGAATTGGCGACGATCGCCATGGTGCGCTCGCGCACCCAGGCGACCTCGCTCGCCGTCGAAACGAAGGGCACCATGACTTCCACCGGGATCGGTTTGTTGATCCGCTCGCTGGCCTCCCGTGCCCCGGCGATGACCGCCTGCATCTGCATCTGCAGGATTTCGGGATAGGTGATGGCAAGCCGAACCCCGCGATGCCCGAGCATCGGATTGACCTCGGCAATCCGCTCCAGCCGCAGACGCAGCGCCCGCACCGCCACGCCGAGCGAGGCTGCGGTTTCCTCGATTTCCTCGTCATTGCGCGGCAAAAATTCGTGCAGGGGCGGATCGAAGAGACGCACCGTCACCGGCAGACCGCCCATGACCGAGAACAGCGCCGAATAGTCCCCGGTCTGGAAATCGACGAGGCCATTGACCGCCAGGCTACGCGCCTCTTCATCCTCGGAAAGGATCATGCGTCGCAGCGCCACGAGGCGCTCGGGCGAGAAGAACATGTGCTCGGAACGGGCGAGGCCAATGCCTTCCGCGCCAAAGCTCAGGGCCGTCGCCGCCGATTCGACGGTTTCCACATTGGTGCGCACGGCAATGGAGCGGCTGGCATCGGACCAGCCGAGCAGCGTGCCGATATTGCCCCCGATATGAGGCTGGGCCAGCGGCAGCGTGCCGAGATAGACCGAGCCGTCGCTGCCATCGATGGTCAGCCGGTCTCCCGGCCGCAATTCGCGCGAGCCTATGCGGCAGACCATTTCATTGGTATCGACCGAGAGCGTGCGCACGCCCGCCACACAGGGTTTTCCCGTGATGCGCGCGATGACGCCGGCATGGCTGGTCATGCCGCCGCGCGCGGTCAGGATGCCCGTCGCCGCCTTCATGCCCTCGATGTCGGCGGGCCCGGTTTCGTTGACCACGAGAATGCAATGCTTGCCGCGCGCCCGCAGCCGCGCCGCATCTTCGGCCGAAAAGGTGATGATGCCGCTCGCCGCGCCCGGCGAAACTCCGAGCCCCGTCGCAATCGGGGTCACATCCTCGGTCGATTTGATGCGCGGATGCAGCAATTGCGGCAAGCGATTGGGATCGACGCGGCTGACCGCATTATGCGGCGACCAGATCTTGCTGTGCACACGATCGACCGCCGCCTCGAGCTCGGCTGCCGCCGAAGCCTGCACCGGCCGCGCCGAGAGGAACTGCACCTTGCCCTTCTGGATAGCGACAAGGCAGGCCATGTGCCGGCCCGCCTTGGCATCGAGCAATGAAATCAGCGCGCCCACGGATTCGGGCAGGCGCGGCAGCGATGCGCCATTGAGCGGCGCCGGACCCAGCGCGCCGGTCGCTGCATTGCGGGTGAGAAACTGCTCCAGCTCGCCCTCGGCCGTTGCCTGAACAAGCACGATCTGGCGGGCCCGGTCGTCCTCGCCGCGAAAATTCGCCCAGCCGCCCTGCGAAAACCCATAGCTTTCAAAGGCCTGCTTGATGGCCTTGGCCAGCGGCCGCGTCGGATCGACGGAGTCTTCGGGTGCCGTCGGCGCGGCTATGCCCACGCGGGCCGGCTGCAAACCGCTATTGTGATTGCCGGCCGAGGTGCGCACCACCAGCAGCGGCGCCTTGCCGTCCTTGGCCACGAGCTTGAAGAGACAGGCGATCCAGTGGGTGCGCAATCGCGTATCGAGCCGCGTGCGCTCGGCCTGCAAGGCGTCCCAGGCCGCCCGGGTGATCGCAATGGTGGGAACCGTCGGAAAACCCGCCTCGCCGACGCGAAAAATCCAGCGCGCCTTGCCGGCCAGGAGCTTCAATTGGGCGGCGGTGAGGTTTGCCTTCCCCTCGGCCGGGGCAATCGCAAACATTTCCTGCGCAAGACTCACCGCGAAACCGTCCCTGACATCATCTCGTCCTCATACTGCCCCAGGCTCCGGTGCGGCTGCAACAGCACTTGACTTGGCCCGGCGCGGAAAGCATCTGATCTCTCATGGAAAAACGGCCACATCTCGATATTCTGTTATGCGCACCGCGCGGATTTTGCGCGGGCGTCGATCGTGCCATCCAGATCGTGGAGCTGGCGCTGCAGAAATACGGCGCTCCCGTCTATGTGCGCCATGCCATCGTGCATAATAAATACGTGGTGGAAGGGCTTAAGGCCAAGGGTGCGGTATTCGTCGAAGAGCTCGACGAGATCCCCGAAACCGAGGCGCCCGTGGTCTTTTCGGCCCATGGCGTGCCCAAAAGCGTGCCGGCCGATGCAAAATCGCGAAACATGTTCTTCCTCGATGCCACCTGCCCGCTTGTCAGCAAAGTGCATGTGGAGGCCTCGCGCCATTTCGAGGAAGGCCACGAAATCGTGCTTATCGGCCATGCCGGTCACCCCGAAGTGATCGGCACTATGGGCCAATTGCCCGCAGGCGCCGTCACGCTGATCGAGACGGTGGACGATGCCAATGCCTTCACCCCGAAAAACCCGGAAACCCTCGCCTTCGTGACGCAGACGACACTCAGCGTCGATGACACGCGCGAGATCGTCGCCGCCCTTCGCGCCCGCTTCCCCGCCATCAACGGGCCGCACAAGGAAGACATCTGCTACGCCACCACCAATCGGCAGGAATCGATCAAGGCCGTGGCGCCGCTGGT